>CAYVVV010000282.1:0-1521 GCA_964455325.1 uncultured Sphingosinicella sp. | reverse complement strand
CTGTGCTATGCATTGGCCGTCTCCTCCTCACGGAGGTATCCGGCGCGGGCCAGTGCTTCGCGGACGCGAGGCAAGTCTGCGGGAGTCCAATAGCGGTAGATGCCGATGCGTGCCGGCTCGGGCCGACGAAAAATAGGTGGAGCGCGTGCCGCGCATCGGCGCCTTGCCGGCGTCGATCAGTCGGCGTCAGTCAGCCGGAGACTGTCAGCCGGAGACCGTCAGCCGGAGTCGGCCATCGGGCGCACCGCGCATTCAACGGCTGTGGCGTCCGAAGCGAGCCAGACGCGGCCGTCCTGCAGCGTTGCTGTCAAAGCCATCGAACGGGCCGCCAGCGCGGCCAGCGCAGCCGCGTCAGCATCGGGCAGTAGTTGCACAGTCAGGTTGCGGCAGCGCGCGAACTCTGCTGCGTTCTCGCGCCACCACACGGCAGCGCGCCGTTCGCCGTAGGCGAGCACGACCACCCGTGCTGCCCGCCCGCACGCCTTGCGCACCGCGCGCCGGTCGGGCAGGCCAATATCGATCCACAGCGCAATTTCGCCAGTCGGCGTACGCGCCCACAAGTCCGGCTCGTCGTCGGTCGACAGTCCGCGACCGAAGGCGAGCGCCGGGCCTGCATGAAGAACAAACGCCAGCAATCGGACCATCAGCCGCTGCTCAGTTTCCGACGGATGCAGCGCCAGCGTCAGCGTATGTTGCGCGTAGTAACCGCGGTCGATGTCGCTGATGCCGAGCTCGGCTTTGTAGACGGTAGAACCCTTTGCCATGCCCGCACGATATCGTGCGCACCCGCGACGGAGCCGCCCGATGAACGACAGCCCTTTACCGAAAACCGCTGACTTGATGGACCGCTGGCGCGAAGCGCCGAGCTGGCTCTGCTGCGATACGCAGTTCCGCCGCTTCGGTAAGCGCACGCGGACGGCCGGCCCGGTGCGTACCGTCAAGGTTTTCGAGGACAACGCACTCGTCAAGCGCGTACTGTCGTCGCCGGGTACCGGCCAGGTGCTGGTGATCGACGGCGGCGGCTCTCTGCGCTGCGCACTGTTGGGCGATGTGATCGCAGGCCTCGCGCTGGCTAACGGCTGGGCCGGCGTCGTGGTGTTCGGCGCGGTGCGCGATTCGGCCGAGCTCGATGCACTGGACTTCTGCATCAAGGCGCTCGGCACCAATCCGCGTGTCAGCGGCAAGACCGGCGCGGGTGAAATCGATGTCGCCGTCAGTTTCGGCGGCGCGGACTTTCGGCCGGATCAGTGGCTGTACAGCGACGAGGACGGCATCGTGCTGTTGCCGCAGAGCTGGGACGCGTAGCCGCGCCGAGGCATCTGCGCAGCAAGCCCCTACCGCGGCGGCGGCAGATCCTCGCCCCACATCCGCCGCCACAGCCAGGCCAGGCCCGCCCTCGCGTCCCCGCGGCCACCTACATCGCGCGCGGGCTCGATCGGAACCGGAGGGCTCTTGCGCTCGGCGATCGCAAAGGCGAACACGTAGCCCGGCTCCTGGCCCATGCGCAGGTCGGACAGCACG
>CAYVVV010000281.1:0-1537 GCA_964455325.1 uncultured Sphingosinicella sp. | reverse complement strand
GCCTGCCGCGGGCGCGACAGCGTGCGCGCCGATTCGTCGTCCGAGGCGCTGACCTGAAGAACGAGCGGCCACGGCACCCCGGCGCGCTCGGCATCGACGGCGTATGTCAGCGAGGCGGCTCCGCCCGACAGTGCCTCCACCGCCGTCACGGTGACCGCTTCGCCGACCGCGCGCTCAAGCACCGCCGCCAATCGCTTGCGGGCCTCTGCAGCATTCATCATGCCGGCGAGGCTAGCGCAACGCACCCGTTGCGCAACATGATGATTTAGCGGGGCGTTAACTATCGATCCTGTATCGCCCACCGGACCGCAACCGTTGGATTCACGGCCGAATCGATGACCAGCAACACCAGTAGCGTTTCTTGTGCCGAACGGCTCGCCGCCTATGGCTTTACCGCCGATGACCAGCGCATGCTGCCGGAACTCTGGAAAGTGCTCGAACCGATCGCGCCGGCGATGGCGGACGCATTCTGGGCGGCGTTCGGCCCCGCTGCCGGCGGGCATGCCGACCTCACCCCCGAACACCGCAAGATGATGACCGAGAACAGCGTCGCCTACACGCGCCAGAACCTTACCGAGCCGGTCGACGCTGCCTGGATGGAGCGCGTGGCGCTGCACGGCGACGGCATCTTCGCGTCGGGTGTCGACAGCTTCCAGGCGACCGGTGCGTTCAGCCAGGCCTATGATATCGCCTACGAGAGCCTGGTGGCGCTCGTCGACGACAAGGCACGGCTGGCGAAGCTGCTGCGCGCGCTCAACAAGGTCTGCCAGATCGAGGTCGACCTGGTGCTGACGCGCGTGCTCATCCTGCGCGACCGCCAGCGCAGCGAGGAACTAAAGGCCTATGGCGACAAGTTCCGCACACTGATCGCGAGCGCCGTCGAGCAGACCTCCAGCCGCACCGCGGCGCTCAGCCAGCAGTCGTCGTCGGCCGCGGCAAAGGCGCGCGACATGCTGGCGAAGTCGGCCGAAGTCGCCGCCGCCGCCGAACAATCGGCGATGGCGATGCGGCAGGCCGCCGAAACCGCCGCCGACCTCATTCGCGTCATCGAGCAGACCCGGCGCCAGGTCGACGAAGCCGCCGGCATCGCCGACAAGGCAACCGGCGAGGCGAGCGACGCCGAAGCAACTGCGACGCTGCTCGAAAGCCACGGCAATGCGATCGAATCGATCGTCAGCCTGATCCGCGACATCGCCGGGCAGACCAACCTTCTGGCGCTCAACGCGACGATCGAGGCAGCGCGGGCGGGCGAGGCCGGCCGCGGCTTCGCCGTCGTCGCGCAGGAGGTGAAGAGCCTCGCCGGGCAGACCGCGCGCGCCACCGACGACATCGCCGGCAAGATCGCCGCGATCCAGGAGGCGACGCGGCGAACCGTCGCCGCCAACGGCTCGATCCGCGACACCGTCGAAAGCGTGCGCAACTCAGCCGACAGTATCCGCGCGGCGATGGACAGCCAGGCGACGACGGTGACGATGATCACCGGCAGCGTCGACGAAACCGCGCTCAGCGCCGACGCCATGTCAGCGGCGATCGCCAG
>CAYVVV010000280.1:0-1570 GCA_964455325.1 uncultured Sphingosinicella sp. | reverse complement strand
GCAGCAACCTGAAGGCCTGCGAAGGCTCCGACCGCATGACGGTCGAACCGGGATGCGTTTACGTGGCGCCCGGCGGCCGACACATGGAAGTGATGCGCGCCGGCGGGCTGGTAAGGTTGCGGCTGACCGATGCGCCGCCTGAAAACTTCTGCCGCCCGTCGGTCAATCCGATGCTGCGTTCAGCCGCCGAAATCTGGGGTGCCGGCACGCTCGGCGTGATGCTGACCGGAATGGGATCGGACGGGCTGGACGGCGCGCGCGAGGTGGTTGCGGTCGGTGGCACGATGCTCGCGCAGGACCAGGCGACGTCGGTCGTCTGGGGAATGCCCGGTGCGATCGTCCGCGCGGGGCTTGCCGCCGAGATTCTGCCGATCGACGGCCTTGCCTCTGCGATCGGCTGCCTCCTCGAGGGAGTCAAATGACGGTCGACGACGCCGGATTCGACTGCCTCGCGGCGATTCTGCGTGCACGCGCGGGCCTCGAACTGGCGCGCAGCAAATCGTACCTCATCGAATCGCGGCTGTCGCCGGTTGCGCGCGCGCACGGCTACACGACGGTGGCCGATCTGGTGCACCGTCTGAAGGCGGCTGGCGCGGGCGAGGTGCTCGCCACCGACATCGTCGAGGCGATGCTCAACAACGAGACGTTCTTCTTCCGTGACGGCCTGCCCTTCGAACTGCTTCGGCAGAGCGTGCTGCCACGCCTGCGCGCGGCGCGCGCCTCGGTGCGCCGGATCCGGATCTGGAGCGCCGCGGCGTCAACCGGTCAGGAGGCCTACTCGATCGCGATGATGTTCGCCGAGGAGCGCGAACGCTGGCAGGGCTGGACGATCGACATCGTCGGCACCGACCTGTCGCGCCGTGCCATCGAGCGTGCTCGCACGGCGCGCTATTCGCAGTTCGAAGTGCAGCGCGGGCTTACCATCCATCGCCTCGTCCAGCACTTCGATAAGGTCGGCGAATATTGGGAGCTGAAGCCGGCGGTGCGCGCGATGGTGCGCTTCGATCGGATAAATCTCAACGATCGCTGGGCGTTCGGCGGGGCGTTCGACGTGATCCTGTGCCGCAATGTGCTGATGTACCTGGGCGCGGCGTGCAAGCGCGACATCCTGCACCGCATGCATGCACAGCTGGCGCCGGACGGCCGGCTGGTACTAGGCGCGGCCGAGACCGTCCTTGGCATCAGCGAGGCGTTCACACCCGACTGGGACAACCGCGGCCTCTACGCGCCTGCCGCGGTGGGCGCGCGCGCGGTCGCCGTCTGAGCTGCCATTCGATCGGCGTGGCGAGTTGGCCACGGAACACGCATGCGCCGGTTCGCAACCGGGCGATGACTGGCCGCAGTCCGGCGATCGCGGTCTTGCCGCGCCGTCGTGCAGACCGACCAATCGTCGGCGTGCTACTGGCTGCCGAACTTGCGGCCGATGCCGCGGCTTGCTTCGATGATGGCAACGGCGGACAGGCTTGCCGCATCGCAAGTCATCGTCGAACCCTACGCTACACAGGTTTCGGGAAATCGCCTAGACCGCGATCGGTTCAGATTGAATCGATCTGAACCGTGAATCGCTGTC
>CAYVVV010000279.1:0-1573 GCA_964455325.1 uncultured Sphingosinicella sp. | reverse complement strand
AGCGGCTGCTGTCGGGCGATGCGGATGCCGCCGCCGGATCGGAAGGTCGCATGCGCGCCATCGTCAACTGCGGCGTCGCGCTGCCGAACATGGCGATCGAAATTCGCGACGAGGCCGGCGCGCGGCTGCCCGACCGCGCAATCGGCAAGGTGTTCGTCGCCGGTCCGTCGATCATGACCGGCTATTTCCGCGACGAACTGTCGACGCGCGCGGCGCTGCACGGCGAGTGGCTCGACACCGGCGACATGGGCTACCTGAAGGACGGCGCGCTCTACATCGTCGGCCGTGCCAAGGACATGATCATCATCAACGGCAAGAACCACTGGCCGCAGGACATCGAGTGGGCGATCGAGCAGCTGCCCGGCTTCAAGGCCGGCGACATCGCCGCCTTCTCGATCACCACGGCGCAGGGCGAGGAAGCGCCGGCGGTGCTGGTGCAGTGCCGCACCACCGACATGGACGAGCGCGCCCGCCTCAGGGAGGCGATCAAGGCCAAGGTGCGTGCCATCACCGGCATGAACTGCATCGTCGAACTTGTGCCGCCGCGTACGCTGCCACGCACGAGTTCGGGCAAGCTCAGCCGATCCAAGGCGCGGGCGCTGTATGTGTCGGGTGAAATCCAACCGTTCGACATCGCCGCTTGAATCCGGTGTTCCCGTCATTCCCGTGCAGACGGGAATAACGAGGCAGGGACCATGGCAACGCTCGCCATCACCGGTGGCACCGGATTCGTCGGTGCAAGGCTGATCGAAGCCGCGCTTGCGGTCGGGCATGACGTGCGTGCACTCGCACGGCGCGAGCAGCCGCAGCGGCCGGGGCTCAACTGGATACGCGGCGACCTCGCCGATACGGCAGCGCTGGCAGCGATGGTCGCCGGCGCCGATGCCGTCATCCATGTCGCCGGCGTGATCAACGCCCGCTCAACCGGTGATTTCCATGCCGGCAACGTCGAGGGAACGCGCGCGGTGCTCGCTGCATCGCGTGCCACGCCGCGCTTCGTGCATGTGTCCTCGCTGGCGGCGCGTGAACCGTCGCTGTCCGCCTACGGCCGCAGCAAGGCGGCCGCCGATGCCGCCGTGCGGGCGTCGAGGCCCGACGCCGTGATCGTGCGTCCGCCCGCCGTCTATGGCCCCGGCGACCGCGAGACGGCGAACTTCTACCGGCTCGTCGCGCGCGGCTGGGCGCCGCTGCCGAGCCGGGGGCGCCTGTCGATCATCGAAGTGTCCGACCTTGCATCGGCGCTGCTGGCACTGGCGACCAGCGCGGCGGGCACGGGTCAGACGTTTGAGATCGACGACGCGACGCCCGGCGGTCACACGCATCGCGGTTTCGCCGAGCTCATCGCCCAGGCGGTCGGCGCCAACCCTATCTCCATCCATGTCCCTGCGCCAATGCTGACGCTGGTCGCAGCGATCGACACGCTGTCGGCGCGGCTCGGTGGGCGGCTGCCGGCGCTCAGCTTCGACCGTGCCCGCTACCTCGCGCACCCCGACTGGACCGCCGACAGCGCGCCACTGCTCGGGCTTGGCATCTGGCGCCCGCAGGTGTCCGCCGCCGACGGGATCACGGCGGC
>CAYVVV010000278.1:0-1633 GCA_964455325.1 uncultured Sphingosinicella sp. | reverse complement strand
CTCTTCTCCGGCCCGACCGGCGTCGGCAAGACCGAGGTGGCGCGCCAGCTCGCCTCGATCATGGGAATTCCGCTGCACCGCTTCGACATGTCGGAGTATATGGAGCGCCACTCGGTCAGCCGCCTGATTGGCGCGCCGCCCGGCTACGTCGGCTTTGACCAGGGCGGGCTCCTGACCGATGCCGTCGACCAGAACCCGCACTGCGTGCTGCTTCTGGACGAGATCGAGAAGGCGCACCCCGACCTGTTCAATATCCTGTTGCAGGTGATGGATGCCGGCAAGCTCACCGACCACCACGGCAAAACGGTCGACTTCCGCAATGTCATCCTCATCATGACGACGAACGCCGGCGCCGCCGACATGGCCAGGGAGGGCATTGGCTTCGGCTCGACGGCGCGGATCGGCGAGGACGAGGAAGCGATCAAGCGCATGTTCACGCCCGAGTTCCGCAACCGTCTCGATGCCATCGTCGCGTTCGACTATCTGCCGACGCCGGTGGTGGCGATGGTCGTCGACAAGTTCATCCTCGAGCTCGAACTGCAGCTCGCCGACCGCGAGGTGCACATCAAGCTCGACGAGGAGGCGAAGGCGTGGCTGATCGAGCGCGGCTACGACAAGCTTTACGGCGCGCGGCCGCTCGCCCGGCTGATCCAGTCGACGATCAAGCAGCCGCTCGCCGAGGAGCTGTTGTTCGGCAAGCTCGTCGGCGGCGGCGAGGTGGTCGTCCACATCCGGGACGACAGACCGTCATTCGAGATCACCGGCGCCGCGCCGAAACCCAGGGCGGGCAATAAGGGCAAGACGCCCGACCCGAAAGGCGGTACCAAGACGGTCGATGCGTAACAATCCGGAAACGGGCGAACCGGTGACGGTCAACAGGCGCAACCTCCTGATCGTGCTTGGTGCGATTGGCGGCATTTGGCTGCTGTCGAACATTGACGGCCTCGACATCGATTTCGACCTCGACGACGAGTCACCGTCGGTGGTGCTCGTCGGCGGATCGGACGAGGAGGCCGATGCAGCCATTGCCAAGGCCGAGGCGCGCATTGAAACCGCGGCCAAGCGGATCGAGGCGCGTGTCAAAGAGCGCGTGCGCGAACGGTCCGCCGAGCGCGGCGAGGCGTTCGATCAGGACGAGATGGATGCCGCCGTCGAGGAGTTGAAGCAGGGCAAGCCCGAACGCTTCCTCGAACTGATGGAGCGCAATTAGAGCCGGATCGTTTCGACCAGGAACGCCCGCGCCTGGCGCTGTGCCGTGGCGATTTCGGTGGCGCTCATGCTGGCGGCGACCTCGCTGCGATCGACCTGCGCGCGTTCATCGCCCGACATCGCAGCGAGATTGAACCATTTGTGGGCTTCGATCAGGTCAACGTCGACACCGTTGCTGCCGACGGCGAAGGCTACGCCCAGTTCGTAGAAGGCCTCGGGCCGGCCAGCGCGCGCAAGTTCGATCTGCGCGTGAATGAAGTCCCGATCACGATCGAAATGACGTCCCATGTTTCCTTCCCCCCATGAGGCACGAGGAAAAGTTGGCGGGTGTTGTTCAAAAAATGGTTAACGCGCGGCGACTGGCGTTTGCTAGAGCCTGATCGTTCCAGGTGGAAGCGCTGTGCGCGTCCACCTGGAACGTGAA
>CAYVVV010000277.1:0-1636 GCA_964455325.1 uncultured Sphingosinicella sp. | reverse complement strand
TGCTTCCAGCGCCGCGACATCGGGGTAGAGCACGGTCGAGCCGTGATAGATCGGCGGATTGACGAAGCCGTACTGGTCGCCGGGGGTGCGGCCGGCATGCACAAGGCGCGTGTCTGGTCGGTGCGTCGCAAGGGATCCGCGCCTGTCATCGGGGATTTTCGTCTTGCTGTCGGCCATGCGTCATCCCTGTCGGTTGCCGGCCGTTCACTGGGCCGGGTAACTGATTGCGGGCTCGGATCCGGTTTGTCCAGGCACGCCGGTAAGGTCGGCCGCCACGGCGAAAGGTCCGTGCCGCGCGACGAAAGCCGGGCTTGCGAACGGCGCGGCGAGGCTGCGCATGACGAAATGACTGGCAAGTCCCGGCCAGTGCCCGCCACCGATCCGGATCGCGACGTCGACCTCGTCGCGCGCGAAGTCGACGAGCAGGTTCGAACTTTCCAGCCGCACCGCGAGCGATGGTCGTGCCGCCTGGAACGCGCCGAGCCGCGGCGCCAGCCAGTTGGCGGTGAAGCTGACCGGGCTGCTCACTGTCAGCATCGTTTCTGTGTCGGCACGCAGCCGCGCGAAGGCGCTGTCGAGGCTGTCGAACGCGCTGGCGACCAGTGGTGCCACCCGCGCTGCCGCCGGCGTCAGCTCGGCGCCGGCCTTTGATCGATTAAACAGGCTGATGCCAAGTCGTGCTTCCAGCAGTTTGATCTGATAGCTGACTGCCGCCTGTGTCATCCCCAGTTCTTCGGCTGCACGCGTGAAATTGCAGTGTCTTGCGACGGCCTCGAAGACACGGACGGCGGCAAGCGGCGGGATGCTGCGCATAGATCATTCATAAGTTCAATTAATTGATAAAGTCCATCGTTTGATTGGCGTTGGCGCATGCGATCGGGCATTCCACCGCCATACCGCGAACCCTCAGCGGAACATCGAAAGGTCCAACCATGCGTGACGAAATCGAGATGCGGTTGATGGACGAGCACCGGGCGGCGCTGGCCACGTGGATCTCGGGCGTGATCGTTGCCGTTGGCGACGCGCTGCGCCGCGTGCATGCGCTTCAGTTCGACGCGCCGTGGCGTGACGGGGCCAATCGCTGCAGCTGATACCGCGTGCGTTCAGTTCCCCTCGCCGGGCCGCCGTTCCCCGTCCCCAGCCACTGGCGGCCCGGCACCCTGCACTGCCCGATCGCGTGCGCCGAGCAGCATGTCGCGGCGGCCGCCGAGCAGGTCGCGCGCGATGAAGTGGCGCGTCGTCCGCAGCGCCTCGGCGACGTCGGCGTCATCGCCGGCCTCGCCGCGCAGCAGTGGCGACAGCCGGAACAGCCTTGCCGCGTGCGGCTGTCCGGCGCTGGCGCTGACCGCGCGTCCGGTCCGCGGCGACACGAAGGCGAGGTCGTGCGTCTGTCCCGTCGCCGCGCAGCGCGACAGGTCCAGCCCGAAGCCAAGCTCGGCAAGCAGCAGCACCTCGAACCGCGCCAGCGCTGCCAGCCGGTCGAGCACCGTGTCAGCGTGCTCGACGATGTCGAGTACCGAGCCGAGCGTCGCGTGCAGGCGCGGGTAGGGATGGCCTTCGGGCATCACGGTCGCCACAAGCCCGGTCAGCCATTCGGCGACGGCGAGCGCGTTCGCGTCGAGCACAAGCAGCGCGC
>CAYVVV010000276.1:0-1636 GCA_964455325.1 uncultured Sphingosinicella sp. | reverse complement strand
GACGATCATGCCGGCCAGCCGCTCGACAGGCGCTTCAAGAGGGCGTTCCGCTACTGGGACGGCTGGGTCGACGATGCCCGCCTGGTCATCACCAACGCCCGCAGCGCGAGAGTCAAGGGCGCGACCGTGCTGCCACGCACAACGGTCAACGCCGCCCGCCGCGCCAAGGGCGAATGGGACGTTGCGCTCGGCGACGGCAGTCACCTGACCGCCGGCTACATCGTCAACTGCGCCGGTCCCTGGGCGTCGGAAGTCGCTAAGGGCGTGCTGGGCATGAACGATGCGCCCCGTCTCAGGCTGGTGCAGGGCGCCCACATCATCACGCGCCGAATCGGTCGCGGCCAGGACAGCTACATGCTGCAGCAGCCCGACGGCCGCATCATCTTCGTCATCCCCTACGAGACCGACTACTCGCTGATCGGTACCACCGAAACGCCGGTCGAGGCGCCGGGGGCAGCGCAGATCACCGACGCCGAGGTCGACTATCTGATCGCCGCCGCCAACCGCTACCTCGCGCGCCCGCTCGATCGTGGCGACGTGGTGGCGAGCTATGCTGGCATCCGGCCGCTGGTGCTCGAAACGGACAAGGACGCACGCGAGACGACGCGCGACTGGAAGCTGATCGAACATGCCGGCGGCGGCGCCATGACCGTTGTCGGCGGCAAGATCACCACCTACCGCCTGCTCGCCGAGGCCGTGCTTGCCAGAATTGCACCGCAGACGGCACCGTGGACGGCAAGCGAGCCATTGCCCGGCAGCGACTTTCCGCGCCCCGCCGGGCTGACCGCGCAGCAGGCACTGGCACGCTGGCGCGACGACCTGCGGCGGCGCCACGACGACTATGATCCGGGCATCGTCGACCGGCTTGCCTCGCTTTACGGCACCGACGCCGAGCCGATGCTGGCGCGCGGGCTCGGCGACAATCTTGGCGGCATCTTCACGACGGAACTTGAGCATCTGACCGCCGAAGAGTGGGTGGTGTCCGCCGAGGACGTGCTCCTGCGGCGGACCAAGCTGGCGCTGCATCTGACCGATGCGGCCAAGGCGGCCGTCGCCGACTGGCTCGCACAGCGCTTTACGAAGGCTTAGGGAGTTTCGAACAAGCTGGCGCGACCAACAATGGGGGGCAATCCCAATGGTCGCACAAACCGAGGCAACTGCTGCCGATTATGCAACGCGAACGTCGATCGCGCTGCTCGACGCCCTGATCGACTCGATGACGCTCGCGCGGCCCGGTGCCGATGCCGGCATTTTTGCCGCCGATCTCAGGCGTCTTGGCGATGGTGCCGCGCGCGCCGCTTTCGAACTTGACGCGCTCATCGACGATACCGCTGCACCGGCCGCCGAACCCTCACAGCCCGAACGGCGCGTGGCGGTCGGCTAGTCAAGGCAGCGGGCGAAAGTCGCCGCATCGACGTTGCCGCCCGACAATGTCACCGCGACGATCTTGCCGCGCGCGTCGAGCTCGCCGGCGATCAGCGCCGCGAGCGCGGCAGCGCCGCCCGGTTCGACGACCAGTTTCAGTTCGCGGAACGCGAACGCCATCGCCGCGAGCACCTCGTTCTCGCTGACGGCAACGCCGCGCGCGCCCGCCTCCGACAGGATCGCGAACGTCAGCGGCGCCATCTCGAGCGTC
>CAYVVV010000275.1:0-1662 GCA_964455325.1 uncultured Sphingosinicella sp. | reverse complement strand
GGTGGCAGCCCGGAGCTCGGCATTATTGCCTTGACGGAGCGCACGGCATGCTTCTACCAGCTGGTCATGGACTACAAGCGTGACGGCATGACCATCCGCTGGAAGTCTCCGTACGGCGTGGTCCTCGCGGCTGGCAGCAAGCTCGGTCAGTTCAACCTGACCGAAAAAGAGGTACACGAAATGTACACGGTTCCGGCCATGAAGAAGCGAGGAGCCGTCGTGGGCATGGACGTGACGTTCGCGCCATGGCGGGACGACGGCTGGATCACGATGTCGGCGAGTATGGCCAAGCCAGCGGCCGCCAACAATTAACCAAGGCGCTTGTCGAGATCAGGGATGACCTGAAAGAGGTCGCCAACGAGGCCAATGTCGGCGACCTGAAAGATCGGCGCTTCGGGATCCTTGTTAACAGCGACGATCAGGCCGGCGTCCTTGATGCCCGTCAGATGCTGAATCGCTCCAGAGATGCCGAAGGCCATATACAGCTCCGGCGCGATGATTTTGCCGGTCTGACCGACCTGCATGTCGTTGGGCACGTAGCCCGCATCGACAGCGGCGCGCGAAGCGCCTACCGCAGCGCCGATCTTGTCGGCCAGCCGATAGAGCGCGGCGAAATTCTCCGCGCTGCCAACACCGCGGCCGCCCGAGACGACGATACGCGCCGTCTGCAGGTCGGGCCGGGCGCCACCGCCGCCGGATCGCAGCTCGACATAGCGTGAGTGCGTTGGCAAAGCCGCCGCGGAATTCACTGGTGCCACCGGGGCATTGTTGCCGGCTTCGGCCGGCTTGAACGAGGCCATGCGCACTGTGCCGACGAGCTTCACCCCCGGCGGTGCCTCCACGGTGATGATTGCGTTGCCGGCATAGATCGGCCTGCGGAACCGGCGCGCGGCGACGACTTCCATGATGTCGCTGATCTGGCCGGTACCGAGCAGGGCTGCGACGCGCGGCATCAGGTCCTTGCCAAAGGTGGTCGATGGCCCCAGGACGTAGGCGTAGCTTTCGCTCATCGCGGCGATCTGCGGGGCGAAGACCGCTGCGATGGGCTGAGCATTCTCGGCGCGGTCGAGCGTCAGGACGCGGGATACACCGCGTAGCGACGCCGCCTGCGCGGCTACATCGGCGCAGTCGCTGCCGAGGACGGCGATATCGGCCCCGGCGGAATCCAGCTGCTGCGCGCAGGTCACGCAACGTGCGGTACTCTGGTTCAGGCGGCGGCCGTCGTGTTCGGCAATGATCAGTACGCTGGACATGAACGTTTCTTCCCCTTGGCAGTGGGGCATCGCATCAGTTGAAGAAACCCTTTTCGCGCAAGGCAGCCAGCAAACCATCGGCATCGCTGACCATCGCACCTCTGGTACGCTGCGCCGGCGTGTCGTAGCGCACCGTCCTGAACCGCGGCGTGAGGTCGATACCGAGGCTTGCCGCGGCAATGGTTTCGAGGGGCTTGCGCTTGGCCTTCATGATGTCCGGCAGCTTCACATAGCGGGGCTCGTTGAGACGCAGATCCACGGTCACGACCGCCGGCAGATCGACGCTGATAACTTCCAGCCCGGCATCGACCTCGCGCGTCACGGTGGCCGCGTTGCCGGTGATATTGAGCTTGGAGGCAAAGGTCGCCTGCGGCCGCCCCCACAATGCGGCAAGCATCTGTCCGGTCTG
>CAYVVV010000274.1:0-1674 GCA_964455325.1 uncultured Sphingosinicella sp. | reverse complement strand
CCGCCGACGCGCCTGACCCGCGTCGCGAAGCCGCGGCCGACCGCATAAGCGTCGTCCGGTCCCAGTGTTTCGCCGACGATGCCGCGAATGTCGTATTCGCGAAGGCTGGTGGGGTGGAACTCGTGGCGGAGCATCCGGGCATCCTGTCGTTATGGTCGGCGGCCGCGGCGCGCGGCGTGTTGCAGCAGTCTATCACGCGCGGCATTGATCGCGCTTGCGGCGGCGTTGCTGCCGCCGCGGTCGGGATGGGTTGCGGCCATGCGCGCGCGCCACGCCGCGATGATCTCGGCCTCGGTCGCGTTACGGCCGACGCCGAGCAGCCGGCGCGCCTCGGCGAGCGGTTCGGCCGCCTTCGCCGACCACGCCAGCCAGCCGCCGAGCGCGAACAGCGCCGCCGCGACGAGCGGTCGCCCCATCGCCAGCACGCGCAAGCCGACCAGCGCCGCTGTCGCCGCGCCGAGCCACTTCATACGCGTCGGCGTCAGCAGCCCCAGGTACCACAGCAGTGCGATGGCGCCGACGCCGATGACGAGGATCGGCCCCATTACGAGGCGAGCGCGGTTTTCGCCGGTTCGGGCACGGCGAGGCTGGCAACCAGTTCGCGCAGCTCGCTCCGCGCCGCGATGTGACTCATGTTCACATCGTCGATGGCGTTGATATCGAGCAGCGTCAGCCCGCGCGGGAACAGTTCGCGATAGATGACGCGCTCGCTGAGCCCCGGCGCAATGCGAAAGCCGATCCGCTTCGACAGTTCACCGAGCGCGTCGCCGACGCGCTGCATGTTGCGCGCGGCAAGGCTCGACAGCCGGTTCCGCAGGATCACCCAGTCGATACTGCCGCCGTCGGTCTTGGCGCGGCTCTTGCGCGCCTCCCAGATCATCTCGGCATAGAAGCTCGGGCGTTTCACCGCGTACGTTTGGGGGTCGACATGGCCGATGAGGTCGAAGTCGACGAAGCTGTCGTTCATCGGCGTCACCAGCGTATCAGCGCGGCCGAGCGCGGCGCGGGTCAGCGCGCTGTCGCGCCCCGGCGTGTCGACGACGATGACGTCGACGACCGGTGCCCATGCTTCGAGCGTCGTCGACAGCAGCGTGCCGGCGTGGCCGTCATTGTCGTCGATCACCTGCAGCCGCGGTGTCTTCAGGCCAAGCCCGTGACCCTCCGAGAACGTCTGCCGGTTCTCCATGTAGCGCGTGAAGGTGCGCTGCCGCGCGTCGAGGTCGATCGCTGCGACCTTGCGCCCGGCGTGCATCAGCGCGACGGCGATGTGCACCGCTGTCGTCGACTTGCCGGTGCCGCCCTTCTCGTTGCCCAGAACGATGACATGCGCCTTTGCCATCTCGCTGCTTCCGCTCCCCGAATGCCGCCTCTACCTGCCGCGCTCTTTCGGCGACGGGCGCGGCCAAGTCAATCGACAGGCGCATCGGGTGTTGCACGCCGCAAAGCCCATGCCTTGACGGGGGAGGGGTGGACAGCGCGCCATCAGCAACACCCCCCCCCGCTCATCCCGAGCGATCAACCGGTCGGCACCCTCCAACCCGCCACCGCCCGCGCCCTGGGGTTGACGCCGGAAGTCCTGGTCAGCGCGGGGGGCGGCGACAACATGATGGGGGCCATCGGCACCGGCAACACCCGGCCGGGTGTCGTCACCGCGAGCTTCGGGACCAGCGGCAC
>CAYVVV010000273.1:0-1749 GCA_964455325.1 uncultured Sphingosinicella sp. | reverse complement strand
CCAGGCGAACGTCGTCGGTGATCGCGTAGCGCGCGCCAAGCCGGTAGCGGCTTGGGAAGTCGGCGCTGTCGTTGTCGCCGCCAAGCGCGATCTCGGCGTCGGCGTCGAGCATCAACCGGCGATTGAACAGCTCGTAGCTGATACCGGTCGTCGCCAGCGTCGAGCGACGTGTGTCACCCGTCTGGTTGTTGTCATCGACATAGCGCAGGCCACCGCGCAGCCCGAGCGGGCCGACGCGATAATCGCCGCGCAGGTCGAACGCCGTCCGGCTCGCCGGACCTACCAGATACTCCTCGCGATACCCCGTCGCCGAGACACGCAGGTCGTCGCTGACGCGGACGCTGGCGTCGACGCCGTACTTGCGCGTGCCGCCTTGCGACGCGTTCTGCTGGCCGACGCCGAATGTCGCGTCCTGCTGGCGAAAATAGCCGAGCAAGTCGATTCGCTCGCCATGGTGCTCGACCTCGGCGAGGACGGCTTCGCCCGCGGGCGCGGCGCTGCGATCGCTGACCGCGGCCTCGAGCCGGATCTCGGTGTCGTCGCGCGGTTTCAGACGAACGTCGATGCCGCCGACGTCGGTGCGGCCGCTGTTGTCGGCATCACGCAGGTACGAGGCGCCGACCTCGACCTTGCCGTCGGCGAGCATGACGGCGGCGCGGCCGCCAGCGTTGAGCCGCTTGCGTGCTGCCGCTTCGGTCTCGTAGTCGATGACGATGAACTGCGGGTTTAGGTCGGCGTCGCGGCTGGCGACCGGCTGCCGGAAGCGAATGCTGCCAGTGAGCGCATCGAAGTCATAGTCGACGTTGCGTGTCTGCGGTGTCGACGACAGGATGATGTTCGAGCGGAAGCGGTCGCGCACCTCGATGATGACCTTTTCCGAGTTGAGCACGATGTCGCGACGCGACAGGCGATAGGGTCCGCTGAGGCCGTTGCCCTGGATCTCGTCGCGCTGGAAGCCGAGCCCGGTATCGGCCGCGAAGGCGTTCACCGCGAGTCGATCCGAGCGGTATTCGGTCTTCACGCCGGTCAGCGTGCGGCTGTAGCGGGTCAGTTGGGTCCGCGTCAGCCCGGTTTCGAAGTCGCCGTAAAGGGCATAAAACTGCCGGCGTTCGAGCCTGAGGTACAGCCGATCCGACGTCGGCGCGTCGTAACGCTGTTCACTGCCGTCGCCGTAGACGGTGTAGTAGCGGTCGGGGTCGATGGTACGAAGCAGTTGCCGCGGTTCGCCCGGGCGGCGGCGCTTGCGGTCGTCATCGAACGCCATCGTCAGCAGCCATTTGCCGAGGATCTTGCCCTTGGCATAGAAGCTCGCCTCGCCGTCGGTGAAGGTCTCGTCGCGGCCGCGATCGAGCAGCTTGGCCTTGTCGCGAAGCGTGTTGAAGCCGGTGGTGCCAGCGACATAGCCGACCATCACCCAGTCGCTGTCGCCCGGCGACAGCCAGGTCTCGACCTCCTGCCTGTAGCGCGTGCGGTCTGCTTGAAACTCGAAGCCAAGCCGCACGGTACCAGTCTGCGTCGTTGGTGCAAGCGCGATATAGGCAATGCCGTCATCGCCCTCGACGCGCCATTCAGTGGGCCGGCGGTCGAGCCCGGCAAGCTGCCGCTGCTGCTGCGTGTCGACCTCGGCAGCGGCCAGATACGGGTCGCCGACGCTGAAACTGCCACTGCTGCCGCCGCGCACGGGACGTCCGGCAGCGTCGGTGAAGCGAACCGCAATGACGGGTTGCGTACGGCCGTCGGCGATCAGGA
>CAYVVV010000272.1:222-1773 GCA_964455325.1 uncultured Sphingosinicella sp. | reverse complement strand
CTTGAATCAAATCTCGCCTCACATGGCTAGCGATTTATGAGTGCATGACCTAGGGCAACCGTCAGCGGCTTGCCAAGTTCGACGCGGCGGCGCAATTGGGCAGTCGCATGACCGTTCCGTTGCAACGTCCCGACATCTCTGCCCGGCCGGAGGAAATCGAGGAGCCGCTGAACCGCTGGCTGATCCATCCAGTTGCAAGGCGGCTTGTACCTGTCGCGATCGCCAGCGGTCTGTCGCCGAATGCGCTTTCGCTGCTTGGAATGGCGTGCGGCGTGCTGGCAGGCTACGCCTACAGCCAGTGGTCCGACTGGCGGATGGCACTCGCCGGTTTTGCCGCCATGCTCGGCTGGCATGTCTGCGATGCTCTCGACGGTATGGTCGCGCGGGCGACCGGCAGGGCGAGCGCATTTGGACGCTTTCTCGACGGCGTTTGCGATTATGTCGTCTTCATCGCGGTGTATCTGGCGCTTGCCGCCAGCGTCACGCCGACGCTGGGATTTGCCACGGCCTTTGGTCTTGCGCTGCTTGCCGGCGCCGCGCACGCTGTCCAGTCAGCCTATTACGAAGCCCAGCGCGAGCTTTACGTCCGCCGTCTGGCAGGCCTGGGCGGCCTTGCCGAACGCGCCGTCGTCGGTGGCATCCTCGAACGCGCCTACAACCGCGGTCAGGCAGCGATGACTGCCTCGGCTGGCTGCACCGACGCATGGCTGCGCGGCCGCGCCGGCAATATCCAGCGCTATCGATCCTTGCTCGCGCCGATGCTGAAGGGCGCCTCGCTGCTTGGCCAGACGGCACGCACGCTGGCCATTGTCATCGCCTGTCTGGCCGGATCGCCGATATTGTACTGGCTATGGGAAATCGTTGTGCTGTTGCCGGCGATATTGCTGATCGACGCTGTCCGCCGCCGGCGCGAAGCCGATCTAGTAACTTGAAAAGCGGTCGATTTCGCCGTCAAGTCTGGCGAGCAGCGCTGCATCGCCGGGCGCGGCGAGTTCGGCGACGATAGCGACCGCGGCGATCGCCTCCGCCCCGGCTGCCTGTGCTGCCCCCTTCAAGCGATGCGCCGTCGCCCGCCAGGCTGCGCGGTCGGGTGCGGCGCGAAGGTCGGCCGCATAGCTGCGCAGGTTAGCCTTGAACTCGGCAAGCATGTCGCCGAGCAGCTCCTCGTCACCGTCAGCGATTTCGAGAAGGCGATACGGCACAAAACCAGGCGCAGGCTCGACGTTCATGCCATACAGTGTCGACGATCAGGATTAACAAAGTGTCGCTTTTTGCGGTTGGCGGCTGTCAGTCCGAAATTTAGGGTGGTAAACACGCCGCAAGCATTGTGTTGGGGGTCGGGTGATGAATCCAGTCGGGCGGCGATCGTTTCCGGAAAAGCTGCCGCCGGAATCGATGTGGGCGGCGGCGCCAGGCCTGGCGACGGCGGAAGCGCTCCCTGACACGCCGATGCGGCCCTACGTTGCTGCCGATGCCGATACGGAGATCCCTCCGGCTTTCAGCAGCCGCGTGCTGTGGATCGCCTCGTTCGCGTCGATCGTCTGGCTCGCG
>CAYVVV010000272.1:0-212 GCA_964455325.1 uncultured Sphingosinicella sp. | reverse complement strand
GCCGCCGTCATCTACCTCGTGGGGCGCTCGCAGCTTGCCAGCCTGACGCTGACCGAATGGGCGGGCGTCGCTGCGGGCGTCGCTGCGCCATTGTCGGCGATCTGGCTGATCGCGCTTGTCGCCGCGCGCGTCTACCCGGGCGCGCAGCGCGAGACACTGCGCCGTATCGAGTCCGCCGAGCAACGCTTCGCACGCACCGCCGCCGAGACGAG
>CAYVVV010000271.1:0-1780 GCA_964455325.1 uncultured Sphingosinicella sp. | reverse complement strand
GCGTGCGCGCGTGCTGCTTGCGCGCGCGATCGTCGGCGTGCCCGACGTGCTGCTGCTCGACGAGCCGATGGCCAACCTCGACCCGCTGCACCGGCTTGACGTCGAGGCGCTGCTGCGCAACGAGGCAGCGCGCGGCGCGGCGGTGCTGGTGTCGATCCACGACCTCGACCACGCGCAGCGGCTGTGCAACCGGCTGTTGCTCATGCACGCCGGCGCGGTGATCGCGGCGGGTGCGCCCGACGACGTGCTGACCGAGGCCAATGTCGCGCGCGCATTTGGCGTTCGGCGTTCGGGCGACGTGTGGCAGGCTTGTGAGCGCGCGGCGCCCGGCCTATAGCCCCGGCATGGCTCGTCACATCGGCACGCCCCTACCCGGCGACGCGGAAACCAAGCGGAACAGCGAAATCATGGCGGGTCTCGTCGCCGAGCTGCGCGAGCGGTCGGCGCGGATCGCGCGCGGCGGCAGCGAGGATGCGCGCGCCAAGCACACGGCGCGCGGCAAGCTGCTGCCGCGCGAGCGCGTCGAGCGGCTGCTCGACCCCGGCACCGCCTTCCTCGAGCTGTCGCTGTTCGCCGCCGACGGCGTCTATGACGACGATGTGCCGGCAGCCGGCATGATCACGGGCGTCGGCCAGGTCATGGGCCGCACGTGCGTCATCGTCTGCAACGACGCAACGGTCAAGGGCGGCACCTATTACCCGGTCACGGTAAAGAAGCACCTGCGCGCGCAGGAAATCGCCCGCCAGAACCGCCTGCCGTGCGTCTACCTCGTCGATTCGGGCGGCGCCAACCTGCCCAACCAGGACGAGGTGTTTCCTGACCGCGATCACTTCGGCCGCATCTTCTACAACCAGGCAACGATGTCGGCGGAGGGCATCGCGCAGATCGCCGTCGTCATGGGCAGCTGCACGGCAGGCGGCGCCTATGTCCCCGCCATGTCCGATGAAAGCATCATCGTCCGCAACCAGGGCACCATCTTTCTTGGCGGCCCGCCGCTGGTCAAGGCAGCGACGGGTGAGGAGGTGACGGCGGAGGAACTTGGCGGCGGCGATGTGCACGCGCGCATCTCCGGCGTAGCCGATCACCTTGCCAGCGACGACGCGCATGCGCTCAGCCTTGCCCGTGGTATCGTTGCCACCCTGCCCGCACCGCGTGCGCCCGACGTCGCGGTGCAGCCGGCGCGGCCGCCGCGCTTCGACGCGAAGGAGCTCTACGGCCTCGTCCCCGCCGACACCCGCCATCCGGTCGACGTGCACGAGATCATCGCGAGGATCGTCGACGACAGCGCGTTCGACGAGTTCAAGGCGCTGTACGGCGAGACGCTGGTCACCGGCTTTGCCCACATCGAGGGCTATCCGGTCGGCATCGTCGCCAACAACGGCATCCTGTTTTCCGAAAGCGCGCAGAAGGCGGCGCACTTCATCGAGCTGTGCTGCCAGCGCAAGGTACCGCTGCTGTTCCTGCAGAACATCAGCGGCTTCATGGTCGGCAAGCGCTACGAGAACGAGGGAATCGCGCGCCACGGGGCGAAGATGGTGACCGCGGTCGCCTGTGCCGCCGTCCCGAAGCTCACCGTCGTCATCGGCGGCAGCTTCGGCGCCGGCAATTACGGCATGTGCGGTCGCGCCTATTCACCCCGTTTCCTCTGGATGTGGCCCAATGCACGCATCTCGGTGATGGGCGGCGAGCAGGCGGCATCGGTGCTGGCGACGGTGAAGCGCGGCGGCTTTAAGGACAAGGCCGAGGAGGAGGCGTTCAAGGCGCCGATCCGCGCGCAGTA
>CAYVVV010000270.1:0-1895 GCA_964455325.1 uncultured Sphingosinicella sp. | reverse complement strand
TGCCCCAGGCTACGATGACAATGGCCTTCGGCCAGAATCCAATCGACCTACGTACATGCGCGCTTCCACGCTGCCAGCGACGGGATCGTGCCGGCGATGGCTTCGGTCATGCCCGGTCCGGCAGTGAGCAGCGTGTCGCGCGGCGACAGCGCGCGCCCGTCCGCCGCGCGCACCTCGACCGGCGGTATCGGAGTCCCGGTTTGGCGGTCGACGATAACGAAGGCCTCCTTCTTTCCGGGCTCGGTTTCCCAGCGGGTTCCCCAGTCACTCAGTGCCATGATCACCGGGAACAGGTCGCGCCCTTTCTGTGTCAGACGATACACGACCCGGCGACGGTCGTCAGCGTCGGGCACACGCGACAAAATGCCCGCGTCGACGAGTGTCGTCAGCCGCGACGCTAGGACGTTGCGCGCTATGCCAAGACTCGCCTGGAATCCCTCGAAATGGCGAACGCCGAAGAAGGCGTCACGGATGATGAGGATTGTCCAGCGTTCGCCAATGACATCAAGTGCGCGCGCGATCGAACAGTGATCGGGGGCGCTTGCCCGTCGGGGCATCGCAGTTCCTCTCCCTCGCTCCCTTACCTCACTAACATAAATGATCAGTTTCATGACACAACTTTTAATTGCGCGGCCGATAAAGTTGCATATAAAAACTGATATCAGTCTCTTAATGCAATGGAAAGGTACCTGTCATGGCATTCGCAATCGGCCGTTCCCGGATTGCTCTTGCGGCGCTCGCCACCTTGCCGGTTTTCGCCAGCTTCGCGATTGCGCCTGCCGAGGCATGCGCGGCGAGCTACCGATTCGCCGCCGAGCTTGCCGAACCAGCGGTAAAGCGGCGTGTCATTGCCTCTGAGACGCTGTGGCGCTGCGAAGGGCAAAGCTGCGTCACGCACACCCAGCTGAGCACCGCGCCACGTCGACTCTGCACCCGGCTCGTGAAGCAAGTCGGCGTTCTCACCGGCTTCCGCATGGATGCTGTCAGTTTCGACGAAGCGCAGCTTGCGGAGTGCAACGCCGCCGCGCGTTGATGCGGCGGCGACTAAACGCGGTGCACATCCTCGATCAGCTCCGGAATGCGCGCCGCGTGCGACGCAATGCTGCCGACACAATATTGATATTGATTCTCAATTCGGATGCGTGTCATAGATAATGCGACTCATTCGCATTATGGAGCCATTCCGAGTGTCGATCTCATTGCTCTTGACCGCGGCACTGCTCGCCGCACCGGCCGCGAACGAATCGATAACAGGGGGCGACGCCGATGAGGCGATCGTCGTCACCGGCCGCGCCGAAAAGCTGTACCGGGTCGATGAAACAAGTTCGGGCAAGTTGCCGACCGAGCCGCTGGCGTCATCGCAATCGATTTCCGTCATCACGAAGGAACTGATCCGCGACCAGGGCGCACGCGACGCGCAGGATCTCGATCGTAACATCTCGGGTGTCAGCGTGTTCAGCTATGCCGGCGTCACGGCGCGGGGGTTCCGGCAGCAGGAAATCTTCTACGACGGCCTGCGCGGCGACCCCAACATCGGCTTCACCGTCCCACAGCTGTTCAACATCGAGCGGGTCGAGTTCCTGAAAGGCCCGGCCGGCATGCTCTACGGGCAGACGGCTCCCGGCGGACTCTTCAACTACGTTACGAAGAAACCCTCGCGCGAGTTTGCGGGCTCGGTCGCGCTCATTGCCGGCACCCGCGACCGCTACGGTGCGCAGGCGGAACTGACGGCTCCTTTCGGGAAGGCTGTCGCCGTGCGTGGTGGCGCGTTCTTCGAGGACCAGGACTTGCCGCGTTTCAACGCCGGCAGCCGCGTCCTGCTACTCGACGGCGGTGCCAGCCTAGAGGTTCCCGACGCCAAGCTGACCGTTCAGGTTTTCCGCAACGAGCAGGAT
>CAYVVV010000269.1:0-1947 GCA_964455325.1 uncultured Sphingosinicella sp. | reverse complement strand
CAGCGGCGCGGCGGCGCGCTGCCTGGCGAGGACCTGCAGAACTATTATGTGCCCGAATCGGTCGGCATCGCCTGCGGCCTGCTGCTCGCCGCGCTGCATCATGCCGGACTTGCGACACTGACGCATACGCCCTCGCCGATGAAGTTCCTTAACGACATCTGCGGGCGTCCCGCGAACGAGAAGCCGATGATGATCGTCGTCGCCGGCAAGCCCGCGCCCGACGCCACCATGCCGCGCCACGCGACGATCAAGAAGCCGCTCGACGCGATCGCAAGCTGGCTGTGATCTAGATTCGGCCGAAGCCCTGGTTATGCGGTCCGCCGCGGCCGAAGACCGGCTTGCGGCGTTCCTGCAGCGGGTTGGTCTCGCGTTCGAGCACCTGCATCGTGCGGGTGAACAGCGGCCGCAGCTTGGCGACATGGACCAGCAGCTCGTCAGGCGCCTCCTGAATCTCGACGCAGCGCCGCGCGCCGTGCTCGATCTTCTCGGCAAGATCGCCAAGCGGCATGGCACCGAACTGGCGCGCTTCCGATTTCATCGTGTGCGCCGGCATCACCATGCGCGTTGCATTGCCCTCACGCTGCGCCGCCTCGATCTCGGCCACGGCCTTGGCGCCGTCCTCGCCGAAATAGCTGATCAGCTTGATGAACCCGACGCCCATGGTGGCACGGGTCTTTTCAAAGACCTCGGCGTCGACCACCGGGTCCAGACTGCTGACGTCGAAGTGTTTCACCGACGGCCCCTTGCCCAATCGCCTTCGACTTTGCGGAATGCGGGTAAAGTTTTGGTTTCCAAGCGCGGCCTATGCGTCCGATTCGGACGTTGACCGCCGGGTGCGGCGTCACCACCAGCGGCTGGTATCCCCAGCGATGTGGAAGTGGCGGCCGTCGTCGGGATCCCGCAGCGTCTCGAGGCGGGTGAAGTCGTTCGTCGCGAAGCACTCGCCGACCGCGTTGATCAGCATTTGCAGTGCCGATTTCAGTTCCGCTTCAGTCGCCATGACAACACCCCCGTCGTTTCGCAGGCAAGGCCGTGTTCGGCGGCGAACGCGGGAACGTCGGTGGCCGCCGCGGGGTCGTCGGCGACCAGCTCGAACGCCGTCGCGCGCGCATGCTCGCGCAGCGCCCGTGCCAGCCGCAGCACCGGCAGCGGGCAGCGCATCCCGCGCGCGTCGATGCTTATGATAGCTTGGCTTTGCACGCGCCTGCCCTAGCATCGGCGCGATCAGAAAGGGAGAGCGCCGTCATGATGTTCCGCCAGGATTTGCTGAAAGGCCATCGCATCCTCGTTACTGGTGGCGGTACCGGGCTGGGCAAGTCGATGACGCAGGGCTTCATGGAGCTTGGCGCGCACTGCATCATCTGGGGCCGGCGTGGCGGCGTGCTCGACGAAACGGCAGCGGAGCTGCGCGAGGCGACCGGCGGCAGCTGCGACACGATGGCGGTCGACATCCGCAATCCCGGCCAGATCGACGAGGCGATGCAGTCCATCTTCGACGGCGGTCCGCTCACCGGCCTGGTCAACAATGCCGCCGGCAACTTTGTCAGTCGCACCGAAGACCTTTCCGCCAACGCGTTCAACGCCATCGCCTCGATCGTCGCGCACGGCACCTTCAACACCACCGTCGCCGCCGGCAGGCGCTGGATCGAAGGCGGGCACAGGGGCAATATCCTGTCGATCGTCACCACCTGGGTGTGGACCGGCGGGCCGTTCACGGTGCCGTCGGCGATGTCCAAGGCCGGCATTGCCGCGATGACGCAGAGCCTTGCCGTCGAATGGGGGCCGAAGCGCATCCGCGCCAACGCCATCGCGCCCGGCCCGTTCCCGACCAAGGGCGCGTGGGAACGGCTGATGCCCGAGCCCCTGTCCAAGAAGATGGGGGGAGGGGGAGGCGCATCCTCGATTCCCCTGCGTCGCATGGGTGAACATCGTGAACTTTCAAACCTC
>CAYVVV010000268.1:0-1989 GCA_964455325.1 uncultured Sphingosinicella sp. | reverse complement strand
ATCTGGAACCGCGGCCTGCCCTCCTCCTGGCCGACCACTTCGTACACCCCCGCCGGACAATAGCGCTGCGCCGGCTCGTCATAAAGCGGCAGGTTGACCTCGATCGGGATGCTTGGATCCTTCAGCTGCAGGTGGACCGGCTGGTCTTCCTCGTGATTGGTGTTCGACAGGAACACGCTCGACAGACGGTCAAAGCTGATGACGCCATCGGGCTTCGGATAGACGATCTTGTGGCAATGCTCCTTGCGCCAGAGCTGCGCATGGTCGGGATGGTGCTTCATCGTGAACGGCATGCGGATACCAAAATATTCAAGCCACATGGTAAGGCCGGCAAGCATCGTACCGATAAGATTGCCGAATTTTTCCACAAGCGGCAGCGTGTTGCGGACCGTGAACAACTCCTTCGCCACCCAGCTCGCTTCATAACTGACCTGGTACGCGTCCAGCGTGTCGTTGGCGCGGCCGGCGGCAAGCGCATCGAACGCGGCATCGGCGGCAAGCATGCCCGTCTTGATCGCAGTGTGCGACCCCTTGATGCGGGGTACGTTGACGAACCCTGCCGCGCAGCCGATCAGCGCGCCGCCGGGGAAGGCAAGCCTGGGCACCGCCTGATAGCCGCCATCGTTGATCGCGCGCGCGCCATAGGACACACGCCGCCCGCCTTCGAGCATCGAGCGGATCGCCGGATGCGTCTTCCAGCGCTGCATCTCCTCGAACGGCGACAGGTAGGGATTGCGGTAGTTGAGCCAGGTGACGAAGCCGAGCGCGACCTGGTTGTTCGCCTGGTGGTAGATGAAGCCGCCGCCGTTGGCGTCGTCGAGCGGCCAGCCCTGCGTGTGGATGACCATGCCCTGCTGGTGCTTGTCGGGATCCACGTCCCACAGTTCCTTGATGCCGATGCCATAGACCTGCGGCTGGCAGTCGGCATCGAGCGCGAAGCGCGGCTTGAGCCGCTTGGTGAGATGGCCGCGCACGCCTTCGGCGAAGAGGGTATACTTGCCGTGCAGCTCCATGCCAGGCTGGTAGGACGGCTTCTTCGAGCCATCGCGGGCGATGCCGAAGTCGCCGGTGACAACACCCCTGACCGAACCGTCGTCGTTGAACAGCACGTCGGCGGCCGGAAACCCTGGAAAAATCTCGACGCCAAGCGCCTCGGCCTGGCCGGCAAGCCAGCGGCAGAGGTTGCCGAGGCTGGCGGTGTAGCAGCCGTCATTGCCCATGAAAGGCGGCAACAGCGCATGCGGAAACGCGATCTTGCGCTTCGCAGTCAGGATCCAGTGATGGTTCGACGTAACCGGAACCGTCAGCGGATGACCGTCCATCGAACGCCATTCAGGCAGCAGCTCGTCAAGCGCCCTGGGGTCGATGACCGCCCCCGACAGGATATGCGCGCCGATTTCGGAGCCCTTTTCGAGAACGCAGACCGAGACCTCGCCGCCGGCGTCGCGCGCCCGCTGCTTGAGCCGGATCGCGGCGGCAAGACCGGCAGGCCCGCCACCGACAATGACGACGTCATAGGCCATCGATTCGCGTTCGCTCATGCCCAACCTTTCACTTTCCCCGCCGTCAGTGCATTGGAGCGCAGACGGCAGCACAATGCCTTGCACAAAAGTGATAAGGCGTGGTGTTGGCGTTGACCAGTGGGCGCCGTAGAGAGGAGAGCATGCCCGGCGACGACGACCATGACCGCGACAGACTGCTGTCGACGCTGGCATGGTGGGTCGACGCCGGCGTCGCCGTGCTGGTCGACGACAGGCCGCGCGACTGGCGCGCGGCCGCTGCGGAGGCCAGGCAGCGGCAGCCGTCGCCGCGGGCGCAAGCGGAACGGGGCGCCACGCGCGCCACGCCATCGGCGACGTCGATCGCCGAACTGCGCGCCGAGGTCGAGCGCTTTACCGGCTGCCCGCTGCGCGTCGCCGGCGTGAACACGGTGTTCGCCGACGGCAATCCAGCCGCCGACCTGATGCTGATCGGCGAGGCGCCGGGGGC
>CAYVVV010000267.1:0-1992 GCA_964455325.1 uncultured Sphingosinicella sp. | reverse complement strand
GAGGTGAGCCGGGCGCGACTGCCGATCAAGGCGCACGAGCAGACCGAGGTCGTCGCCTTCCGCGCGCCGGGCGGGCCCGAGCATCTCGCGCTCGTCATCGGCGACCCCTATGCGGGCGTGCCGCTCGTCCGCCTGCACAGTGCCTGCCTGACCGGCGACCTTCTGGGCTCGCTGAAGTGCGACTGCGGCGACCAGCTGCAGGCGGCGCTGGCGGCGATCGCCGCGTCGGGCGGCGGCGTCCTTCTCTACCTGCAGCAGGAGGGCCGCGGAATCGGCCTCGTCAACAAGCTGCGCGCCTACGCGCTGCAGGACCAGGGCTTCGACACCGTCGACGCCAACCTTCGGCTCGGCTTCGAGATCGACGAGCGCGACTTCGCGCTCGCCGCAGCGATGCTGAAGGCGCTCGCACTGACCCGCATCCGGCTGTTGACCAACAACCCGGCCAAGGTGGCGGGTGTCGCGGCGCACGGCATCACGGTCGTGGCACGGCTGCCGCTCGCCGTCGGCGAGGGCGCGCACAACACAGCCTATCTCGCCACCAAGCGCGACCGCACCGGCCATCTGCTGTAACCGGGGCGGATCGTCGTTGGATCGCTGCCGGACGGGTTCATGCTGTGAGTCCGCACACGGGCGGCAAGTCGTTCCCGCCGCCGCCCCGCCCCGGCGGGCAAGCTTTTCCCGCCACGACGACGCAGACCATGCGATTCGTTGGCCGTGCCGATCCTGGCACGGGGATTGCTGGGCTGCCGGTGAAGGAGCCATTGCCCATGCCCGTCACCGAAATCGGCGTGCACCTGCCCAATCTCGTCGGCGCGGCGGCGCGCCACGGCGACGACGAGATCATCGTCAAGGGCAGGCCGTCGGCATTCGCCGAGCTCATCGACATCGCCAATCCGCTGCAGCATGTGCCGCTGGCGAGCGATCTCTACCGCGCCGCGACCGGCGACCGGATCAGCGATGGCGCCAAGCTCGGCGGCCATGTCGCCATTGGCGCCGTCGCCGGCGGGCCGGTCGGCGCGCTCATCGGTGCCGGCGTGTTCCTGCTCGAAAAACTGTTCGGCGGCGGCGGGGCGAAGCCGACCGAGCACATCGGCCTGTCGGTCCGCAGCGAGGACCGCGCCGTCGCCGAGGCACTGCTGGCGACCGGCAGCGAGCGGCCGGCGGGCGCGGCGGCGCCGCAGCTGTCGTCCGCCGAGTTTGCGTCGCTGCTCGCGAGCTTCCAGTCGGCGAAGACCGGTCGCCAGGACGCTCGCGACGAGGACGTGGCGAGCCGAATGCGCGCCAATCTCGACAAGCTGGACGCGATGCAGGGGCGCGACTAGCACGTGCGTCCCTCGACTTCGCTCGGGATGAGCGGGGTTGTATAGGTCGGTCCCGGAAACCGCGCGTATTCGGGCGGAGCCGAGGACGGCAGCTCGCTTCACCGGCAACGACCGGATTCGTTCACAGAACCCGCTCATCCGGAGCGTAGTCGAGGGATGCACCATGGCGACCATCACTGTCGATACCGCCGCGCTGACGCTGACCGCAGGCGGTCGCACGGTGCCGTGTGTGATCGGCCGCAACGGCGCCGTCGCCGCCGCCGACAAGCGCGAGGGCGACGGGCGGACGCCCACCGGCCGCTACCCGGTGCGCGCGCTGCTGCTCCGTCCCGAACGCAGTCCCGTGCCGACGACGGCGCTGCCGTGGCGCTGGCTGCGGCCCGGCGACGGCTGGTCCGACGACGTACGTGACCCCGCCTACAACCGCCCGGTCCGCCACCCGCACGCCTTCTCCGCCGAGCAGCTGTGGCGGAATGACGGGCTGTACGACCTCATCGTCGTCATCGGCCACAACGACGCACCGCCGGTGCCCGGCATGGGCAGCGCCATCTTCCTGCACTGTGTCGCCGACGACGGCCGCGCCACCGAGGGCTGCGTCGCCGTGGCGAAGGCGGAGCTTTGGCGGCTGGTCGAGCGACTGCACGCCGGGGACGTGGTGGCGATCCGTTGA
>CAYVVV010000266.1:0-1993 GCA_964455325.1 uncultured Sphingosinicella sp. | reverse complement strand
GAGCAGACACAGGCGGACGCAGCTCGGTGCTGGACGTCATGATCAAGATTCTTAGCACGACTGTGTTAGAAAATAGTGCATTATGGCGACTTCTTCAAGTACTTTCTGAGGAGCGCCATGGGACTCAGTCTGGAGGGGCGGTTCGAGCGGTACTGTGAGGCGATGCTCAGGATGCTGGGACATGCGGATCGAGAGCAGCCGTGCCGGTGGTATTTGAAGGGCTTGGTCCTGCCGGGCGGGCGCAAGAGCGTGGAGCCGATGGCGACCCGAGTGCAGCCGAACAACGTGCGTTCGGCGCATCAGTCGATGCATCACCTGGTGGCACAGGCTGAGTGGAGCGACACGGCGCTGCTGGCAGCGGTGGCCGACGAAGTCTTGCCGGTTCTGCTCGATACTGAGGAGCCGTGGGTGTGGATCGTTGACGACAGCGGCTTTCCGAAGAAAGGCCGGCACTCGGTTGGGGTCGCACGTCAGTACTGCGGGCAGACAGGAAAGACGGACAACTGCCGAGTGGCGGTGACGCTGTCGGTGGCCAACGCGCAGGGCAGCCTGCCGGTAGCGGTGCGGCTGTATCTGCCGCGCGAATGGACGGACGATCCGACACGCTGCCGCCATGCCGGCGTGCCGACTGAGATCGCATTTGCCACCAAGGGCGAAATTGCCCTGACTCAGATCGGCGCCGCCGTGCAGGCCGGCTATCCGCGCGGCACCGTGCTGGCCGATGCCGCGTACGGCGACGACACCGCTTGGCGCGAGCAACTGACCGCATGGGGTCTGACCTACGCGGTGGGCATCAAGCCCGCGACCACGGTCTGGTGGGGCCGCCACCAGCCCATGGTCGAGCCGGCGCGCCGCAACCAAGCGGGCGAATCGCGCATGCTGGCCAAACGCGACGCGCAGCATCAACCCATTGCGGTGTCGGCGCTGGCGCAGGAGCTGCCGGCTTCGAGTTATCGGACCGTGACTTGGCGGGAGGGTGTAGCGCAGCCGCTCACCTCGCGCTTTGCGCGCGTGCGCGTGCGTCCGGCCAACGGCAACCGGCTGCGCCCCGAGGAGTGGCTGATCATCGAGTGGCCGCACGGCGAGCTGGAACCGACGCATTACTGGTTGAGTACTCTGCCGCCCGACATCGGTTGGCAGCCCTTGGTTGACACCTTGAAGGCGCGTTGGCGCATCGAGCGTGACTACCAAGAGTTGAAGCAGGAACTCGGCTGGGGGCACTACGAGGGCCGCAACTGGAGGGGGTTTCACCATCATGCGAGCTTGTGCATTGCCGCCTACGGTTTTTTGATGCTGGAACGACTGTCCGGCGCCAAAAAAAACTCCGCTCGATTCAAAGCGCCTCCCGTACCCAAAGACTTCCGGCCCCGCGGGGCTGGATCCGATGCATCGTCACGTACCGTGGTCGATCGCGACGTGCCGCTTCCGCCTGGGCCGCGCCATCGCGCGAAGACTCGATCTGTGCCCTTGCTGCGGACACAAAGCAGCAGGCGCCGGCGGACTCAGACGTTAATAACACAGTAGTGATAGGTAGTTCCCTGGAGTGCGCAAGGGATGCGACGGCTCTCGCGCCGAGCGCCATGACCTGCGCGAGCGGCAGCACCAGCGCCGCTGCGCGCTGAGTCGCGCAGAAACCGCCTGATAAACTTCGCCGCCTCCGCGCGCCCGGTCGCGCGCTTCGTTCCGGTTACTCCTCCGTGTTGTCTCCCGATGCCTGACGCCGACGCTCTGCGCCAGCCCGCGCTCGCGCGCGACATGTGTAACGCCATCCGCGCGCTGGCGATGGATGCGGTCCAAAAGGCCAACTCCGGCCCTCCCGGCATGCCGATGGGCATGGCCGAAATCGCGCTGGCACTGTGGGCCGGCCATCTGCGCCACAACCCGGCCAATCCGCACTGGCCCGATCGCGACCGCTTCGTGCTGTCCAACGGCCACGGCTCGATGCTGCAGTACGCGCTGCTGCACCTGACCGGATTCGACCTGCCCAACGACG
>CAYVVV010000265.1:0-2020 GCA_964455325.1 uncultured Sphingosinicella sp. | reverse complement strand
CGCCGCCCTCCTGGCCGGCGCGAAGCACGATGCGCCCCTTGGGATCCTTGCCAGCGGCCTTGCGGACCTCGGGCTTCTCAATGCCGTGGTCAGCGGCATTGCGAACCATGTGGGCGAGAGGATCCTTGATCAGTTCGAGAAGTTGCCGGTCGAGTTCGGTATCGCCCCCGTGCGTCTCAAGTTCGATCGGCTTGCCAAGTTCCACCGACAGGCTGCGGACCAGTCGCGGCAGTGCGCTCCACGCATTGCTGATCGGCTGCATGCGCGTCCGCATAACGCTTTCTTGCAATTCGCCGACCTGCGACGACAGTCGCTGCAGCGGCGCCACCAACCGATCGTCCTTGTGCCCGCGCATGTGCTGTAACAGTTCGTTGCGCGTCAGCACAAGTTCGGACACCGTCGTCATCAGCTGTTCGAGCAGCGCCACCGAAACCCGTATGGACTGATTGCTGCGTGCCGTAGCCTCTGGCGTCGCGGATTCGACATCCGACATCGTCTCGGCCGTGGTTGCGGCGGTCGATTCCGAACCTGACTCGACCGATTGCGTCAGCCGCTTGATCAATGCCTCGTCGTCGCCCGCCGGCTCGACGCCGGAGCTTTCGAGCGCCGCAAGGATCGCCTTGATGCCATCGATGGCAGCAAGCGTTTCGGTCACGACCGTCGGCGTCACCTCGGCCTGGCCATCGCGAACTCGCCCGAGCACGGTCTCCGCGGCATGCGCCAGCCGCTCAAGTCGTGGCAGGTTCAGGAAACCGCACGTTCCCTTGATGGTATGGACAAGGCGAAAGATGTTGTTGAGCACATCGCGATTGCTCGGGTCGCGCTCGAAAATGACGATCTGGTTGTCGACCGTCTGCAGATTTTCAGCGGTTTCGGTCAAGAAATCGCCGAGCAGCTCGTCCATTCGCCCTGGCTCCCGTTGCCTGCGTAGCGCCAGCGGCAGATACGGCGCCGGGCGACACACCGCCAACTTGATGGCGATTGGTTAATGTCAGCTAAAAACTGGACAAACCTGTTTCAGGCTTTGATCGTCGCGCCAAAGACAAGAACGCCTTCGGCCGGTTCCGAGATCTGAAGCCGGCTGCCAGCTTCGGCGAGCAGGATATGAACGAGCTGCGCCGCGGCGGCGCGCGGCGTCAGTTGGTCGAGCGGTGTCGTCCCGGACAGCGCGGCGCGCAGCTCGGGATCAAGCAGCAGGCGCTGGCCCTCGGCTCGCACGGCAAGCTCGACACTGTCGGCAGTCGGTTCGGCGGCAACGCTGAGTTCACCGCCGCGCAACAGTGCATCGCCGGCGATCAGCGCCAGATTGAGCAGCAGCTTGACGGCGTCTTTCGGCAGTGCCGAGCCACTCACCATCCATCGGACATTGACGCGTCGTTCGTCTCCGAACAGGCCTTCGAGCGCCGCCTGCGCCTCGCGCGTGTCAACCTGGTCGCCGAAGCCGCCGGCGGCACCGAATGCGAGCCGAAAAAACTTCAGCTTGTTGGCGGTTTGTCGCGCGCTGTCCGACAACAATTCCATGCAGCGGGCGCGCATGTCGGGATCGTGCTCGTCGGCGAGCAATTCGACGCCGTTGAAGATGGCGCCAACCGGCCCAACGAGGTCATGGCAGAGCCTTGAGCAGAGAAGGCTGGCGAAATCCGCCGCTGTCACGTGACGCTAACTCCTTGCGCTCGTTTCGAGCCGTACCCGGCTTCCACAGCAGGTGCAAGCATTTAGGTGCCGTCATGATCATCGTCGACGATGCGCAGACCGGCCGCAGCGGTTCGCCCGTCCTGCAACTGCGTCAGTTCGAATTCGACCCGCTGGCCGTCCGCGAGCGCCCGCAGATTCGACTGGTGCAGCGCCGACACATGGACGAACACGTCGCGCGAACCGATGTCGGGGCGAATGAAGCCGAAACCCTTCTTGCGATTGAACCATTTCACCTCGCCGCGCGCCACGTCTCAGTCCTCGATCCAGGGTAACGTCTCAAACCGCGCCATTGTTGGGCTGGCCCGCACGACGCGATAGGCTTTTT
>CAYVVV010000264.1:0-2109 GCA_964455325.1 uncultured Sphingosinicella sp. | reverse complement strand
GCAACGCTGGTCGGCTGCACCCACGCCTCGTAGTCGGCGCGCGCCTGCGCAGTCCAGTCCGCCCAGCGGTCGCCATCGACAGTAAAGCCCAGTTCGGCAAGCGCCTCGCACGCCAGCCGGATCGATGCCTGAATGGCGAGCGCTGGCTGCCGCACGCGTGTCAGCGTGTCGCCGTCGGGATGGATGTGAACGAGCGTCTGCGCCGCGCTTGGCACCGCAGGCAGGGTGTAGCCCTGGCTCGCCACCTCGCCGAGCCGGGTGCCGAGCGCGATGATGAGGTCGGCCGACCGCACCCGCTCGACCAGTTTCGGGTTGGCGCCGAGTCCCAGCTCGCCGGCGTACTTCGGGTGGGCGTTGTCGAAGCGGTCCTTGCGCCGCCAGCTGGTGACGACGGGCACGCCGGCATCCTCGGCGAAGTGCTGCACGTTCTCGGCGTCGGCCGCGGTCCATCCGGGACCGCCGATCCACAGCAGCGGTCGTTCTGCCGTGCTCAGCAGGTTGGCCAGCGCTGCGATCGAACGCGCATCGGGCGACGCCGCCGCCGGCTCGATGCGCGCGGCGTGGGCGATGGCGGCGTCGGCGTGGAGCACGTCCTCGGGCAGCGTCACCACCACCGGCCCCGGCCGCCCCGACAGCGACAGCGCGTAGGCGGCGGCAACCACCTCGTGCGCGCGCGCGGCGTTGTCGAGCACGAACACGCCCTTCGCCAGCGCGCCGAACATGCGGCGATAGTCGACCTCCTGGAACGCCTCGCGGCCAAGCATGTCAGTGCCGACGTCGCCGACGAACAGCAGCATCGGCGTCGAATCCTGGAAGGCGGTGTGGACGCCGATCGACGCGTGCGTGGCGCCGGGGCCGCGCGTCACCATCGCAACACCCGGCCGGCCGTTCAGCTTGCCGTAGGCTTCGGCCATGTTCGCCGCCGCCGCCTCGTGCCGGCAGACGATAAGATCGAGCCGATCACGCACGTCGTACAGCGCGTCGAGCACGGCAAGATAGGATTCGCCCGGCACGCAGAAAACGTGGCTGGTGCCTTGATTGACAAGCGTTTGCACGAGTGTTTGCGCGACGGTGGGCATGGCGGCACGGGTGCGCCGCGGCATCGTCGAAGTCAAGCGCGAGCCTCGCAGCTTCGCCAGTGGCCCGACGACCAGTTTGTTCGTATGCGAACTATATGACCGCCCCGCGCCTTTTCCACGCGATCCAGCGGGCGCACACAGCGCTGTTCCGCGCTGCCGACCGTGTGCTCGCCGCCGACGGCATCGGTGCATCGCAACTCGGCGTTTTGTTCGTGCTGGCCGAGCGCGGCCCGACGTCGGCGGGTGCGCTCGCGCGAACGCTCGGCCTCGGCAAGCCGGCGATCAGCGGTCTCGTGCATCGCATGGCAATGGCGGGACTCGTCGCGCGCCGTCCGCGCAAGGGCGATCGCCGCGGCGTCGATGTCGTCATCACCGCGAACGGCCGCCAGCTCGCCCGGCGTCACGCCGAAACGACGCGGCGGCTCAATGCCGCGCTGCTCGACGGATTCGATACCGCCGAGCGCGCCGTCATCGTCCGCTTCCTTACCCATGTTGCGACGTGCGCCGACACGCTCGCAGCGCTGATATCAACCGCGAAGGAAACCCCATGACCGATCTTGTTGCCACCGGACGCGAAGGCGCCGTGTTCATCGTCACCATCAACCGGCCTGACAAGAAGAATGCACTGACACATGCCATGTACACGGCAATGGCCGATGCGCTTGACCGGGCCCGCGGCGACGACGGCGTCCGCGTCGTGCTGCTGCGGGGCGCCGGCGATTCCTTTTCTGCCGGCAACGACATGGTTGACTTCCAGAACCCGCCGCCCGGCGATGGCGAACGACCCGTCGCGCGCTTCCTGCGCACGCTGCTCGACTTCGAAAAGCCCGTCGTCGCCGCCGTTCAGGGGGCGGCCGTGGGCGTCGGCACCACCATGCTGCTGCACTGCGACATCGTCGTCGTCGCCGAAAGCGCCAGGTTGCAGGTACCCTTCGTCAACCTCGCGCTGGTGCCCGAATTCGCGTCGTCGCTGCTGCTGCCCCGCCGCGTCGGTGCCGCGGTCGCCGCCGACATGTTCCTTACCGGCCGA
>CAYVVV010000263.1:0-2124 GCA_964455325.1 uncultured Sphingosinicella sp. | reverse complement strand
CTTTGCCGACTATCTCGCGCGCCGGCTGACCCCCGACCGCATCGCGCCGGGGCGGCGGCTGGCGAGCGACCTTGCCGCGACCCTGGCGGCGGTCGAGGCGCGCTTTGGCGTTCCCGACGCGATCGTGCTCGCGATCTGGGGGATGGAGACGAGCTATGGCGCGGTCACCGGCAACTTCGACGTCGTCCGCGCGCTCGCCAGCCTTGCCTTCGACGGCCGGCGCGAGGAGCTGTTCGCGCGCGAACTCGTCGCCGCGCTGCGCATGCTCGATACCGGCGCGGTGCGCCGCGACCGCCTCGTCGGGTCGTGGGCGGGGGCGCTCGGCAATCCGCAGTTCCTGCCGACCTCGTACCTCGCGCACGCGATCGACTTCGACGGCGACGCGCGCGCCGACATCTGGTCGAGCCCCGCCGACACGGCGGCGTCGATCGCCAACTATCTGGCGCGGGCGGGCTGGCGGCGGGGTGGCGACTGGGCGATGCGCGTCGCCGTGCCGGCCACGCTCGACCGCGCGCGCGTCCGCGATCTGGTCGAACCGAAGACGTGCCGGCGCGTGCTTGGCAAGCACAGCCGCTGGCTCACCATCGCCGAATGGCGCGCGCTTGGCCTCGCACCGCTTGACGGACGCCGCTGGCCGGCCGACGATGCGCTGGCAACGCTGGTCGAACCCGACGGGGAGGGACAGGGGGGCTATCTGACCTATGGCAATTACCGGGCGCTGCTCGACTATAACTGCTCGAACTTCTACGCGCTGTCGGTCGGCCTGCTGGCGGATGCCATTGCTGCTGCTGCCGCTGCTGATGGCGGCGTGCGCGTCGACCCCTGAGCCGCGGCTCGGCGCCGGCGGGCACTACAAGCTCGGCAAGCCGTACCAGATCGGCGGCCGCTGGTATCATCCGAAGGACGAGCGCGACTATGCCGAGACGGGCGTCGCCAGCTGGTACGGCCCCGGCTTCGACGGCAAGCCCACCGCGAACGGCGAACGCTACGACCAGAACGCGGTGAGCGCTGCGCACCGCACCTTGCCGCTGCCCAGCCACGTCGAGGTCGCCAACCTCGACAATGGCCGCCGGCTCGTCGTCCGCGTCAACGATCGCGGCCCGTTCGCGCACGACCGCATCATCGACCTGTCGCGCCGTGCCGCGCAGCTGCTCGGCTTCGAGGCGAAGGGCACCGCGCGCGTGCGGCTGCGCCGCGTCTATCCCGATCGCGAGCCGCATCCGATCGCTGCCGCGGCGCCGGCGGCACCGACCCTGCTCGCCGACGCGCTGCCGCCCGACGAGCAGGTGACGCAGCCCTGACGTCGTGTCGCATGCTTCGGTCGCCGCGCTTGGCCGGCGCGCGCGCCGCCTTTATAGGTTCGGGCGATTCCCGTTCCGCTTCCAAAGGGTCCGCCGTTCCATGCGCATGCTGACGCCGCTCGTTGCCTTGGCTTTCCTCGCCACACCCGCTGCTGCGACCTACGAAAGCCTGGCGCCGTTTGCCTATATGAAGGATCTGTCATCGGGCGCGGTGCTGTACGCGCGCGCCGCCGACGAACAGATGCCGCCGGCGTCGATGGCGAAGATGATGACAACGCACGTCGCCTTCGACCTCATCAGGCAGGGCAAGCTCAAGCTCGACCAGACGTTCAGGGTGCGTCCCGAAACCTGGCAGAAATGGCACGGCCCCGCCGCCGGCTCGACGATGTTCCTGTCGCCGGACGAGGAGGTCAGCGTTGAGAACCTGCTGCACGGCATCGTCACGCTGTCGGGCAACGATGCCTGCGTCGTGCTCGCCGAGGGGATCGCCGGCACCGAGGCGGCGTTCGTCGAGATCATGAACGCGCAAGCGAAGAAGATGGGGCTCAGGGGCTCGGTCTTCACCAACTCGAACGGCTGGCCCGATCCGCGCCAGGTGGTGACGCCGCGCGACCTTGCCATTATCGCCGAGCGGACGATCACCGACTATCCCGACCTCTACAAGCGCTTCTACGCCGTCGACAGCTTCACCTGGGGCACGACAATGGGCGGCGAGCCGATCCGCCAGCCCAACCGCAACCCGATCCTCGGCAAGGTGAAGGGCGCTGACGGACTCAAGACTGGGCATACCGAGGCGGCTGGCTACGGCTTCACCGGTTCCGCC
>CAYVVV010000262.1:0-2130 GCA_964455325.1 uncultured Sphingosinicella sp. | reverse complement strand
CTTCGGTCTCGGCCTCCTCCTGAAGACGCGGCAGATCGCCAAGATGGTCTCGTCCTACGTCGGCGAGAACAAGGAATTCGAGCGGCAGTACTTGTCGGGCGAGCTGCAACTGGAGTTCAACCCGCAGGGCACGCTGGCCGAGCGTATCCGCGCCGGCGGCGCCGGCATCCCCGGCTTCTATACCAAGACGGGCGTTGGCACGCTCGTCGCCGAGGGCAAGGAGCACAAGGATTTCGGCGGCGAGACCTACATTCTCGAAACGGGCCTTGTCGCCGACCTTGCGATCGTCAAGGCGTGGAAGGCCGACCGCTATGGCAACCTCGTCTACCGAAAGACTGCGCGCAACTTCAACCCGATGATGGCGACCGCCGGCAAGGTTACGGTGGCCGAAGTGGAGGAGCTGGTCGAACCCGGCGCGCTCGACCCCGACTGCATCCACACGCCCGGGATCTTCGTTCAGCGCCTCATCGTAGGCACGAACTATGAGAAGCGAATCGAGCAGCGGACGGTGAGGGAGGCGGCATAATGCCCTGGACCCGCGACGAGATGGCGGCGCGCGCCGCAAAGGAGCTGAAGGACGGCTTCTACGTCAACCTCGGCATCGGCATGCCGACGCTGGTCGCGAACCATGTCGAGCCGGGCATCGACATCACCTTGCAGTCCGAAAACGGCATGCTCGGCATGGGACCGTTCCCGACCGAGGACGAGGTCGATGCCGACCTCATCAACGCCGGCAAGCAGACAATCACCGAGCTTCGGCGGACAAGCTACTTCTCGTCGGCCGACAGCTTCGCGATGATCCGCGGCGGGCACATCGACCTGTCCATCCTCGGCGCCATGGAAGTCGCCGAGAACGGCGACCTCGCCAACTGGATGATCCCCGGCAAGATGGTGAAGGGCATGGGCGGCGCCATGGACCTCGTCGCCGGGGTGAAGCGCATCATCGTGCTGATGGACCACACCAACAAGGCCGGCGAATCGAAGTTCCTGAAGACCTGCACCTTGCCGCTGACCGGCAAGGGCGTCGTCGACATGGTGATCTCCGACCTCGGCGTGTTCGAACGACCGGCAAAGGGCCAGCCCTTCCGCCTCGTCGAACTCGCCCCCGGCGTCGGCCTCGACGAGGTCAGGGCGAAAACCGAAGCGCATTACGAGGTCGGCGTCTAGTCAAGGCGCGATCAAGCGCCTAGCACAAGTCGATGCGCGCGCGCTGGATTCTCATCGGCCTGGTCGCCCTGCTCGTCGTCGCCGCGATCGCGGTGCGCACGTTCACGCCGACGACGGTGACGACCGCGACGGCGACGCGCGGGCCAGCGGTCGAGGTCGTCTACGCGACGGGCTTCGTCGAGGTCGAGCAGCCGGTCGAAGTCGCCGCGCGCGTCACCGCACCGATCGTCGACGTTCGCGTGGACGAGGGCGAGCGTATCGCCCGCGGCGAGGTGCTGGCGACGCTCGACCCCGCCGACCAAGTGGCCGAGATCGACCGGCTGGCCGCCGCGACCCGCTGGGCCGAGATGGAGGCGGCGCGCACGCTGCCGCTTGTCAACAAGGGCTTCGCCTCGAAGGCAGCACGCGACCGCGTGCGCACCAATCTCGACGCAGCGCGTGCGGCCGAACGGGCTGCCCGCGAGCGGCTTGGCAACTATGTGCTGCGGTCGAGCGTCGACGGCGTCGTGCTGCGCCGCGATGCCGAGCCTGGTGACCTTGCGAGTCCGTCGAGGACGCTGTTCGAGATCGGCGATCCCGCCGACGTCAAGGTGACCGCGACGATCGACGAGCGCGACATCCCCCGCATCCGCGTCGGCCAGAGCGCGCTGATGTCGACCGACGCCTATCCCGGCCGCGTGTTCCGTGCGCGCGTCCGCGAGATCACGCTGGGCGGCGACCCCGACCAGCGCGCCTTTCGTGCGCGACTCGAGCCGCAGACGACCGAGCCGCTGCCGGTCGGCCTGACGCTTGAGGTGAACATCGTCACGCGTGAGCGGCCCGGCGCGCTGCTCGTCCCCGATCGCGCCGTGGAGGATGGCGCGGTCTGGCGTGTCGACAACGGCCGTGCGCGCCGCGTCGAGGTGGAGACCGGGGTCGTCGGCGGCGACCTCGTCGAAATACGCCGCGGGCTTGCCGACGGCG
>CAYVVV010000261.1:0-2179 GCA_964455325.1 uncultured Sphingosinicella sp. | reverse complement strand
GCCAGCACCGGCAGCAGCGACGGCACGATCATTTCCCTGATCGCCGCCTTGGTCACCAGGTCGACGGTCTTGGCATAGTTCGGGCGGCTGCTGCCGGCCATGATGCCGGGGTTCGACTGGAACTGTTCGCGCACGTCCTTGACGACATCGCCGGCGGCACGGCCGACCGCGGTCATGCCAAGCGCGCCGAACAGATACGGCAGCAGCGCGCCGAGCAGCAGGCCGACAACGACATAGGGATTCGACAGCGCAAAGTCGACCTCGACGCCGGCGAAATAGGTATCGAGGTCGGTCGTGTAGGCGCCGAACAGCACCAATGCGGCAAGCCCGGCCGAACCAATGGCATAGCCCTTGGTCACCGCCTTCGTCGTGTTGCCGACGGCGTCGAGCGCGTCGGTGCGCACGCGCACGTCCTTGTCGAGCCCCGCCATCTCGGCGATGCCGCCGGCGTTGTCGGTCACCGGGCCATAGGCGTCGAGCGCGACGACCATGCCGGCGAGCGCCAGCATCGACGTGGCGGCAAAGGCAATGCCGATGTAGCCGGCAAGCGCGAAGCTGCCGAGCATGCCAGCGCAGATGACAAGCGTCGGCAGCGCGGTCGCCTCGAGGCTGATGGCAAGGCCCTGGATGACGTTGGTGCCGTGGCCGGTTTCCGACGCTTTGGCGATCGAGCGCACCGGGCGATAGCCGGTGCCGGTGTAATATTCGGTGATCCAGACGATGAGACCGGTGACGGCAAGCCCGATCAACATGCAATAGAACAGCGCGCGACCGGTCAGCCCGCCAACCTCCTGCTCCATGCCGCCAAGCGCCATGTCGGTGGCGAACCAGAGCGCCGGAATGGCGAGCAGCGCCGACACGGCGAAGCCCTTGTACATGGCGCCCATGATGTTGTTGCCGGCGCCGAGCCTGACGAAGAAGGTGCCGATGATCGAGGTGACGATGCAGACGCCGCCAATGATCAGCGGCAGACCCATCAGGCCATAGAGCGCATCGCCCGCCGCCGCGCCGACGAGGAGCGCGGTCAGGACCATGGTGGCGCCGACGGTGACGACATAGGTTTCGAACAGGTCGGCGGCCATGCCGGCGCAGTCGCCGACATTGTCGCCGACGTTGTCGGCGATGACCGCGGGGTTCCTGGGATCATCCTCCGGGATCCCGGCCTCGACCTTGCCGACAAGGTCGGCGCCGACGTCGGCGGCCTTGGTGAAGATGCCGCCGCCAAGCCGCGCGAAGATCGAAATGAGCGACGCACCGAAGGCGAGCGCGACGAGCGCGTCGACGACGATGCGGTCATTGCCGGCGTGGCCGGCCAGGTTGACGAGATAATAGAAGAAGCCGGCAATGGCGAGCAGCGCGAGGCCGGCGACAAGGAGGCCGGTGACGGCGCCGGCGCGGAACGCCATGGTCAGGCCCTGCTGCAGCCCGGCTCGCGCGGCCTCGGCGGTGCGCACGTTGGCGCGCACCGAAATATTCATGCCGATGAAGCCAGTGAGGCCCGACAGGAGCGCGCCGAGAACGAAGCCAACCGCCGAGGTAAGTCCAAGGAAATACGCAACGAGCGCCGCGACGACGACGCCGACAATGGCGATGGTGCGGTACTGGCGGCCAAGATAGGCGCCCGCGCCTTCCTGGATGGCGCCGGCGATTTCCTGCATCCTGGCGCTGCCCGCCGACGCGGCGACGACGCTGCGCGTGGTGACGATGCCGTAGAGAACGGCGGCAAGGCCGCACAATATGGCGACGACGACGATATCCATCGAGATGATCCCCTTTTGCCCGCCCCGCGTCCGGCGTACCGGCGCGGTTAGCCCTGTTTGCGGCGGCTAATGGCAAATGCCGCGGGCGATGGCAAGCGGTGCCGGTCCGATGCGCCGCACGCGCGCGCGGCTAGCTAGACCGGCACCGCGGTCAGGATCCGTACCTGCCTGACGGCGCCGTCGCCGAGCGCGCCGCGCGCGGCGGCGAGCAGCATGGCGCGCGTCTCATCGATGTCGAGGCCACCGGCGTCGGTGGCGACGACGCGCGATTTCCACGCGGCGAGGTTGACCGCGTGGCGCACCTCGGGAACGCGCTGGCGCACGTAGACGCGCTTTGCCTCGGGCACTTCGAGCGCGAAGTCGAGCGTCATGTAGCCCTGCAGCGCGCCGTCCCTGCCGACCGCGGGCAGCGTCATGCG
>CAYVVV010000260.1:0-2183 GCA_964455325.1 uncultured Sphingosinicella sp. | reverse complement strand
CGCTGGCCACGACCCCCCCCGCCTCGATGGCGTCGAGGTTGAGCCGCTGCCGGTCGGCGCCGGCGACGAAGCCGACGCCGTGGAACACGCCCGGCCCGCGCCCCAGCGTGACATTGCCGATGGCGTTTTCGAGCCGGTTGCGGAACAGCGTCAGCGACGCGCCGGCGTTCGCCAGCGGCCGGTAGTCGATGCCGGCCTCGATGCCGCGCAGCCGTTCGGGTGCCAGCGCGGCGTTGGCGGCGGTGGCGTCGGCACCGACACGGAACGGGCGGTAGAGCTCGTTGAGCGTCGGCACGCGGAAGCCGAGATAGCCGGCCGCGCGCAGCGTCAGCGCCGGCGCTGCCTCGAACGCCGCGCCGAAACGCGCTGTCGGCTCGGTGCCGGCACGGTCGGCAAAGCCGGTCGCGGCAAGCACGGCGCCGGCAAGCGTCCGCTCGTCGAGATGGCCGTCATCGAGCTGCCACCGGTCAAGCCGCGCGCCGGCGGTGAGCAGCAGCCGCTCGTCAATCGGCCAATCATCCTCGATGTAAACACCGTACACATGGCTGCGGCCGCCTGCTTCGCGCAGGCGCGAGAACGCACCGGCGGCGAACTGGAACAGCTCGCGCGTCTCGCCACTGGCATGGCGCCAGTCGGCGCCGATACGCAGCCGGTGCGCGCCGAGCGTCGGCCGCGCCTCGACCTTGGCGCCGACACCCGTCGCCGGTACCGCGAACTGGTCGAGCGTCGGGATCGCCGTCGCGCGCGCCGCGTCGAGCCGCGCGAAGCGCGCTGCGAAGTCGCGCGTCTGCACATAGGCGAGCACTTCCCAAGGCAGCGTGCCGCGGCCGACCAGCCGTACGCTGGCGTCAGCGCCGCTGTTCGCCGAATCGACGATGGCGATGCCGCGCGTTCGGTCATCGTCGAACGCGGCGGCGCGGACCTGCAGCTCGGTTAGCTCGCCGAGCGGCGCGACCAGGCGCAGCGAACCGCCGTACTGGCGATAGTCGGCGGGGATGTCGACCGGCCCGCGCTGCGCCTTTGGCAGCAGATGGTAACCATCACCGCGCTCGATGCCGGCGTCGAAGGCAACGAAACCGCGGCCGAGGCGCAGCGCGCCGCCCCCCGACACGGCAAGCGAGTCGCGGCTGCCATATGCAGCGGCAAGCGACGGCGGACGCTCGCCGCCGGCGCTGGTCAGTTCGATGACGCCGCTCAGCGCGCCGGCGCCGAACGCGCCGGACCCGCCACCCGTGGTCACCCGCGCTTCGGCAAGGCTCGCGGCGCGGATCGCCGGCCACGGGATCCAGCCGGCGAACGGATCGGCCACCGGCACACCGTCGAGCAGCACCAGCGCCCGGCTCGACGCATTGCCGCCGATGCCGCGCAAGGTCGCGCCCTGGCTGGTCGGGTTGGCGGCGCGGCTATCGCTGCGCCGGAACATCTGGAACCCGGCAACGTCCTCGAGCACGGCTTCGAGCCGGCCACCCGCCCGCAGCCGCTCGGCATCGATGACCTGCACTGAGTAGGCGGCGTCGCCCGGCGGCTGCTCGAGCGCGCGGCCGGTGACGACAATGGCGTCGTCGGCGCGCGCGCCGGTTGACAGCGCGGTGACGGCAAGCATGACAACGACGGGCCAGCGCAAGTTTACCCCGCTTCCATGATGGTGATGGTTTCTGCTAGCCGCTCGCCATCGATGCCTCAACACGCACGAGACGATGCATGGATTTGAACGACCGCTCGACGCCGATGGCACTGCTGCTCAGCCGGCGGTCGGGCAAGGCGCGCGACATGGTTGCGCCCGGCCCCGACGATGCCGCGCTGCGTCGCATGCTTGCCGCCGCTGCGCGCGTTCCCGACCATGGCAAGCTGGCGCCGTGGCGGTTCGTCATCATCCCCGCCGACCGGCGGCAGGCATTCGCCGACGCGCTTGAGGCCGCCTATGTTGCGGAAAAGCCCGACGCCGGTCGTCTGGAGCGGCAGGCGATGCGCGACTTCGCGCTGCAGGGGCCGTGTCTCGTCGTGGTGCTGCACCGGCCGGACCGCGACAGCCACATACCGCTCCCCGAGCAGGCATCGTCGGCGAGCGCGGCAGCGATGACGCTGGCGCACGCGGCGCATGCCGAAGGCTTCGTCGCCTGCTGGCTGACCGGCTGGGCCGCCTACGCACCCGCGGTGACCGAGCTGCTGGGCAAGCCCGGCGA
>CAYVVV010000259.1:0-2204 GCA_964455325.1 uncultured Sphingosinicella sp. | reverse complement strand
AGGAGGAGCGAGCCAAGGAGAACTTCGCCCCCAACGGCTGGTCGCATCCCCTCGCGTGGGGAAACGTCGTATGGCCTCTGCAGGCCGGATACCTTCCCGAGACCGAGGTGCAGAGGGAGCGAGCCATCGATTCGGTGACCGTCGCGAGCCGGAACATGGTCTCGAACCTGGTCCCGGTGCCGGTGCCGGCCGAGATCGAGTACGGACCCCGGGCGGGCGACCAGTTCGTGCAGCTTTTCGTCGACATGATGATGGGCAAGGTCGACATCGCGGCGTCCGCCGAGCCGATCCAGCGCCCGCGCGTACAGCCGTCCGGCGGTCGCGCCTGCGATCGGGTCGGTGTCGGGGACGGCCTTGCCGAGCGTTCGCAGCAGTCCGCTGGGCAGGTCGATGAGCGCGACCGCATGATCGCCGCGTGCCTCGAAGTCGAGCAGCGCCTGACGCGGTGCCGGTATCGGCGCCCCGGCACGCCACTGCGCGAGGCGATGGATGACGCGCAGGCCGAGGTCGAGCGCGGGCGCGGGCACCGGCACCGCACCAAGCCGTGCCGAAATGTGCGGATAGCCGCCCTGCGGCATACCGGTGACGCTGACCGAGGCATTGAGCCAGGTAGCGCCGGTCAGCTCGAACGCCGCGTCGACGCGCAGCCGGTCGCCATCGACCTGCGGCGCCAGACGCAGCCTGGGCAGACCATTGGCGACCACCCGCGACGCGCCGACCATTTGCGCGCGGGTCAGTGTCACCACCGCGGGTCCGTCCGCCGCCGCCGCCCGCGCAACGCCGCCAGCGATCGTTTTTGCCGCGCGCACGTCCGCCGCGTCGGGCGTCTGGGGCACCGGAATCGACGCCGACGGCGACAGCATCGCCGCGCCAACGAACAGCACCAGGCTCAACAGACCGGAGATGAGGCGAATGACGGGAACCTCGTGACCGCTGCAGTGTTCGATACCGATTACTAGCGACAGACTTGCTGGCGCGACAAGCACGGGAGCTGCCGGGCGGCGCCGCCGAACGCCGCCTGCCGGTCGGCGGCATTACTGCTTGCCAGCGAGTTTGTGGACTGTCCACACCTCGACACGCCGTTGTCGGTCGTGCCGCTCATCGGGCGGCTCGTCCGGATGGTCGGTGCCGTCAGCCGGTGATCGGCGACAGCGCCGCGTCACGCAGGCCGCGCCAGACTCGCAGCGCCTGCACCGTCTCGGCGACATCGTGCACGCGCACAAGCTGCACACCCTGCGCAAGCGCGGTCATGACTAGCGCCAGCGACCCACCCAGCCGCTTGTCGACGGTTGCCTCGTTCGACAGCGCGCCGATGATCCGCTTCCGGCTCGCACCGACGAGGATCGGCACGCCGATGCCGTGCAGCAACGACAGGCCGTTCAGCAGCTCGAGATTGTGGCGGACGCTTTTGCCGAAACCGATGCCGGGATCGACGATGATGCGCTCGCGCGCGATACCCGCCGCAACCGCTGCCGCGACGCGCGCCTCCAGCCAGTCGTAAACGTCGAGCAGCGCATCGTCGTAGCGGGGCGCATCCTGCATCGTCGTCGGATCGCCCTGTGCGTGCATGATGACCACCGGGCATGCCGCGTCCGCGACCGTCGCCATCGCGCGGTCGTCGTACGTCAGCCCCGACACGTCGTTGACCATGCCGGCGCCGCGCGCCAGCGCATCGGCCATCACCGCGCTCTTGCGCGTGTCGATCGACAGCGCAAGGCCGCTCGGCCGCAGTCGGTCGAGCACAGGTGCGACACGGGCGATCTCGTCGCCTTCCCAGACCGTCGCCGCCCCGGGCCGCGTCGATTCGCCGCCGATGTCGACGATCGCGGCGCCCTCGGCCGCCATCGACACGGCCGCTGCCGCGGCGACGGCAACATCGGCGTTGCGACCGCCGTCCGAAAAACTGTCGGGGGTCATGTTGAGGATGCCCATAACACCCGGTTCGGCGAAGCGGATCGTGCGCTCGCCAACGGTGATCGACGGCCGTGGCGCGGTCAGGCGGGCGAGGTCCGCCTCGGGCACGTCGCTGACCGGCAGCAGCCGCTGCGACACGCGCCGGCCGCCCTTGCGTTCGATCACCTCGACCATCGAGAACCAGCAAAGCCCGCCGGCAAGCCTTGCGGCCCGGCCGTCGTGGCCGAACGGCGCGTCGACGAAACCGGTCGGGCGGAGGTAGGTTCTTGTCATGACGTGCGTCCCTCGAC
>CAYVVV010000258.1:0-2212 GCA_964455325.1 uncultured Sphingosinicella sp. | reverse complement strand
ATCGCCGCCAGCGGTCAGCACGCGATCGTCGTCACCACGGGCAAGCCGCCATCGGTACGCGCCGTCGGCGACCGGAAGGACATCGACCGGCTCGACATCGATGTCAGCGGACGCACGCTGCGCATCGACACCAAGCGTTCGGGCGACTGGCTGTCGTGGAAGCACCGCGGACCGGTCACCATTTACGTCACGACACATGCCGTCCGTTCGGCACGGCTAGCCGGATCGGGCGACATGGCCATCGATCGGATGAAGGGCGAGGACGTCAAGCTCGGCGTCGCCGGCTCGGGCGACATGAACGTCGGTGTGATCGACGCGCGCGTGGTCGACGTCAGCGTCGCCGGCTCGGGTGATCTGGCGATGACCGGCAAGTGCGAGAACGCGTCAGTTTCGGTGGCGGGATCGGGCAACATCAACGCGCCGGGACTGAAGTGCCAGACGCTGAACGGCAAAGTCGCGGGATCGGGCAACATCGTCATCGAGGCCAGCAAGACTGCAACCGTCAAGGTTGCCGGTTCAGGCAACGTCAGCGTTCGTGGCAGCGCCAAGTGCGAGGTCAAGACGATGGGCAGCGGCCGTGTCGAATGCGGCGTCGACAACTAGCCGGCAACGGCGCTAGCGCAGACGCAAGGACTGGGCGGCGTGCCGGAACGTCGCGTCGCGCGCGATCGCTTCAAGCCGGCTGACCTGCGGCGCCAGCCGTGCCTGCCAGGGCTCGCCAAGCCGCTCGATCACCGCAGTGATCGCTTCGAGCCGGCGCAGCTGCGCCAGCCCGTTCGAACGTGCAAGCAGCCCGAGAACGCCGTCGATGACGCCGAGCAGGCGGACGGCTTCGACGGCGCTGCGGCCGAACTCCGGCCCGACGACGTCGAGCAGGTCGGCAACGGTCGTGGCGGCGCGGCTGACGATGCGGTCGAGCGAGCCATGCAGGCGCTCAATCGGCGTCGCCGGCGCGCCGCTACGCGCAAAACTCTCGCGCGTCGCCGTGCGCACGTGCGCCGGAATGCCGATGAACGGTCCCTTGAGCCAATGATCGAGGCGGGCGCGGAACCGGTCGAAACCGACACCCTTGACGAGGAAATCGTCTACGCCGGCTGCAACACCGGCAAGGATCAGCTCGGCGGTGTCATCGGCGCTCATCAGGATGATCGGAAAGCTCTTGAGGCCGCGCTCCATGATCCGCTCGGCGAGCGCGTAGCCGGTCAGCCCCGGCATGTTGAGGTCGGTGATGAGCAGATTCGGCTCGCGCGCGACGACGCGCTCGAACGCCGATTCGGCGTCGCCGAACAGCGTCGCTGCATAACCGGCGCTCTCGACTGCGCGACCGTAGAGCTTGGCAACGAGCCGCTCGTCGTCGACGAGAATGACTTCCTGCGTCACGCGCCGGTCAGACCCGTCGCGGCGGCAAGGCCGAGGAACAGGAAAAAGCCCATGACATCGGTGGTCATGGTCACGAACACCGACGACGACACCGCCGGATCGATATTTGCGCGGTCGAGGGCGACGGGGACGAGGACGCCGGCAAGCCCCGCGACGAGGATGTTGCCGATCATCGCGGCGCCGATGACAAGGCCAAGCTGCGCGTTCCAGAAATAGCCGCCGGCGGCAATGCCGACGATGAGCGCGATCGCCGCGCCGTTGATGAGCGCGACGCGAATCTCCTTGGTGATCGTCCGGCGCGTATTGGCCTCGGTGAGCTGGTCGGTGGCGAGCGCGCGGACCGTCACCGCCATCGTCTGCGTGCCGGCATTGCCGCCCAATGAGGCAACGATCGGCATCAGAATGGCAAGCGCGACCATCTGCTCGATGGTCGCCGAAAACAGGCCGATGACGATCGAGGCGACGATGGCGGTGCCAAGGTTGACGACGAGCCAGCGCAGCCGCGTGCCAACGATCTCGGCAACGCTGTCGTTGATGTCGCCGTCGCCCGCACCCGACAGCTTCAATATGTCCTCGTCGGCCTCTTCCTGAATGATGTGGACGATGTCATCGACGGTGATCATGCCAACCAGGCGGCCCGCCGCATCGACGACTGCGGCGGAGATGAGCGCGTATTTCTGGAAGCGCAGCGCCACCTCTTCCTGGTCCATGTCGACCGGGATCAGCGTCTGTTCGCGTTGCATCAGGTCGGCGACGGCAACACCCCGCGGCGCACGCAGAACCCACGACAGCTTCATCGTGCCGATCGGCTTGTGCGCCGGGTCGACAACGA
>CAYVVV010000257.1:0-2233 GCA_964455325.1 uncultured Sphingosinicella sp. | reverse complement strand
GACGAGGCCGCGCCAGTTGTGAAGCCGATCAACGTTACCGTCGATTACCTGCGCGCCGCCGCGTGCGAGGACACGTTCGCCGCGGCAGTGGTCACGCGCATGGGCCGGCGCATCGCCAATGTCCGCGCCGAAGCCTGGCAGCGCGACCGCGCCGCCCCCGTGGCGGCGGCGCACATGAACGTCATGCTGGTCAGGGACTAGCCTCGGCACCCTTCCAGCTCTTCGCTGCCTCGGCCCGGCGCAGCACGTCATAGGCGGCCTGCACGGCCCGGAACATGCGCTCGGCCGCGTCGTCGCCCGGATTGCGGTCGGGATGATACTGCTTGGCAAGCGCGCGATAGGCCGCCCGCACGGCGTCGAAATCGGCATCCGGATCGAGTTCGAGGACGCGCAACGCGTCGAGTTCGCCGCGCGTGCGCGAGCCGTCGCCGGAACCCGCCCAGCCCCAGTGCCGCGCCTGCTCGTAGGCGGTGTCGCCGCGCTCGGCGCGCTCGCGTTCGGCCGCCTGTTCCCTGGTTAGGCCCTCGAAATAGTTCCAGCCCCTGTTGTACTCGGCGGCGTGTTCCTCGCAGAACCACCAGCGTTCGCGGCTGTTGGGCGACTTTGGCGCCGGCCGGTCGCCGGGCTTGGTGCAGCCATGCCGGTCGCACAGCCTGACGCTCGCCGCCTCGCGCTTGCCGCCGTAGCCGCGCCAGCGCGGAAAGCCCCAATCGTCGCTGCGTCGCTGCCGTGCCATGCCGCTTAACCTAAGCGAGCACGGGCAGCGGCGCCAGATCGGGCGCGACAAAGTTGCGGCGGGCGGCAACCGAAAACAGGCGATCGCGACTGTAGAAGCGGAGCGGCCAGTCGCGCCGCCCCTCGTCGGCGCGCAACAGCGCGTTGACGAGGTCGACGAGCGGAAACGCTGAGTGACGCGCCACAAACCCCCGCACGGCGGCGATGTACACCTGCGTGATCGTCTCGTGATAGCCCTGGCTGTCGTCGTTCACGCCGCCGACGCTCGTGTTGTAGCGCGCGATGATGCCGGGCAGGTCGCGTTCGGGCACGATGTCGGGCCGCTCGCGAACGAGCCAGGCGCAGGCAGCGAGATGCGCCTCGTGCGTCCATTCGGCCTTGGGCAGCGTCCGCGCCAGAAGGCCGTTGCCGATGCGCCGGATCGATTCGGCATTGTCAAACAGTCGTGGGCAATGGTCGATCATTGTACGGTTCCCAAATGGCAAGGGGCGCACCGGCCAGACTGGCCGGTGCGCCCCTTGCGCGTTCATGATCGGGCAGCTTATGCGGCTTTCGGCGCGGCTTGTCGAACGCTTTCGTCGACGTCGCCCTCGAACTGCGCGAAATTGTCGATGAACATCTGCACCAGCCGTGCCGCCTGGGCGTCGTAAGCGGCGGCATCAGACCAGGTTTCGCGCGGGTTCAGGATGGCGTCGTCGACGCCGGGCACGCTGACCGGAACCTGGAAGCCGAAGAACGAGTCGGTGCGGAACGCGGCATTCTTGAGGCTGCCGTCGAGCGCGGCATTGAGCAGCGCGCGCGTCACCTTGATCGGCATGCGGCTGCCGGTGCCATAGGCGCCGCCGGTCCAGCCGGTGTTCACCAGCCAGCAGTCGACATGCCCCTTGGCGATGCGCTGCTTCAGCAGGTTGCCGTAGACCGACGGATGCCGCGGCATGAACGGGGCGCCGAAGCAGGTCGAGAAGGTCGCCTCGGGCTCGGTGACGCCGATCTCGGTGCCGGCGACGCGCGCGGTGTAGCCCGACAGGAAATGGTACATCGCCTGGTCGGGCGTCAGCCGCGCGATCGGGGGCAGCACGCCAAAGGCGTCGGCGGTCAGCATGATGATGTTGGCAGGCGGCGGCCCCATGTTGTCGGCCGACGCGTTTGGGATGAAATCGATCGGATAGGCGCCGCGCGTATTCTCCGCCTTCGAATTGTCGTCGAGGTCGAGCGCACGCGTGACGGGATCGATGACGACGTTTTCAAGCACCGTGCCGAAACGCCGCGTCGTCGCGCAGATCTCCGGCTCGGCCTCTGCCGACAGGCGGATCATCTTGGCGTAGCAGCCGCCTTCGAAATTGAACACCGCAGTGTCCGACCAGCCGTGCTCGTCGTCGCCGATGAGCGTGCGGCTGGCGTCGGCGCTGAGCGTCGTCTTGCCGGTCCCCGACAGGCCGAAGAAAACCGCCGACCTGCCATCGGGGCCGATGTTCGCCGAGCAGTGCATTGGCATCAC
>CAYVVV010000256.1:0-2243 GCA_964455325.1 uncultured Sphingosinicella sp. | reverse complement strand
CCACGGTCGATGAGGGCCTGCATCACCTCGTAGCCATGCGGATGGCGCAGGCTGACGTGGCTGCCGCGCGGGCCGGCGGCAGGGCCGGCGAGGGGGAGGGGGCAGCGCGCGCCGACCCGTTCGATGAAGTCCGCGCAGAGCGCCTGGCCCTTGGCGAAGAGCGCGGCGGGATCGGCCTCGAGCATCAGGTCGACTCCGACTTCGAGCGCCGCCATGCCGAGGATCGGCGGCGTGCCGCAGAGGAAGCGGCCGATGCCGTCGGCGGGGTCATAGGCGTCGACGAAATCGAACGGCGCAGCGTGGCCCATCCAGCCGGTGAGCGGCGATCGCAGCGCCCGCTGGTGCCGCGCGGCAACAAAGAGGAAGGCGGGCGCGCCGGGGCCGCCGTTGAGGTACTTGTAGCCGCAGCCGGCGGCGAAGTCGGCGTTGGCGGCGGTCAGGTCGACGGCGACAGCGCCGGCCGAATGGCTGAGATCCCAGAGCGCCAGCGCGCCGGCGGCATGGGCGTGCGCGGTGAGCGCGGCCATGTCGTGCATGGCGGCGGTCTTGTAATGGACGTGCGTCAACAGGAGGACGGCGACGCTGTCGTCGAGTGCATCGACGAGCGCATCGGCAGGGACAAGGCGGAGCTCGACATCGGGGCGGAGCAGGCGGATGCCGTCGGCCATGTAGATGTCGGTCGGGAAATTGCCGGGTTCGCTGAGGATGACGTGCCGGCCGGGGCGGGCGGCGAGCGCGGCAGCGAGCAGCTTGAAGGTGTTGACCGAGGTGGAATCGGCGGCGACGACCTCACCGGGCCCGGCACCGATCAGGCGGGCGATCTTGTCGCCGATGCGGGCCGGCGCCTCGATCCAGCCGGAGTCGTTCCAGCTGCGGATGAGGCCATCGCCCCATTCCCGCGCGGCGACGTCGGCGAGCCGGGCAGCGGCCGCCTTCGGCAATGCGCCGAGTGAGTTGCCGTCGAGATAGACGACGCCTTCGGGAAGCACGAAGCGCCCGCGAAAGTGCGCCAGCGGATCGGCCGCGTCGCGCGCCCGCGCGTCGGCCAGGCTCACAGCGCCGTCCGGACGCTGAGCAGTTCCGGGAAGAACGGCTTGCCGACAACCTCGGCGAGATAGGGGACGCCGGCGGTACCGCCGGTGCCCCGCTTGTAGCCGATCACACGCTCGACCGTCTTCAGGTGGCCAAAGCGCCAGAGCTGAAAGTGATATTCGACGTCGACGAGCTTTTCCGCCAGTTCGTAGAGATCCCAGAACGTGGCAGGGTCGGCGTAGACCCTGGCCCACGCCGCCGTTACGTCGTCGGATGCAGCGTACTTCTGGCTCCAGTCGCGCTCGAGATGGCTGGCGGGGATCGCCAGCCCGCGGCGCGCGAGTAGCGCCAGACTTTCATCGTAGAGACTGCGCCGGTCCAGTTCGGCGATCAGGACCGCCCGGTCATCCGGTGTGTGCATGTCGGCCATTGCGGCATTGCGGCTGCCGAGAATGAACTCGAGCTGGCGATACTGCCGCGACTGGAACCCAGACGACGCACCGAGGTGCGGCCGGATCGCGGAATAGTCCGACGGCGTCATCGTCGACAGCACTTCCCAGCTCTGGATGAGCTGCTGCTGCGCGCGGGCGACGCGCGACATCATCTTGAACGCTGGGTCTAGGTCATCGCCGGCAATGCGCCGTCGCGCTTCCGACAATTCGTGGATGCACAGCTTCAGCCACAGCTCGGAAGCCTGGTGGATGACGATGAACAGCATCTCGTCGTGCGCGCCCGAGCGGGGATGCTGCGCCGACAGGATGCGGTCGAGGTCGAGGTAGTCGGCGTAGGTAACAGTCATCCCGGCTTGGTCGACCGCCGTTCCGCTGCTGTCAAGCCGGCGGCGCCAGCCCATCGATGAACTTCGCGACATCGGCCGCCGACCGCGCGGGATCCTCCTCCTGCGGGATATGGCCAAGATCGTCGTAGATGACGCTCTGGTCGTTTGGCAGTGCAGCGGCGAAGAAGCGCGCTGCCTCGACGGGGATCAGCGCGTCCTTCGCGCCCCACATGATGAATGTTGGCGTTTCGATGCGGGAAAGCGTCGCCTTGGTCGTCGGCTGGCGCAGCACGCCCATGCGCAGGCCGGTGGCGCGACGGTTGCCCGGATGGCGCAGCAGTTCCCAGTACGTGTCGACCATGGCCGGCGTCACGATCGACGGATCGGCGACCGTCTGCTCGATCGACCGCTCGATCACCGAGCGCGGTGTCAC
>CAYVVV010000255.1:0-2254 GCA_964455325.1 uncultured Sphingosinicella sp. | reverse complement strand
GCGCCAAGCACCGCGCGTGTCTCCGCCTCGCGGAAGCGGCCGCCGGCGACGAGCAGATGATTGTCGAACAGCGCGCCTTCGTCGGCGAGCGAGCGCGAATCGGGCGGCATCGACCCCGGCGTCAACCCGCCGATGTCGGCGTGGTGGCCGCGCGCGGCGGTCCAGAACAGGATGTCACCGCCGCCCGCAGATGCGAACACCGGCATCACGACAGTGATGTCAGGCAGGTGCGTGCCACCGTTCATCGGGTTGTTGAGTGCGACCGCATCGCCCGCAACCAGCCGGTCGCCGAACGCCGCGATCACCGCGCGCACGCTGTCGCCCATCGAGCCGAGGTGCACCGGCATGTGCGGCGCATTGGCGATAAGCCCGCCCGCCATGTCGAACAGCGCGCAAGAAAAGTCGAGCCGTTCCTTGATGTTGACCGAGTGTGCCGTGGTCTGCAGCGCCGCACCCATCTCCTCGGCGATGGCCATGAAGCGGTTGTTGAAGATCTCGACGAGGACTGGATCGGCCGTGCGTCCCTCGACTTCGCTCGGGATGAACGAGGTTTTGCCACTCAGGTGCTCATCCCGAGCGAAGTCGAGGGACGCAGTGCCTGGCGACCTTTGCAGCAGCACCTCGCCGGCCGGCATCACCTCGGCGCGCCAGCCGGGATCGACAACGGTGGTGGCGCCGTCGTCGACCAGAATCGCCGGGCCGTCGAGGCTGAATCCGGCCGGCAGCTCGGCGCGTCGGTAGAGCGGTGTAACCGCCGTCGCGCCGGCAACCGTCATGGCAACGCGCGTGGCCGCTGGCACGGAACGCTTCGGTGCCGGTACCGGCTGCGGTGTCTCATCCCAGCGTCCGATCGCCTCGACCGAAACCGTCTCGATGACGACGGGCGCGTCTGGCTCGGCGTAACCGAACCTGGCGCGGTGCTCGGTATCGAAGGTCTCACGCAGCGTTGCCGCATCCGTCAGCGGCACGCCAAGACCGGCGTCGGCGCCGGCATAGCGAAGCTCCGCGCGCCGTTCGACGACGATGGCGGCGAGATCATCGGCCTGTGCGAGCAGCGCCGCCCGCGCCGCCGCCTCGAGCCGGTCGGCGAGCCGGTGCGCAGCCGCCACGCCGCCGAGCAGTTCCGCCTGCAGCGTCGCCTCGCGCAGCACGCGGAGGTCGGCGAGGCCCATGCCATAGGCCGACAGCAAACCGGCGAGCGGGTGCACGAAGACGCGGTCGATGCCGAGCGCATCGGCGACCTTGCAGGCGTGCTGGCCACCGGCGCCGCCGAAGCTCGCCAGCGCGTACGTCGTCACATTGTGGCCGCGCGCGATCGAGATCTGCCGGATCGCCAGCGCCATTTCCTCGACAGCGATCGCAATGAAGCCCTCGGCCAGCCGCGCGCCGGTGATCTCAACCCCCGTTGCCGCGGTCACCTCGGCGGCGAGCGCGTCGACCGCGCTGATGACGCCGTCGCGATCGAGCGGAAGGTCGCCCCGCGGTCCGAAGATCGCCGGGAAATGGTCGGGCTGGATGCGGCCGAGGTAGAGATTGCAGTCGGTGATGGTGAGCGGGCCGCCGCGACGGTAGCTCATCGGCCCCGGATTGGCGCCGGCCGATTCAGGGCCGACTCGAAGCCGCGTGCCATCGAAGCGACAGATCGAGCCGCCACCTGCCGCGACGGTATGGATGCCGAGCATCGGCGCGCGGATGCGAACGCCGGCGACAACGGTCTCGTTGCTGCGTTCGAATGCGCCCGCATAGAGCGAGACGTCGGTTGAGGTGCCGCCCATGTCGAAGCCGACGACGCGGCCAAGGCCGGCCGCTGCCGCGGTGCGCGCCATGCCGACGATGCCGCCGGCCGGGCCGGACAGAATCGCGTTGGCGCCGGTGAAGCTGACCCGGCCGGCAAGCCCTCCGTTCGATTGCATGAACATCAGCCGCGTCGATTGCGGCAGCCGTGCTGCAACCTGCTCGACGTAGCGGCGCAGCACCGACGACAGGTAGGCGTCGATGACTGTGGTGTCGCCGCGACCGACCAGCTTGATCAGCGGCGCGACCCGGTGACTGACCGATACCTGCGTAAAGCCGGCCTCCACCGCGAGCTCGGCGACGCGGCATTCATGGCGCGTGTGCCGGTAGCCATGCATCAGCACGATGGCTGCGGCGGCGATGCCGCGCGCCCGTGCCGCGCGCAGGTCGGCCAGCGCCCGCGCCTCGTCGAGCGCTTCGAGTACCCGGCCGTCGGCGGTGATGCGCTCGTCAACCTCGA
>CAYVVV010000254.1:0-2285 GCA_964455325.1 uncultured Sphingosinicella sp. | reverse complement strand
CGTGGGTACAGGCCGGCCGTCGACCGCGACGATGTGCTGCCCCTCGGCGATTCCCGCTGCGGCGGCCTCGACGCTGACCGGCGATCCGATCGCCTCTTGCCATGGCGACCAGCTGATGCCGGCAGGATAGGTTGCGGTGTCGCTGTCGAGCACCGCGCGATAATCGCGGTACTGGCCATAGGTCGCGGCGGCGAGCGCGAGCGCGGCAAGAATCCACCAGCCGAGGCGATACGCCCGCAGCAGCCCGTCGGGCAGCGTCCGTGCCCTGCCCGCGGCGGCGTTCGATGTTGAACCGTCCGCGCCCATCGCGGCATCATGTCCCGATCGGCGATGCCGATGGAAATAGCGTTTCGGCCTTACACCGATAGGCAACGGCTATGCCGGCGGGTGGCGCACCCCGGTGCGCCTGGCATTGCTTGACAGGCCGCGACTCACCGCCTATTTGCCGCGCATCCCGAACGGACGTACATCCGGCGGCGCGATTTTCGTGCCTGCCGCGTTTGCGTTTTTCGGTTCGGGCCGAACGCTTTGAGATAGGCCGGCGCGCCCACGTCGGCCTGTGGAGCTAGGAGAAAGACCTGTGGCACGTATTGCGGGCGTCAATATCCCGACCAACAAGCGCGTCGTGATCGCCCTGACCTATATTCACGGCATCGGCCGGACGACCGCGCGGAAGATCTGCGAGCAGCTCGGCTTTCCGCCCGAGCGCCGGGTGCAGGATCTCACTGACCAGGAAGTCATCCACATCCGCGAGCTCATTGATCGTGACCACGTCGTCGAGGGTGATCTTCGCCGCGACACCTCGATGAACATCAAGCGGCTGATGGATCTCGCGTCGTACCGTGGCCTCAGGCATCGCAAGGGCCTGCCCGTTCGTGGCCAGCGCACGCACACCAATGCGCGCACCCGCAAGGGCAAGGCGAAGCCGATCGCCGGCAAGAAGAAGTAAGCGAGCCAGAAGGGACGTATCGAAATGGCAAGGGAACCGGCTCGCATCAAACGCCGCGAGCGCAAGAACATCACGTCGGGCGTCGCGCATGTGAACGCCAGCTTCAACAACACCATGATCACCATCACCGATGCACAGGGCAATGCCATTGCCTGGTCGTCGGCCGGGACCATGGGCTTCAAGGGCAGCCGCAAGTCGACGCCCTACGCGGCGCAGGTCGCCGCCGAGGATGCCGGCAAGAAGGCCGCGGAGCATGGCGTCCGCACGCTCGAGGTCGAGGTGCGCGGTCCCGGCTCGGGCCGCGAATCGGCGCTGCGCGCGCTGCAGGCGGTCGGCTTCCAGATCACAGCGATCCGCGACGTGACGCCGATCCCGCACAACGGCGTGCGCCCGCCCAAGCGTCGCCGCGTCTGACGCGTCCGTCGGCAGCGTTTTTTGGAATCTCAATGCGGCGGAGCCAACGGGTTCCGCCAGCCCGCGAAGGGGAAGACAGTGGCCGTAATTGCAAAGAACTGGCAGGAACTGAAGAAACCCAACAGCCTCGAGGTCAAGGCGGGCGCGGACAAGGCGCGCAAGGCGACGTTCGTCGCCGAGCCGCTCGAGCGCGGCTTCGGCCTGACGCTCGGCAACGCGCTGCGGCGCGTGCTTTTGTCGTCGCTGCAGGGTGCGGCCGTGACCTCGATCAAGATCGACGGCGTGCTGCATGAGTTCTCGTCGCTCGCCGGTGTCCGCGAGGACGTCACCGACATCGTGCTCAACGTTAAGCAGATCGCCGTCAAGATGTTCGACGATATGCCGAAGCGTCTGCATCTGACGGCTTCGGGTCCGGGCGAAGTCACCGCCGGCCAGATTTCGGTGTCGGGCGATATCGAGATCATGAACCCCGACCTCGTCATCTGCACACTGGACGAGGGGGCGACGCTCAACATGGAACTCACCGTCGAGACCGGCAAGGGCTATGTCCCCGCCTCGGCGAATCGTCCGGCCGATGCGCCCATCGGCCTGATTCCGGTCGATGCGCTCTACTCGCCGGTGCGGCAGGTCGCCTACAAGGTCGAGAACACGCGTGTCGGGCAGGAACTCGATTATGACAAGCTGACGCTGACGGTTGAAACCGACGGCACGGTAAGTCCCGAGGATGCGCTCGCTTACTCGGCGCGCATCCTGCAGGATCAGCTGGCGCTGTTCATCAACTTCGAGGAACCCACCGCGACCGCCTCGGCGCCGTCGCTCGCCGCCGTGCCGCAGGAGGACGAAGGCGCGATCAACCGCTTCCTGCTGAAGAAGGTCGACGAGCTCGAGCTGTCGGTGCGCAGCGCCAACTGCCTCAAGAACG
>CAYVVV010000253.1:0-2342 GCA_964455325.1 uncultured Sphingosinicella sp. | reverse complement strand
CAAACTCGCCGCCTCAAAAATCTGGATGCGATTTATGAGTCGGTGACCTAGGCTTCCGGCTCCATCAGTTTGTGCAGATGGACGACGACATACTTCATCGCCGCGTCGTCAACCGTCCGCTGCGCGTTGGCACGCCACGCCCTTTCGGCGCTGGCATAGTCGGGGAAGACGCCGACGAGGTCGAGCGCCGACAGGTCTTCGAAATCGAGGCCGCGCGGATCCTTGACCCGGCCGCCGAACACGAGGTGCATCTTGGGCTTGCTCATGCGCCGAGGGCTATAGCGCATCGAACTCGCGCTGCAACCGCTCGAGCGTTTCGCCGACCCAGCGCTCGAAATCCTCGCCTTCCCACGCGCGGTGGTCGCCGCGCGCGTAAGCGAGCGCGTTGCGATGATAGAACGCCGCATTCAGCCGGTTGGCGATCCAGTTGTTCTGCACCCTGATGACCTTCGCCGGCGAGCCGACGACGATGCTGTTCGGCGGAACGACGCTGCCGTCCTTGACATAGGCATGCTGGCCGACGATCGAATTGTCGCCGATCACCGCGCCTCCATAGACCGTCGCGTTGATGCCGACGAGGACGTTGTTGCCGATCGTCGAGCCGTGAATCGTCGCGTGATGCGTGATCGAACAATGCTCGCCGATCTCGACCGGGCGGCCGGGATCGGTGTGGATCATCACGAAGTCCTGGATATTGCTGAACCGGCCGATGCGGATATGCGCTGCTTCCGAACGCATCACCGCGTTGCACCAGACCGAAGACCCCTCTTCGAGCGTTACCTTGCCATAAAGCAGCGCCGACGGGTGTACGAAGGCAGCGGCGCCGGTATCGATCACGTCGATTTCCGGTTCGCCATGAAGATCACCAGCGCGTCAAAGCCTTTCTTCTGGATATAGGCGTTGAAGTCGGCTTCCTGCGTCAGCGAAAGGTTGACACCGGCAACGGTCAGGTTGTCGACAAGGAAACGGCCGTTCGCGTCCTTCTTCACCGTCCAGATCGAATCGATCGGCTGCGAACCGTCGTTGCGCGTCACGCGCGTGTAGACGTCGATTGCGCCGCGCGTGCCGCGTGGCACCGTGCGGATGACTTTCAGATCGCTATCGGCGAACTCGAACAGGTTGTCGGTGTAGGTGTCGACGACATAGTCGGGAAACGCCGCCTGATAGGCCTGGTACTGCTCCTTGCTGATCGTACGGACGTGACGGCGGATGAGCCGGTTGCCAATGTCCTGCACGGCGAAATTCTGCTTGAGCAACGCACGGAACTTCGCCTTCACCTCGGTCTTGCTGTTCGACTTGTCGCGCAGCACGGCGTAGGCGCGGTCGGCAAGGTCGTCGATGAACGCGCCCGCCGCCTTGCCGTTGTCGGCCGGTTGCGCGTTGCCCGGCGTCGCCAGCGCGCTGACGGCCGACGGCACGGCGAGCGCGACTGCAAGCGCAAGCGAAATCGAACGAAACATGGTGCAATGCCTCCGTTAAGCGACGACTACTTGCCGAACTTGACGAGATAGTCGACGACCGCCTTGCGCTCTTCGGGCTTCTTCAACCCGACGAACGCCATCGAGGTGCCCGGCACGACCTTGCGCGGGTTGTCGAGATAGGACGACAGCTGGTCGGCAGTCCACTTGAACCCGGCCTTCTTCATCGCCGCTGAATAGCGGGTAAACCCGGGGTGAGTACCGGCGGTGCGGCCGATGAGCTTTTTCAGCGAGGGGCCCTGGCGGGGACGCTCATCGGGCTGCGCCGGGTCCCAGTGGCACGACGCACAGCGCGTCTTGAACAGCTGCGCGCCGTCGGCGGCGAGCGCCGGCGATGCAAGCGTGACAGCCAGACTTGCAGCCGCAACGATCAAGCGTGACGACATGGTGGATCCTTCTATACGCCGGAGAATGCCGATCCGAGTGTGAATCGTGCCTTAATTGGTAAGGATTCCGGCCCTAAAGTAAAGCCATGGACAGTCGCCTGCCGAACCGTGACGACGTCGCCCGCCTGCAGCGTGCCGCCGACCGTCCCGCGCGCACGCGGCTCGCCGAAAAGCTCGGCCTCAGCTATGCGGCGCGCCTGTTCCGGCCGAAGGAACGCGCGGTCGCCGACGACATCGTCCGCGCCATCGCGCGTGATCTTGATGTCGAGGTGCGCCGCGCACTGGCAAGGACCATCGCCGCCAGCGCCGACCTGCCGCAGGACGTCGCGGTACGGCTGGCCAACGACGTCATCGAGGTCGCCGAGCCGGTCCTGCGCGAAAGCGACCTACTTGGCGACAGCGATCTTGTCGCCATCGTCAAGTCGCGCAGTGAGGCGCATCGAAGCGCAATCGCCGCGCGCCGGCAGCTGACCGAACC
>CAYVVV010000252.1:0-2419 GCA_964455325.1 uncultured Sphingosinicella sp. | reverse complement strand
CCGACAGCTCGTAGCGACGCTGGTTCATCTTAAGCTCCCTTCCAGGAGCTTGTATCTATTCTCGCCTCACATGGCTAGCGATTTATGAGTGCATGACCTAAAGGTCGCGCCAGGCGTCGGGTTCGGCTGCGGCGCTGCTCTCGGCGACTGCGGCGTCGTGGCCGCTTTCGGAACTGTGGAACATCAGTCCCATCAGCAGCGCGCCGACCAGCATCGACACTGTCGCCGCGAGCACGATCGCGATCACCGTATGCACGCCGAGCGGCGCCCCCGTCGCCGCCAGCCAGCCGAGCGCGGCAGCGATCAGCAGCACTGACGCTGCCGTCGCCCAGCCGAACAGCCGCCGGAACCGCGGCCACGCCTGATGGATTGAAGTCACGGCTTCCCTTTGCTGCGCGATTGCGCAATCTTCAAGTCATGGACGACGCAATGTTGTCCTGCCGCGAGGGAGGCTGCAATGACGATCGCATCGATCCTGCGAGGCAAGGGCAGCGACATCATCCACGCGACGCCCGAGCAGTCGGTCGCCGACGTGGTTCGCCTGCTCTGCGAGCATCGCATCGGCGCCGTGCTTGTCATGGATGGCGACCGCGTCGCCGGCGTGCTGTCCGAACGCGATGTGGTGCGCGAGTTGAACGTGCAGGGTGCTGCCGTGCTCGACCGCAAGGCGCGCGACATCATGACCGCCGACGTGGTCAGCGTCGAACCCGGCGAAAGCATCACCAGCGCGCTGTCGCGCATGACGCGCCGGCGCATCCGCCACCTGCCGGTGCTGGCGGAGGGACGCGTGATCGGCATCGTCTCGATTGGTGACCTCGTCAAGGCGCGCATCGACCAGGCGGTGACCGAGGCGGAGGCGCTCAAGGACTATATCGCGCATGCCTGAGCCGCATGGCAGCCATGCGTTGGCGCGTGGCAGCATGTGACACCATATCCCGACTCGACCCGCCCGTCGGGCGGCGTGCAGGGATATTCGGAGATGATCAGCATTCGCAGAGGCGACGCGCGCGGCCGCACCAGTTTCGGCTGGCTCGATTCGCGGCACAGTTTCTCGTTCGGCAGCTACTGCGATCCCGATCACATGGGCTTTGGCGACCTCCGCGTGATCAACGAGGACGTCATCGAGGGCGGCACCGGCTTTGGCGAGCACGGCCACCGCGACATGGAGATCCTGACGCTGGTGCTCGACGGCGCTTTGGTGCACCGCGATTCGACTGGCGGCTCGGGCATCATCCGGCCGGGCGAGATCCAGCGCATGAGCGCGGGCACCGGCATCCGTCACTCCGAAATGAACGCCAGCTATGACGCGCGCTGCCACTTCCTGCAGATCTGGATCCTGCCCGAACGTGCCGGGCTGGCACCGGGCTATGAGCAGGCGTCGGTCCCCGACGGCCAGCTGGTAACGCTTGCCGCCGGCGACGGCACCGGCGCGGTGCGGATCCATCAGGATGCGCGCGTTCTGCTGGCGCGGCCCGCCGCCGCCGCGATGCTGCGCCACACGATCGGCGGGGGCCGCGGCGCCTGGCTGCACGTCGTCAACGGGACGCTGGCGATCGATGGTCACGAGCTTGCAGCAGGCGACGCAGCGGCGGTCACCGGCACCGAGGCGGTCGCCATCCGCGCCGACAGCGACTCGTCGTTGCTGGTGTTCGACGTTCGCGTTTGAAGCGCCGCGAATCCACGACATTGGCCGGCGGCTGGCCGAACAGCCGCATGCCGACCCCATATTCTGTGCAGGAACGGCGCGAAGCCGCCATATTTTGGCGGCCGGCCGGCAGCGCAAAAATGTTTCAAAAAAGCTGTTGACCCCCCAGGGGGCGAGGCATATAAGCCGCCTCCGTCGCCGACGACGACCAAGCGTTTTCGTCGGATCCCGCCGTTTGGAAGACCGATTTTTCGGCCTGACCCGCCGGAGGGGATGACGTCGCTCTTTCTCATTGTAGGTTTAGAAGAAGGGACATGTGGGCGGCGGCCCACGTTCCGGCAGCTCAAGGTGCCGGGTCGCGTGGTTAAACAACCGTCGTACGACATGTCCTTACCACAAGTGCTTTGCCGGTCCTGTCTTCGGACAGGGTGCCGGTGAACGCTAGTTAAGTGATGTGTAGGAACGACTCCTTGAACGGGTATCGCATCGGTCTCACGATGCGATGCTTGATCATGAACTTGAGAGTTTGATCCTGGCTCAGAACGAACGCTGGCGGCATGCCTAACACATGCAAGTCGAACGAGACCTTCGGGTCTAGTGGCGCACGGGTGCGTAACACGTGGGAATCTGCCCTCAGGTACGGAATAACTCAGGGAAACTTGAGCTAATACCGTATGATGACTTCGGTCCAAAGATTTATCGCCTGAGGATGAGCCCGCGTCGGATTAGCTAGTTGGTGAGGTAAAGGCTCACCAAGGCGACGATCCGTAGCTG
>CAYVVV010000251.1:0-2431 GCA_964455325.1 uncultured Sphingosinicella sp. | reverse complement strand
CAAGGCGAAATACCTGCCGAGCCTGGTCAGCATGGAACGAATGGCGAGCTATTGCCTGACCGAACCCGGCTCGGGCTCCGACGCTGCAGCATTGAAGACGCGCGCGGTCAGGGATGGCGACCATTATGTGGTGAGCGGCGGCAAGCAGTTCATTTCGGGCGCCGGCGTTAACGACGTCTATGTGACGATGGTGCGCACCGGCGGCGACGGGGCGAAGGGCGTGTCATGCCTGGTCATCGACAAGGATATGCCCGGCGTTTCGTTCGGCGCGCCCGAACGCAAGCTCGGCTGGAACGCCTCGCCCACCGCGCAGGTGCATTTCGACAACGTGCGCGTGCCCGCCGAAAACCTCGTCGGCGCCGAAGGCCAGGGCTTCGCGATCGCCATGGCCGGCCTCGACGGCGGCCGCCTCAACATCGGCGCCTGCAGCCTTGGCGGCGCGCAGCGCGCGCTCGACGAGGCGATCGCCTACACGCGCCAGCGCACGCAGTTCGGGAAGAGCATTGCCGACTTCCAGAACACCCAGTTCCGCCTCGCCGACATGGAGACGGATCTGCAGGCCGCGCGCCTTCTCCTCTATACCGCCGCCGCCAAGGTGACCGCCGGTGCGCCCGACAAGACGAAGTTCTCGGCGATGGCGAAACGCCTCGCCACCGACACGGGGATGCAAGTCGTCGACCGCGCGCTGCAACTGTTCGGCGGCTACGGCTATCTGCAGGACTATCCGATCGAAAAGCTCTACCGCGACCTCCGCGTGCACCAGATTCTAGAGGGCACCAACGAGATCATGCGCGTAGTGGTGGCGCGCGAGATGCTGCGCGCAGCCAACTGACGTGGACGTGCCTTTCCACCAGGCAACGACGGCCCGTCGCCTCATCCCCGCCCTCGCCGCGCTGCACGGCCTTTCCGGCGTCGCCTTCGCCGCTGTTGCCGCGCACCTCGCCGGCGGGGAGACGGTGATGACGGGGGCGGTGATGCAGCTCGTGCACGCGCCCGCCGCGATCGTTGCCGCGCGCCTTAGCCCTGCGCGAACCGATATGCTCGCCGCGCTCGCCTTCGTTGTCGGCGCACTGCTGTTCGCGGGCGGCGTCTATGCGTCGGCGCTCGCCGGCGTCAGCCTGGGTCCGGCCGCGCCCGCGGGCGGGTTGCTGCTGATGCTCGGCTGGCTGCTGCTGGCAGCCGCCGCGCTGCACCGCGATGATGGAGGTTGAAGCAGGGCACATGATGGCGCGCCGCTCTTAGCTGAGCGGGCTTGGTCTGCCAGTTTTAGCGCACGCGTCGCATGTTTCCGGTGATCGGATTGGGCTGATAGGGAGGATGTGAGATGACGCTTTCAAGGCAGTGGACGCTGGCGAGCCGCCCGGTCGGCGCGCCTACCCCTGGCAACTTCCGCTGGGTCGAGACGGAGCTGCCCGCACCCCGTGACGGCGAGGTGCTGGCGCGCGTGCGCTACCTGTCGCTCGACCCCTACATGCGCGGGCGCATGTCGGAAGGCGCCTCCTACGCGCAGCCGGTTCCGATCGGCGGCGTCATGGAAGGCGAGACGATCGCCGAGGTGATCGAGTCGCGTTCCGACCGCTTCAAACCGGGCGACGTCGTTTCGGGCCGCGGCGGCTGGCAGTCGCACTGGGTGCTGCCGGCGGCGGAGCTGCGGCCGCTGCCGCCGATGCCGTTCCCGCTGTCGTACCATCTCAGCCTCGTCGGCATGCCCGGCCTCACCGCCTACACCGGGCTGATGCGCATCGGCCAGCCGAAGGCGGGGGAAACAGTCTGCGTCGCCGCCGCCTCGGGCGCGGTCGGCGCCGTCGTCGGACAGATCGCGAAGCGCCTCGGCTGCCGCGCGGTCGGCATCGCCGGCGGCAAGGCGAAATGCGATTTCGTCGTCGGCGAGCTCGGCTTCGATGCCTGCCTCGATCACCACGACCCCGACCTCAAGGCCGGGCTCAAGGCGGCGGCGCCCGGCGGCATCGACATCTATTTCGAGAACGTCGGTGGCAAGGTTTGGGAAGCGGTGGTGCCGCGGCTCAACGATTTCGCGCGCGTCCCGGTCTGCGGTCTCATCGCCGGCTACAACGCGAAAAGCCGCGAGGAACTGGCCACCGACATGCTGATGGCCGAGCTGATGCGGATGATCCTCGTCAAGCGCTTCCGTATCGAGGGCTTCATTGTCAGCGACTACTGGGCGGAGATGATGCCGAAGTTCGCCGCCGACATGGCGCGCTGGCAGTCGGAAAAGCCGTTCGCCTACCGCGAGGACGTGACCCAGGGGCTGGAAAACGCGCCCGCCGCGTTCATCGGCCTGTTGAAGGGCGAGAATTTCGGCAAGGCGGTGGTCAGGGTCAGCTAGCGTTTATCCTGTTCGAGCGAGATCGGCACTAGCTGTTTGGTGCTGGCATTTGATGGTGCATTATCCATGCAGGCATGGAAGGAT
>CAYVVV010000250.1:0-2442 GCA_964455325.1 uncultured Sphingosinicella sp. | reverse complement strand
CGGCGATGCCAACCGCAACAGCGGCTCGCATGCCGACGGCAATCGCGACCGCCGGCCATGGCACCACCGGCTCGAACGTCATCGGCGGTCCCCGTCCATCCGGTCGAGCAGCGCGCGCGTGTGCACCTGGTCGGCCTTGTAGGTGCCGGTCAGCGCATACATGACGACGTTGACGCCGAAGCGGAACGCCATCTCGCGCGTCGCCGGGCTTGCCGGCCGGTCGCCCGACCACAGCGCCGCCCAGTCGCCGCCGCCGATGATCACACCCGAAACGCGGCCACTGACGCCTTCGGTACCGGCTTCGGCCCAGACCGCGCCGCCGGCGAAGCCGGGCAGCAGATAGAAGCTGCGCGACAGCACGTGGTTCGGCCCGACCTCGGCGAGCGCGGGCAGTCCCAAGGGTTCGAGCAATGCGCGCGCCCCCGTCGCCGTGCCGAGCGGCTGGCCGAAGTCGAACAGCACCAGCCCGCCGTTCGCCATGTACTCGCGCAGCCGCGCCGCCGCCGCCCGCGACATGCGCGGAACCGCATCCGCCGGCCAGTACAGCAGCGCGTAGCGGCCGAGCGGATCGCGTGCCGGGTCGACCATGCTTGGCTTGCCCGGCGCGACTGCGGTGCGCCGTGCCAGCACGGTGCCCAGCAGGTCGATGCCGCGCGCGATCTTGGCCGGGCTGCCCGTGACATAGGCGATCTCCACATCGGCGGCGCGTGCCGGCAGTGCCGCGCCGGCCAGCAGCAGCACGCCGACCAGCACGCCGCGCAGACGCAGCGCAACAACAAGATCGACGACGACCAGCATCGCCGCGGCGAACAGCAGCCAGCCGCCGAACTCGACCGGTGTCCGGTCGGCCGTCGCCGTACGCAGGCCTGTGGTGTCGAGCGGTTTGAAGGCGAAGCGCGCGCCGAGCGCGGTAGCGAGATTGAGCGGCCGGCGGACGTCGCCGCTGCGGTAGATGCCCGGCGGCGTCGCCTCGCTGGCAACGGCGGTGTCGAAGGCGTCGGCGGCGATGACGACGCGGCGGCGCGGCTCGACCCATTCGCCGCGCGCGCCGAGCATGCGCTCGAGCTGCCACGGCTTGGTCGCGGCGATGTCGAGCGCGGCTGGATTTGCCGCCAGCGGCAGCAGGCGCTTCAGCATCGCTTCGAACAGGCCCGTCAGCGGCAGGCTCGACCACGACGGGTCGGCGGCGGTGTGGACGAGAACGAGCAGACCGTCGCCGCGCCGCGCCGCGCTTACCATTGGCGTGCCGTCGGCGAGCCATGCCCAGCGCATTGCCGCCTCGTCGGACTGTGCCAGCAACTGCCGCGACACGCGTGCCTCGGGGTTGACCGGCAGGCCGGCGAGCGGACCATTCGGCGCGAAGCCGCCGACCGGCTGCGCCTGCTGCCACGACAGCACGCCGCCAAGCGCACGCGCGCCGCTGCGCAGCGGGACCGGTGACAGCGAACTGCCGTTTTCGGCAACGCGCGGTCCGGCGAAAAGGATGGCGACGGCGCCGCGCTCGACCCGGCGCAGCAAGGCTTCCGCCTGCACGCTATCGGCGGCAACGTCGGCAAGGATGAATAGACCGGCGGGGTCGGCGGCCGCATTGGCAAGCGTCGCCGACGCGATCTCGGCGTGCGGTTCGAGCGCCCTGCGGATGAAGAACCCGGCCGATTCAAGCGGTGGTGCATTCGATGGTCCCTCGATCAGCACGACCCGGGGACGGTCGCCGCCGGCGTCGGCGAGAAAGCTCGCCTGCGCACTGCCGCTGCCGACCGTCAGCCGGGCGGCGCGGACACGCGCCTGTGGATCGAGATCGAGACGGAAGCTGGCAATGCCGTCGCTGAACACGAGCGGCGCCTCGGCGAGCACCGACGCGCGCGCGTCTCGCACGCGCAGCGACGTCGCCGAGGGCGATGCGGACACGGCCTGGCCCGACCAGCCGGCGCGCGTGCGCCCCGCGATCCGGATCGCGGGGTCGGTCGGCGGCACGACAACGACGCTGCCGCCGGCGGCCGCGCGGCGCAGCGCCGTCGCGCCGGCGTCCTCGACGCCGTCGGCGATCCATAGCACGGCGGCATCGCCGGGCAGCGCGCGCGCCGCGCGGGCGCGGTCGCCCGGCCACGGCATTGGCGTCAACGCATCGAGCTGCGCGCGCGCCGCGACAGCGGTGACGAAGCGCGGTGCCGTCGCCGTCGCTGTCGGCACGATCGCGTAGCGCGTCGTTGCGTCGCGGTCGTCGATGCGCGATCGCGCCGCCTCGACCATGCGCGCCCACTGCGACGCTGACGCCCAGCCGTTGTCGATCACGACCGCGATCCGCGCCGGTGCCGGTCCGGCCGCCGGCGGCTGCCAGCGCGGGCCGGCAAGCCCAAGCAGCGCCAGCGCGACGATGCCGATGCGCAGCAGCACCAGCCACAACGGCGGCCTGGCGCTTGGCGGCGGCGGCATCTCGACGTC
>CAYVVV010000249.1:0-2443 GCA_964455325.1 uncultured Sphingosinicella sp. | reverse complement strand
CGGCAGCGTCGGGCGTCATCAGCTCGCCGGCGACATAGCCGTCGCCGCGCGGGCCGATGCAGCCGCTGACGACAATCGGTGAAGCCGACGTCTGGTGGCGCCAGCGCAGGCCGTGCATCAGCTCGATCGCCTCGCGGTTGACCGCGGCGAGCGCCTGGCGGCTGTAGCCGAGGCGGTCGCCCCAGTCGGTGCTGGCGCGCCACGTCGGGCTTTCAAGGATGAAGCCCGTGCCCTGGTCGACGGCGATGCGCAGGTAACGCTCATAGTACGTCTTCAGCCCCTCGCGCCCGGCGTCGGTCCGCAACAGGTCGAACGCCGCGAAATGCGGCAGATCGAAGCCGTCGTGGAAGATGAGCACGGTTTCAATGCCGCCGTCGGTCAGGAACAGGCGGTCGCCGAGTTGGGGGAGTGCCTTGCGGTAGAGTGTCATCATCAGCTCCTTGATCTTGATGTTCAGGCCGCGACCGGTGCGAACGCGTCGTCGACGAGGGCGACGATCTCCGCCGCCGCACGCGCCGGCGCTTCCCAGTTGGGACAGTGGCCGACACCCTCGAAGCGCGACAGGCGCGCACCGGCGATCGCGGCGAGAAGGGCGTCCTGGTCGGCGCGCGTCGCATAGGCGTCGCGATCGCCCCATTGCAGCAGCGTCGGCACGTCGATCGTGCCCAGCCGCCCGACGACGCCGGTGTCGACGAAGCCCCGCAGGGTGAGCTGCCAGGCGTGCGCCGGCATCTTGCAGCTGTTCGCGACGATGGCGTCGAGGAAGCCGTCGTCAATGGGACCGGCGAGGCAAGATTGCTGGAAGCCGCGGACGAAGTCGGTGTCGACCGGATCGGCGAGCATGCCGACGCCTTCGTTCCACATCGCGTCGACGAGCGCCGCGTCGCAACTGCCGGCGAAGGCGCCGACGAGGACGAGTCCGCGCACGCGTCGCGGATGATCGACGGCAATGCGCTCGGCGATGATGCTGCCCATCGAATGGCCGACGATGACGGCGTCGGCAATGCCAAGCGTGTCCATTGCCGCGAGGACGTCAGCGGCGAAGTCGCCGATGCCATAGCCCGCCGCCGGCTTCGCCGAATCGCCATGCCCGCGCAGGGTAAGCGCCACCGCGCGCATGCGGCCCGGCAGGCAGTCGAGAACGTGCTTCCAGGTCAGCCAGGAATCGCTGTAGCCGTGAATGAAGATGACCGCCGGGCCAGCGCCCCGCTCGACGCCGGTCAACAAGACACCATCGGGTGTCGTCAGTTCAATGATACGCCTGTCCATGTCCTTCTCCGTGCGCGTGCCCGATCGCCGGTCAGATCAACTGACCGGAGCTATTGGCGCGACCTGGGTTGATTGGCCGGCGGCCGTGGACGACATGCGACCGGCGATAAGGCCATGACAGGGGCGCGTGGTTGCAAGCGTTGTAGCGTCCGTTGGAAACGGCCCGTGCAGTGTTGAAGTTCGCGCGAGCGCGGCGCGCCTGCTGCTGTCGTCATTTCTGGCTCCTGGCGCGTGGCGGGCAATGCAAGTGCCGTTCCGACGCGCGCCGGAAGATGCGCAGACGTACCGCAAATCGATAGCAGGCACACGGTACGGTGCCGAGGGTTCAGGAGAAAACAGCTAATAAAACAGAGACTAAAAGGCCGGACCAGAACTGACCGGGATTGAACCGCCATCCAGCTTGCCGGTGGCAATCCGTACCACTGGTGTAGTAAACTTGCCTGGCGGACCGGGTATAGGGGGCGATGAACGCACCGATGACGACGGCATTGACCAGGGCACGCTCACGCGGCGAGGTGACGCGCGACCGGATTCTCGAGATCGCCGAGGCGGCCGTGCTCGCCAAAGGATTCTCGAACACGTCGATCGATGAGATCATCGCCGCCGCCGGCATCACCAAGAGCGGGTTCTTCTACCATTTCGCTGACAAGACCAAGCTCGCCAAGGGGCTGCTCGAGCGGTTCATCGAAGAGGACACGACAAAACTCGACACGCTGTTCGAGCGTGCCCGCGAACTCAGCGACGATCCGCTGCACGCCTTTCTGATCGGGCTCAAGATGTTCGCCGAGATGATGTCGTGCGTCGAGCGGACGCACCCCGGCTGCATGGTCGCCGCGATCGCCTATCACGACAAGCAGTTCAACGACGAGGTCCGTCAGCTCAACCGGCGCGCCGTGCTTGGCTGGCGCGCGCGCTTTCTCGCGCACCTTGAGGCGATCGCGGCGGTCTATCCGCCCAAGGTCGACGTCGACCTCGTGCACCTCGCCGACATGGTCTCGGCGCTTGTCGACGGCGGCATCATCTCGGAACGGGTGCTCGGCGAGCCCGGGCTGCTCGACAGCCAGGTCATGCTGCTCCGGACCTTCGTGAAGATGGTGTTCCTCGGCACCGAGGCGCCCGGTCGCTATTCATAATCCTAGACCGCGATTCACGGTTCAGATTGATTCAATCTGAA
>CAYVVV010000248.1:0-2455 GCA_964455325.1 uncultured Sphingosinicella sp. | reverse complement strand
CCGACCGCACGATCACCGGGATGGTGATGCCGTAGATCGGGATCAGCTGGATGGCGAAGCCTTCGGTCGGCGCGTCGGCGGCAGCGACCACCGGATTGGCGTCGGGCACGGCACGGAACATCATGTGCACGCGGTACTCGCCGTCGGCGAGATCGGCCGGTTTGCGCACGGCGACGCGGATCGACTGGGGCTGGTTGGGTTCGAGTACGACACGACGCGGCGCATAGCTGATCATGTCGAGCGCGCGTTGCTCCGCCTCGGACGGCGTTTCGACCTCGTCGAGCTTGCCGTCCGGCGTCATGCGGCGCAGCACCAGCGAGATGCGGTAGGTCGCCGCCTTGTCCCCGATGTTGCTGAGGATGACCTCGGCCGACCGCGTGCGGTTGTCGAACTCGAGCCGTGTCGGCGCGACAAGCAGATCGTTCGCGGCGCGCACTTCGGCGGGCAGCATCGCGGCGAGCAGCAGCATTACAACTTTTGCGTGTGCCGCTAACCTTTTGTTTACGCTTCCACGGCTAAACCCGTGCTTGCAAGTCGATTGGGTCATTCGGTCGTCCCTGGTTCCTCTCGCCGTAGGCGCCTGATCGTTTGCCCCTGTTGGACGCCGGACCGCGGCACACGCTGCAGCGGACCGGGGAACAGCGTCCCGACAGGCCCGCTGGCGCCAGTTCCCCCGTGCGCCAGCGGGTCCGCACTCAAGATCGGCCCGGTCCGCGTTCCCCCGTCGGACCGGGCCGATTTCCCCGCCGCGCAGACTGTGCGCCCGACATGGTTACCGCGATGCTAAGACCCGCACGAAAAAGGGCCCGCCGGATGCACCGGCGGACCCTGATCTGGCCGTGAAATGAGTCGCGCTTACTGGTAGTCTGCCGAGACGTTGAACGTGCCGGTGTAGACACCCGCCGCCTGGTTGGCGCCGACGACAAGCGTGCCGCCAACCGTAAACAGGTCGGCACCCGCCGTCAGCGTGATCAGACCCGAACTCGCCGACAGGCTGTTGACGGCCATCGAGTTGGCGCCGCTGGTCAGCGTCGTCGAGGTGACCGGGATCGACACGACAACGTTGAAGCCGTCGGTACCGTTGACCTCGAATTCGGCCGCGCGGAAAGTGCCGCCGCAGACGAGCGCGCCGCCGCACGAGCGCACGCCACCCGTCGAGATGGAGACGTTGCCGCCGACGGCGTCGGGCACGACGGTGCCGAATTCAAGGCTGAGGTTGTTGACGAGCGTGACCGGCGCCAGGATCTGCGCATTGGCGTTGGCCGAAGCCGTGGCGGCCTGCGCGCCGGTGCTGGCGAAGCCGGCGGCGGCCACAGCAGCGACGACGGCAGCCTTCAGAAACTTGGCTTTCATTCGAATGATTCCTCTCAAAGTCCATTCCCCGTTGAACGGCGCAGCCCGCCATCCACGCATGCGTCCTTACGTCGGAAAATATTTCGGGACCGGTTACAAACACGGTTAACGCGCTGAAAATCTAGTCGTAGACGGCTTCGATGCTGAACGAGGCGCGGTAGTCACCGGGCAATACGCCAGCGGGCAGCTCGAGCGGCGCTGTGAAGCTGAACTCCAGCCGGCCACTGGCGTCGAGGCGGGGGTTCTTTGGCAGGCTGTCGTGCAGCCTGCGGATTTCGATCCGGCCACCACGGCGGCTGGCGAGCACGATCGATTGCGGCAGCGAGACGGCGACGGCGGCGTTCGGCGCGCCGCGAATGACGACATTGCCGACAAGTGCATAGTCGGCCGATCCGCCGGCAAGACTGCCATCGGCCTCGACCAGTACGTCGCCGCCGGCGCCCGGCGCGCGGAAGCGGCGGAAGTTGAAGCCGGTGCTCATCTCGATGTCGAGCGCCGGCCGCGCATCGCCGATGGCGCTGCCCGCCGCCGCCGATGTCCGCGACGTGTCCGCGCCGCACAGCAGGCAGCCGTCGCCGGCGCCCGCCGGGACGGCTGGTGTGGTGGCGGCGATGGCTGCCGCGAACAGGCACGCGACGCGCAGCATGGCAGCCGACGCTAGCCGGCGCAGAGTCAACATCGGTTTAACGATTGGTCTCGACCTTGCGCAAGCGCGCGCTAGTATGTGGCGTGCAAGGGGCGCGCTGACGCAGGGACCGTCGATGACCATCGCCCACCTCAATGCCATCGCCACGGCGGTTCCCGAGCACGACATCCATGATGCCTATCTGAAGGTTGTCGAGGGGCGCCTCGACCGGCGCCAGGCGCTGCTGTTCCGGCGCATGGCGTCGCGCGCGGGCATCGCCCACCGCTACAGCTTCTTCAGGCCGGCCGAGGCGTCGGGCGCCGCCGCCGACAGCGACGGCTTCTTTCGTCATGGCGCCTATCCGGGCACCGCCGCGCGGATGACGCGGTTCGAGCGCGACGCGCCGTTGCTGGCGGCGAAAGCGATCGCCGGGCTCGACCTTGATCCCGGCGCGGTGACGCATCTCGTCGCCGCCAG
>CAYVVV010000247.1:0-2474 GCA_964455325.1 uncultured Sphingosinicella sp. | reverse complement strand
CACCTCGCGCGCGGCAAGTGCGGGGACGAGCGCAAGGCTGATCTCTGTGTTGAAGCCGATCGGCCGGAAGATCGTTTCCAGCCCCGCGCCGATGCGCCCCGCGATCGAATGGTCGACCGGCGACACGTCCGATCCCGGCGGCGGCTTCGGGTAGCTGGCGAGCGCCCACAGCACGATCGTCGAGGCGAGGATGATGGTGCCGGCGCGGCGCAGGAACGCATAGGCGCGCTGCCAGACGCCGATGGCGAGGTCGCGCAGCACCGGCGACTGGTATTTCGGCATCTCCATCAGAAATCCGCCGCCGGCGCCGCGCGTCACCGAACGGCGCAGCGCGAACGCCGCCAGCATGGCGCCGAGGATGCCGGCGATGTAGAGGCCGAACAGGACGAGGCCCTGCAGGTTGGCAAAGCCGACGGCGCGGTCGGGTATGAACGCCGCGATGATCACCGCATAGACCGGCAGCCGGGCCGAGCAGGTCATCAGCGGCGCCACCAGGATGGTTGTCAGCCGGTCGTTCGGATCCTCGATCGTCCGCGTCGCCATGATGCCAGGAATGGCGCAGGCGAACGAGGACAGCAGCGGGATGAAGGCGCGCCCGTTCAGTCCGACATAGGCCATCAGCCGGTCCATGATGAACGCGGCGCGCGTCATGTAGCCCGACTGTTCGAGGACCAGGATGAAGGTGAACAGGATGACGATCTGCGGCAGGAACACGACGACCGCGCCGACGCCGGCAAGCACGCCGTCGATGATCAGCGAGCGCGGCCAGCCGTCCGCCATCGCGGCGCGCGCCGCGTCCTGCGCCACGCCGATCAGCGCTTCGATCCATGTCATCGGTGCTTCCGCCCAGGCGAACACCGACTGGAACATCACGAACAGGATCACTGCGAGGATCGCTGGTCCGGCGACCGGGTGCAGCACGACGTCGTCGATGCGGTGGGTCGACTGGCGCGCATGCCCGGGCCTGGTGACGATCGCATCGGCGATCTGCTGCGCCCTGTGCTGCAGCTCGCGGATGTCCGCCGGCGGACGCGCCACCGCTGCCTCGCGCATCAGCAGCGGCAGCAGCTCGTTGCCGAGTTCGACAAGGCCGCGCCGACGCACGGCGACCGTCGGCACCACCGGCACGCCGATCAGCGATGACAGCTGCTCAATGTCGATGGCGATGCCGTCGCGGTTGGCAAGGTCGATCATGTTGAGCGCCACCACCATCGGCCGGCCAAGCGCTGCGAGCTCCAGCACGAAGCGCAGGTGATTGCGGAGGTTGGTCGCATCGACGACCGCGACAATGGCGTTGGGCACACGTTCGCCGGCCTGGTGTCCAAGCAGCACGTCGCGCGTCACCATCTCATCGGGCGAGCGTGGGGTGAGGCTGTAGGCGCCGGGCAGGTCGACGAGCTCGATCGTTGAGCCGTCGGGCAGCTTCATCGTACCGATCTTGCGTTCGACGGTGACGCCCGGATAGTTGCCCACCTTCTGGTGGGCGCCGGTCAGCGCGTTGAACAGCGAGGTTTTGCCGGCATTGGGATTCCCGACCAGCGCCAGCAGCGGCGCCGCGGTGACGGTGCTCACTCGGCCGCCCTGGCGGCCGGTGTCACATCGACCAGCCGGGCGAAGCTCTGGCGCATTGCGACGAGATTGCCGCCGACATAGACCGCGATCGGGTCACCGCCGAACATGCCGCGATGGCGCACTTCGACCTCGACGCCCTCGTCGAAGCCGAGTTCGCGCAGCCGCCGGCTGTCGCGCGCGCTGTCGTCGATACGCGTGATTGTGGCGGACTGGCCGGGCTGGAGCAGGTCGATTCGCATGAGCTTATTGCGAGCGGTTATCACGTCATTCGCGAACTGCCTAGCGCTGATTGCGATCGGCGCTGCTAGTCGCCCGGGTAACGCAGCCGTCCAAGGAAGCGCGACAGGCGCGGCCGATCGCGATTGGCCTTGCGCAGGCGATGCTTGGCCTTCTCGACGCGCATGACATCGTCGATGCGGCGGTCGAGAAAAGCGAACGTGTCGGCGTCGCCCTCGCTTTCGTCCTGCAACCAGCACAGCAGTGTTGATGCGTAGACCGCGCCGAGCGACAGCCGCTTTGAATAATAATTGAAATCGGTGGCGGTGTCGCCGGCCGCGCGCCACATCGCGTCGGCAGTCGACCAGAGGCTGCGCGACGACAGCGCCGCGTGCCGCGGCTTCGCCAGAACCGCGAGCGCGCGCCGCACCGCTTCCTTGTGCGGGCGTGCCTGCGCCAGCCGAACGCGGATAGCCGTAGTGATGCGGTCGCGCACCTTCATCGCGCCAACATCCAGCCGCTCGAGCTCGGCCCGCATATCGCGATCGGCCTTGCCGATATATGCGGCAATCATGTCGGCCTCGCCGCCGGGAAAGACAAGCCGCGCCCGCTCGCGCGGGACGCCGACCGCGTCGGCGGCGGCGTCGAGCGCCTGCAGTGTCCATCCCTCGAACGGCACGTTCGGC
>CAYVVV010000246.1:0-2487 GCA_964455325.1 uncultured Sphingosinicella sp. | reverse complement strand
TGAATCAAATCTCGCCTCACATGGCTAGCGATTTATGAGTGCATGACCTAGAGCCTGAACCGTGAATCGCGGTCTAGGCGGCGAGTTGCTCGGCGAGGATCTGCATGCCGAGCACGATGAGCACGAGGCCGCCCGCCGCCTCGGCATGGCCGCCGAGCCGCGCGCCGATGCGTCCGCCCGCCATCACGCCGGCAAACGACAGCACGAAGGTGACGCCGCCGATCACCAGGCAGGCGACGAGCGGCGCGACGTCGAACAGCGGCAAGGTCATGCCGGCGGCGGCAGCGTCGATGCTGGTGGCGAAGGCGACAACGGCAAGCATGCGGCCGTCGAGCAGCTTTCTGGCGGCTGCTCCGGCATTGCTCCTGATGCCGCCCAGCACCATGCGCGTGCCGATGACGGCGAGCAGCGCGAAGGCGATCCAATGGTCGATGTCGGCGATCAGCGGTCCAGCCGCTGTGCCAAGCGCAAGGCCGATCAGCGGCATCAGCGCCTGCGCGGCGCCGAACACCGTCGCCAGAAGCAGCGCGCGGCGCGGCGTCGGCCGCACGGCGCAGCCCTCGGCAATCGACGCGGCGAAGGTGTCCATGGCAAGCGCGAAGGCAAGCGCGACAACCTCAATCATCGCGACAGTAGCTCATCAACCCATTCCGGCACCAGTCGGCCGGCGGGGCCATGCCGGGTCTCGTGGAACCAGCCGCTGCCTTCGGACGGCTCGAGGTTGAGCTCGAGCGTGTGCGCGCGCCGATGGTAGCGCGCCGTGCGGACGAAACCTGCGGCCGGATAGACCGCGCCCGACGTGCCGATCGCCACGAACAGGTCCGCTTCGGCGAGGGCGCGCTCGATGCGGTCCATCGCGTATGGTATTTCGCCGAACCAGACGATGTCGGGGCGCAGTACGCCCCGCGCGCCGCAGGCCGAACACGCCGGGCCGTTGGCCAGCGTCGCCGGCGCCGGCTGGCGTGCGTCACAGGCGAGGCACCAGGCGCTTTTGAGTTCGCCATGCATGTGCACCAGCCGCTTCGCGCCGGCGCGCTCGTGCAGATCATCGACGTTCTGCGTGACGATCAGAAGCTCGCCCGGCCATTCGGTGTCGAGCCGGGCGAGCGCCGCATGCGCAGGATTGGGCGCGACCCCGGCGAGCGCCGCCCGCCGCGCGTCATAGAACGCCTGCACCAGCGCCGGATCGCGCGCGTATGCTTCGGGGGTCGCTACGTCCTCGACGCGGTGCCCCTCCCACAGTCCATCCGGGCCACGGAAGGTCGGAACGCCGCTCTCGGCGGAGATACCGGCACCGGTCAGGACGACGATGTTGCGAATCGCGCGCACGCCGGTATGCGATAACGCTGCTGGCGACCGGTGCAACCGCATTCGCTTGCGCGTCAGCGCCTTGCCTCCGCCCCAATCGACCGGCAGACTTCGTTGCAGGCTGCAGGGACAGGATCGGTGTTATGGCGAAGCGTAACGGCGCAACGCGGATCGGCGTGCTGGGAGCAGGCGGGCGCATGGGCCGCACCATCATCGAGCTTGTCCGCGACACGCGCAACGCGGTGCTTGCCGGCGCTGTCGAAAAGCCGGGCCATCCGGCAATGGGCGAGGAGATCGCGCCGAGCCTCGTCATCTGCGGCAACACCTCGGCGCTGGCGCACAGCGCCGACGTGCTCGTCGACTTCACCACGCCCGATGCGATCGAGGCCAACCTGACGGCGGCGTGCGATGCCGGCTGCGGCATCGTCATCGGCACGACCGGCCTAGCGGCGAAGCATCACCGCCTGATCGACGAGGCGGCGAAGACGATTGCCGTGCTGCAGACGGCGAACACGTCACTGGGCGTTGCCATGCTCGCCGCGCTGGTGGCGCAGGCGGCGGCGCGGCTTGGCCCTGACTGGGACATCGAGATCGTCGAAACCCACCACCGGCACAAGATCGATGCGCCGTCGGGGACAGCGCTGATGCTGGGCGAGGCGGCGGCGCGTGCGCGCGGCGTCGATCTCGACGGTGTCGTTGCGATGGACCGTGCCCGGTATGCGAAGGCGCGCAAGACCGGTGACATCGGCTTTGCATCGGTGCGCGGCGGCTCGGTTGCGGGCGACCATCTCGTCGTACTTGCCACCGACGGCGAGCGGCTCGAACTCGGCCATCGCGCCGAAAGCCGCGTCATCTTCGCGCGCGGCGCGGTGCGCGCGGCGCTGTGGCTCGCTGGCCGCCCGGCGGGACGCTATGCAATGCCCGACGTGCTCGGGCTTTAGCGGGCGTTACCAACCGCCCAGCGCGCGGCGCAGCAGCTGGTAGACCTCGCGCCGTTCGGCCGGGCTGAGGAAGCGGCCGACCGGCAGCCGGCGACCACGATAGCGCAGCCACAGGCGGTTTTCGGGGGGTGTCAGCTCTTCGAGCTCGGCACGCGTGTAGAACGGCTCGAGCGTATAGCTGCGCGCCGAGCCGTCGGCGTCGACCTTGGCGACCGTCAGTCCGCGCGCGTCGAGCCGC
>CAYVVV010000245.1:0-2493 GCA_964455325.1 uncultured Sphingosinicella sp. | reverse complement strand
GGCGCGCTCGGCGATCACCTTGGAGCGGACGTAGGGATAGGTGTCGGGATGCGCAGGATCGGTCCAGTCGGCCTCGGTGAACACGCGCCGCGTTCCATCCATGCCGTAGCAGATGGCCGCGGTGGAGGATGTCATCACCAGCCGTCTCACACCCGCGTCCCGCGCATGGCGCAAGGCGCGCAGCGCACCCTCGCGCGCTGGCACAACAAGCTCATCGTCCGACTTCGGCGCCTTTGCGGGAAGCGGCGAGGCGATGTGCAGCACATAGTCGACGCCGCGATTCGCCTCGGCCCAGCCATCGTCGCGCATGAGATCGGCGGCAACCAAAGCCAGATCATCTGCCGTCGCGCCAAGCCGCGCGCGCAGTTCGTTGGCGCGCGCGAGCGAGCGGATCGTGCCGCGCACCGCCCAGCCTTGCGCAATCAGCTGCTGGATCGCAAAGCCCGCGATGTAGCCGGACGCGCCGGTGACGAGTACGGTCCCCTTCGACATGCGGTGGCTCCTGTCGATTTTGGACATTCTGACGAAATTTATCTAATATGTCAAAGATGATCGGCACCACCACCGACGCGGCGGACCCGCGCCTGACGGCCGTTCTCGATGCCGCGCTTGGCGTGTTCAGCGCCTACGGCTATGCGCGCACCACGATGGCCGATCTGGCCAAGGCGGCTGGCATGTCGCGACCGGCGCTCTATCTGCTGTTTGCCAACAAGGAAGCCGTATTCCGCGCGCTCGCTGCCCGTCTGCTGTCGCGGCAGCTTGCCGCGGCGGCCGACGCTCTGGCCCTCGATGGCCCGGCGGCGGATGTCCTTGAACGCGCCATTCTCGCCCGCGATCTTGCGGTTTTCCGACTGTTCGCCAGCTCGCCGCATGGCAAGGAGATCGCAGCAGAGGGCAACGCCCGCATTGCCGACCTGCATGCCAACGCACAGGCCAGCTTCGTGCAGGCGCTCACCCGCTGGCTGCGCGCGCGGCGCAGCGCAAAAGCCGAGGCGACAGCGCGCATGATTGCCGCCGCCGCACACGGTATCAAGGAGATGGCCGCCGATGAAGCCGCCTATGTGGCGCTGATCCGGCGGCTCGCCGAGATCGTCGCCGCAAGCGTTCCGGGCGACTGAGCAGCGTTACAGCTTGCCGGTCATCTCCGGCACGGCCTGGAACAGGTCGGCGACGAGGCCGAGGTCGGCGACCTGGAAGATCGGCGCCTCCTCGTCCTTGTTGATGGCGACGATGATCTTCGAATCCTTCATGCCGGCCAGGTGCTGGATGGCGCCCGAGATGCCGCAGGCGATGTACAGTTCGGGCGCGACGATCTTGCCGGTCTGGCCGACCTGATAGTCGTTGGGGACATAACCGGCGTCGACCGCCGCGCGGCTGGCGCCGACGGCGGCGCCGAGCTTGTCAGCGAGCGGCTCGATAATTTCGTGGAACTTTTCGGCGCTGCCGAGCGCGCGGCCGCCCGATACGATGATCTTTGCAGCGGTAAGTTCCGGCCGCTCCGACTTGGTGATCTCGGCGCCGACAAACTTTGCCAGGCCCATATCGCCTGGCCCGGACACCGTCTCAACGTCGGCCGCGCCGCCGTCACCGGCCTTGGCGAAGGCGGTGCCGCGGACGGTGATCACCTTCTTGGCGTCGGACGACTTCACCGTTGCGACGGCATTGCCGGCGTAGATCGGCCGTTCGAACGTCGCCGCGTCGACGACCGCGGTGATGTCGGAAATCTGTTGCGTGTCGAGCTTCGCGGCGACGCGGGGCGCGATGTTCTTGCCAGACGTCGTCGCCGGCGCGACCAACGCGTCGTAGTCGCCCATCAGCGATTCGACGAGCGGCGCCACGTTCTCGGCAAGCGCGTGCGCATAAGCCGGATCGTCTGCCAGCAGCACCTTGGCGACACCGGCGATCCTTGACGCGGCGTCGGCTGCACCCCGCGCGCTGTGACCGGCTACGAGGACGTGCACGTCACCGCCGAGCTTTGCGGCAGCGGTCACGGCAACACGCGTTGCGTCCTTGATCGACGCATTGTCGTGTTCGGCGAGGACAAGGACGCTCATGCGATCGCTCCCATTTCCTTGAGTTTGCCAATCAGCGCGTCGATCGAGTCGACCTTGATGCCGGCCTGGCGTTTCGCCGGCTCGACAACTTTCAGCGTTTCGAGGCGCGGGCTGACATCGACGCCATAATCGGCGGGCGACTTCGTCGCGATCGGCTTCGATTTCGCCTTCATGATGTTGGGCAGCGAGGCGTAGCGCGGTTCGTTGAGGCGAAGGTCGGTGGTGACGATCGCCGGCGCCTTCAGTGCCAGCGTTTCAAGCCCGCCGTCGACCTCGCGCGTCACATTGATCGTATCGCCGGCGACATCGACCTTCGATGCGAAGGTTCCCTGCGCCCAGCCAAGCAGCGCCGCCAGCATCTGGCCGGTTTGGTTCGAATCATCGTCGATCGCCTGCTTGCCAAGAATGATCAGGCCGGGCGCTTCCTGCGCCGCAATAC
>CAYVVV010000244.1:0-2502 GCA_964455325.1 uncultured Sphingosinicella sp. | reverse complement strand
CCGGCAGCCGTTCGACGGCGAGCACTGGCACGCGCACGGCTTCGGCGCGCAGCCAGGCAAGGCCCACGCCGAGCGCGAAGAGTACGCCGCCGGCAACGACGACCCGCCGCACCAGCCCGGCTGCTATGGCCCCCGCGAGCGCAACGGCGACACCGGCCAGCGCCGCCGCCAGCCATTGCTGCTCGAACGGCAGAACGAACCAGGTGACGATGCCAAGGCCAAGCATGACCGGAGCGAACAGCACCAACTGGTGCCGTTCGGTTGCAAGCCAGGCTTCAAGCCGATCCATCCAGCCGCAGTGCCCTAAAGTCGCGTCTGCGGATCGCGCCGGCGCGGTTTGAACGGCTGCAGGCACTGTGATAGAGACCCCCACCCTTCCGGTCGTTCGATCGCGAGTTTCGGTCAGGAAATCCATGGGCGCAAGCGCTAAACCAGCGGGCGTGGTGACACGCTTTGCCCCGTCGCCGACGGGGTATCTGCACATCGGCGGCGCCCGAACGGCGCTGTTCAACCTGCTGTACGCGCGCCACCACGGCGGCCATTTTCTGCTGCGCATCGAGGATACCGACAAGGTCCGCTCGACGCGGCAGGCGATCGACGCCATCATCGATGGCCTGACATGGCTCGGCTTCGATTGGGACGGCGAGATCGTCTTCCAGTCGACGCGCGAGGCGCGCCATGCCGACGTGGCGCGCGCACTGCTTGCCAGCGGCGGCGCCTACAAGTGCTTCGCTACGCCTGAGGAGCTGGAGGCGATGCGCGAGTCGGCGCGCGTCAACAAGCATCCGATGCGCTATGATGGGCGTTGGCGCGACCGCGATCCAGCGGAAGCTCCAGCCGGCGCGCCCTACGTCATTCGACTGAAGGCGCCGCAGGACGGCGAGGTCACCATCCGTGACGCGGTGCAAGGTGACGTCACCGTGCGCAACAGCGAACTCGACGACTTCGTGCTGCTCCGCTCCGACGGAACGCCGACCTACATGCTTGCGGTCGTTGTCGACGATCATGACATGGGCATTACGCACGTGATCCGCGGTGACGACCATCTCAACAATGCCTTCCGCCAGCTTGCGCTGATCCGTGCGCTTGGCTGGGACGAACCCAGCTACGCGCACGTGCCGCTCATTCACGGCGCTGACGGAGCCAAGCTGTCAAAGCGACACGGCGCGCTTGGTGTCGATGCCTATCGCGACATGGGTTTCCTGCCCGAGGCGCTGGAAAACTACCTGCTGCGCCTAGGCTGGGGACACGGCGACCGGGAATACTTCACGCGCGCCGAGGCGATCGCGTTGTTCGACCTCGCCGGCATAGGCCGCAACCCGGCGCGGCTCGATGTCAAGAAGATGGAAAGCGTCAACGGCCACTATCTGCGTTCTGCCGACGATGCCCGCCTGGTTGCGCTCGTCGAACCGCGCATCAACGCGCTGCTGGCCCGCCAGTTGCATGACAGTGACCGCGATATGCTGCTGCGCACAATGCCGCACCTGAAACCGCGCGCGAAGAATTTGAACGAGTTAGCGGAGTCGGCGCTGTTCCTGTTTCGCGCGCGCCCAATTGTGCTCGACGACACCGCGGCGAGCTTGCTAGACAACGATGGACTGGTGCGGCTTCGTCACGCCCGCGATGTCATCGCCAAGGTCGGCGACTGGTCGGCGCCGGCGCTTGAGACGGCGGTGCGGAGCATGGCCGACACCGCCGGCATCGGGCTCGGCAAGGTCGCGCAGCCGCTGCGTGCCGCGCTGACCGGGCAGGCGACGTCGCCGGGCATCTTCGAGGTGCTCGAGGTGCTCGGCCGCGACGAGAGCCTCGGTCGCCTCGACGACCAGTTGCGGGGGACGGCGCCGGCTGCCGGGTGAAGCGACGGCCAGGACGGTCACGAAGAACAAGCGAAGGGTGAGCAATGAGCAACACGGCCAGCCTCAAGATCGGTAACGCCGACAGCGAATATCCCGTCCTCGACGGGTCGGTCGGGCCGCAGGTCATAGATATTCGCAGGCTCTATGCGGAGACCGGTCGGTTCACGTACGACCCCGGCTTCACCTCGACCGCGTCGTGCGAGTCGAAGATCACCTATATCGATGGCGATGCCGGCGTGCTGCTGCATCGCGGCTATCCGATCGATCAGCTCGCCGAAAAATCGAACTTCATGGAGCTTGCCTACTTGCTGCTGCGCGGCGAGCTGCCGTCACCCGACGAGTATGACGAATTCGTGCGCACGATCACGCGCCATACGATGATCCACGAGCAACTGGCGATGTTCTATCGCGGCTTTCGTCGCGACGCACACCCGATGGCGATCATGTGCGGCGTCGTCGGTGCGCTGTCGGCATTCTATCATGATTCGACCGATATCGACGATCCGCAGCAGCGCATGATCGCCTCGCACCGGCTGATCGCAAAGATGCCGACGATCGCAGCGATGGCCTATAAATATTCGATCGGCCAGCCGTTCATGTATCCTGACAACAGCCTGTCCTATACCGGCAACTTCCTCAGGATGAC
>CAYVVV010000243.1:0-2551 GCA_964455325.1 uncultured Sphingosinicella sp. | reverse complement strand
GCCGGGGTCTGTCCGGCAGCGCGCGGGCGACGAACGCGCCGCATGCCTGGCGCCTCGACGTGGCAAAGTCGTGCGAGACGACCGGGCCGCTCACCTGGAGCGACCATGGCAATACCATTGCCGCGAATCCTCGGCGCCTCGGCGATGTCGTTGTTGCCCGCAAGGACGCCGGTACCAGTTACCATCTTGCCGTCGTCGTCGATGATGCCCTGCAGGGCGTCACCGACGTCGTGCGCGGCGAGGATCTGTTCCACGCGACGCATGTTCACCGTTTGCTGCAGGCGCTGCTCGGCCTGCCGACACCGCGCTATCACCACCATCGGCTGCTCGTCGGACCCGACGGACGGCGGCTGGCGAAACGCGACGACGCAGTGACACTGGCGGCACTGCGGGCGGCCGGCGACACCCCTGCGGCGATCCGCGCGCGCCTCGGTATTTGACGCGCGCTGGTCGAAGCGCCACATTGACCGGCATGTCGACTTTCGTCCTTGTCCTCGTCGTCCTTGGCGCGCTGGCAACGGCGGCGGTGCTCGTCAAAGGCATCGTCACCATGGCCAGCGGCAAGGACATCACCGGCCAGCAATCGAACCGGCTGATGAGCGCGCGGGTCGGCCTGCAGCTCGTCACCGTCATCTTCGTCGTCGTGCTGATCCTGCTGGTGCGCGCCGGCGTCTGATGGTCAGGCTCAACCGGATCTACACGCGCACCGGCGATGACGGCACTACCGGCCTCGTCGACGGCAGCCGGCGCAGCAAGCACGACCTGCGCATTGCTGCCTATGGCACGGTCGACGAAGCGAACAGCGCCATCGGCATCGCCCGGCTGCATGCGACCGGCGACGACGATGCCATGCTGGCGCGGATCCAGAACGACCTCTTTGACCTTGGCGCCGACCTGGCGACGCCTGGCTCAATTGACGGTGCGCTGCGCATAACGGGAGCGCAGGTCGAACGGCTCGAGCGCGAGATCGACGCGATGAACGAGGGCCTGGCGCCGCTCACGAGCTTCGTGTTGCCCGGCGGAACCCCGCTTGCCGCGCATCTGCACCTGGCGCGCACGATCGTCCGCCGCGCAGAGCGGCTGGCCGTTGCCGCGAATGCCACCGATCCGCTCGGCGAGCTGCCGGTCCGCTACCTCAACCGGCTGTCGGATCACCTGTTCGTCCTGTCACGCGCGTGTAACGCGCGCGCGGAAGGCGACGTACTCTGGACGCCCGGCGCGAATCGCTAGCGCCCAACACGTCAGGGAGGGGAGCATGGCCTCCACCGCGCACGACGCGCTGGCCCAGCGACTCGCCGAGGTGCGGGCGCGCAGCCTGGCGCTTGCGGCGCCACTCGGCGACGCCGACGCGACCGTGCAGTCGATGCCCGATGCCAGCCCGGCCAAGTGGCACCTCGCACACACCACCTGGTTCTTCGAAACGTTCGTGCTGATGCCGTTCGCGCCGGGCTATCGGCCGTTCGATCCGGCGTTCGGTTTTCTGTTCAACAGCTATTACGAAGCAGCCGGACCGCGCCACGCCCGTTCCCAACGCGGCATTCTGACGCGACCGCTGCTTGAGCAGGTGCTTGCATATCGCGCACACGTCGATGCAGCGCTCGCCGCGCTCGCCGATCCGCCCGCCGACCTCATCGAGCTTGGCGTCAATCATGAGGAGCAGCATCAGGAGTTGCTGCTGACTGACATCCTGCACCTGTTCAGCAGGAATCCGATCGGTCCCGTCTATGCAGTCGATGCGCCCGCACCGGCGCCGGCCGACGACCCGCAGCACCGCTGGGTCGAGCACGGCGGCGGCATCGTCGCGATCGGCAACGACGGCGCCGGCTTCGGCTTCGACTGCGAGGGGCCGCGCCACGACACGCTGCTGCAGCCTTTCGCGCTTGGATCGCGGCTCATCACCAATGCCGAATGGCAGGCGTTCATCGACGACGGCGGCTATTGCGCGGCGACGCTGTGGCTGTCGGACGGCTGGGACTGGGTCAACCGCGAGGGCATCGTGGCGCCGCTGTACTGGGAACGGGGCAACGACGGCTGGACGACGTTCACGCTTGCAGGTCGGATGCCGGTCGACCCCACCGCGCCGGTCGTCCATGTCAGCCAGTACGAGGCCGACGCCTTCGCCACATGGGCGGGCGCCCGTCTGCCGCGCGAGGCCGAATGGGAAGCGCTCGCCGACCGGCTGCCGCAGGCCTATGGCGCATGCTGGCAATGGACACAGAGCGCCTATGCCGCCTTCCCCGGATTCCGGCCGGCGGCCGGCGCGGTCGGCGAATACAACGGCAAGTTCATGTCCGGCCAGATCGTGCTGAAAGGCAGTTCCTGCGCCACGCCGCCGGGCCACAGCCGCGCCAGCTATCGCAACTTCTTCTACCCCCACCAGCGCTGGCAGTTCACCGGCGTCAGACTTGCCCGCGACAGCTGAGGCAAGCGAAAGGAACACCGACGCAATGACGTCAGCAACACCGACCGAAACCCGCATCCGCGACGATTTCGCCGACGCTGTCCAGCGCGGCCTCGCGCAGCGGCAGAAAGTGATTCCCGCGCGTTACTT
>CAYVVV010000242.1:0-2553 GCA_964455325.1 uncultured Sphingosinicella sp. | reverse complement strand
TGTCGCGGACAAGATCGTAGAGTACGGCTGGTTCGCGGCACTGGCGTATCACTTTGCGGCGGTTGGCCATGGCGGCGCTTGGGCGCTGGCTGCGATCATCGTGCTGTTTGCGCTGGCGGAAGCCGTACAGGGCGAATTCTTCCGACGGTTCACCGGTCGTCAGATTGACGACGCCGGCGATTTCGAGCGGCGCTTCCGTTTGATTGGCGGGCGCCGCAATACCTTCTTCTGGACGCTGGTCCCGTTTGCGGCGGTCGATGCTTGGTACGCCGGGTTCACCGCGATCGCGGTGTACAGCGCGGCGACCTTCTTCGTGACGCAGGCCCGGTTCTTCCGACGCATGCGCGAGTACGGGACCGAGCACAGTGCACAGGTGGCCGCGAACTTTGACAAAACGGCGTACGCGTTCTTGTCGGCCCCCAAGTCATCGGCTAAGTGACCGCGTTCGATTGCGCGCAGTCGCGGTTCAGGGACCAGTTCATGCACGGAGTAAGAGTAGCAGTCGTCGGCGTTGGCAATTGCGCGAGTTCGCTCGTCCAGGGGGTCGCGCACTATCAGAATGGCGGGGCAAACGATCAGATCGGCCTGATGCACTGGGATCTTGGCGGTTATCGCCCGAAGGACATCCACTTCGTCGCTGCCTGGGACGTCGACCGGCGCAAGGTCGGGCGTGACATTGCCGAGGCGATCTTCGCCAAGCCGAACTGCACCAAGGTGTTCTGCGACCACGTCCAGGCAACCGGCGCCAAGGTGATGATGGGCCGTGTTCTCGATGGCGTCGCCGACCACATGGCCGACTATCCCGAAGACCGCACCTTCGTCGTCGCCGACCAGCCGCAGCCGGACAAGTCAGAGGTCATCGACGTGCTGCGGTCAACGCGTACCGACGTGCTCGTCAACTATCTTCCAGTAGGCAGCCAGCGGGCGACCGAGTTCTATGCCGAATGCGCGCTGGAGGCCGGGGCCGCGTTCGTCAACAACATGCCGGTGTTCATCGCCAGCCACCCCGAATGGGCACGGAAGTTCACGGCGGCGGGCGTGCCGGTTATTGGCGACGACATCAAGGCGCAGCTTGGCGCCACCATCGTCCATCGCGTCCTGACCGACCTTTTCGCCAAGCGCGGCGTCAAGCTCGACCGCACCTATCAGCTCAATACCGGTGGCAATACCGACTTCCTCAACATGCTTAACCGTTCGCGCCTCGCCTCCAAGAAGGAATCGAAGACCGAGGCGGTGCAGTCGGTCGCCGCGCGTCGTATGGACGACGAGAATATCCATGTCGGGCCGTCCGACTATGTCGCCTGGCAGAACGACAACAAGGTGTGTTTCCTGCGCATGGAAGGTCAGTTGTTCGGCGGCGTACCGATGAATCTCGAGCTCCGCCTGTCGGTCGAAGACAGCCCGAACTCGGCGGGCGTCGCCATTGACATGATCCGCTGCGCGAAGCTCGCCAGGGATCGAGGCCTCGCCGGACCGATCCACGCGCCGTCGACCTATTTCTGCAAGCACCCGCCGCGGCAGACGAGCGACGATGAGGCGCATGCGGCGCTCGAGGCGTTCATCCTGGGCGGCGACAGGCTCAACTGACGCGCGTGCAGGCGATCGTTCTCGCCGCAGGTTACGGCAGCAGGCTGCAGGCGTACGGACCGTCGAAACCGCTTGTCGAAGTGCGCGGGCGCCCGCTGCTGTGGTGCGTGCTGGATGGACTGCGCGAGGCAGGGATCAGCGGAGCACTGGTCGTTGTTGGTCACCGGGCGGCGGCAGTAGAGGCCGCCGTGTCGACGTGGACGCTGGGCATCGATGTCCGCACCGTGACCGTTGACAACCCGGCACTGCCGAACGGTGTGTCCGCACTTGCCGCGGCGTCGGCGGTGTCGGACCGCTGTCTGCTGACGATGAGCGACCATCTGGTCGATCCCGAACTCTACCGGCGGCTGGCTGCTGCGGCCGCAGCGCCCGGCGAACTCCTGCTTGGCGTTGACCGACGGCTGGACCATCCCTGGATCGACCCCGACGACGTGACACGGGTTCGCACCGACGACGCGGGCCGGATCGTTGCAATCGGCAAGGGACTTGCCGATTACAATGGCCATGACACGGGCGTGTTCTCCGTGGATGGCAGCCTGTTCGATTCGCTTTCGGCTTTGCCGGCGCCCAGCCTTTCCGATGGCGTGACGTGGCTGGCGCAGCGCGGACTTGCGCGTGCGGTCGAAACTGGCGATTGCGCATGGCTCGATGTCGATGACGCACGCGCATTCGCGATCGCCGAAACCTGGCTGGAGGCCAACGCATGAGACTGCTTGCCATTGCCGGCGCCCTTGTCCTGGCGACCATGCCAGCAACGGCTGGACCCTGGCTCGAGGCCGGGGATCGTCAGGTGCGCGCCGATGTGGAACTGTTGAAGGCAGCGGGGCTGATCCGTGGTCCGGTCAACGCCTGGCCGCTGCCATGGATGCAGGTCGCGGCGGGGCTGGAGGCGGCGCGTGGGCAGATGTTGCCGCCGCATCTGGCCGCGGCGGTCCGCCGGCTTGACATCCTGGCCGAGCGTGACGG
>CAYVVV010000241.1:0-2586 GCA_964455325.1 uncultured Sphingosinicella sp. | reverse complement strand
AAGAAGGTCGACGAGCTCGAGCTGTCGGTGCGCAGCGCCAACTGCCTCAAGAACGACAACATCATCTACATCGGCGACCTCGTCCAGAAGACCGAGGCCGAGATGCTGCGCACGCCGAACTTCGGTCGCAAGAGCCTCAACGAGATCAAGGAAGTGCTGTCGCAGATGGGCCTGCGGCTCGGCATGGAGATTCCGGGCTGGCCGCCTGAGAACATCGAGGAACTGGCGAAGAAGCTCGAACAGGACATCATGGGCTAGGCGGGGCAATGGGCGGCGCCCCCGTTTCTGCCGCCTGGCTTGGGGTACCTTGCACGGCCCCCTGACAAACGAAGAGGACAGGACAATGCGTCACCGCGTCGGCCACCGGAAGCTCGGCCGCACCACCAGCCATCGCCAGGCGTTGCTGCGCAACATGGCGGCAGCGCTGATCAAGCACGAGCAGATCACGACGACGCTCGCCAAGGCGAAGGAACTGCGTCCGTACACGGAGAAGCTCGTCACGCTCGCCAAGAAGGGCGGCCTTGCCAACCGCCGCCTCGCGCAGTCGCGGCTGATGGACGAGACACAGCTGAAGAAGCTGTTCGACGTGCTCGGCCCGCGCTACGCCGAGCGGCCGGGCGGCTACATCCGCGTGCTCAGGGCGGGCATCCGAGCCGCTGACGCGGCGCCGATGGCGGTCATCGAATTCGTTGACCGCGACGTCGATGCAAAGGGCAAGGATTCGGGACCGGTCGAGACATTCGACGAAGCAGCCTGACCGGCCCCTGCTGGCGGGTACGGGTGGCCTAGAGTTTGTCCTGGTCATGTCGAATCGCGTCGACAAACGCGCTCATCCCGAGCCCTTCAACTGCCTTGCAGACACTCAGGGTAAACCGAAGTCGAGGGACGCACGAGCGTCCTTGCTTCCCTCGACTTCGCTCGGGATGAGCCGGTCAAGAGAGCCGGCACTATCTAATCAGGACAGACCCTAGCCCGACCGGCCTTCGGCGATCGGGCACCATTTTTCGTCGTAACGGCCGTCGCTGCGGGCGGCGTCGCATTGCCGGCGTGCCTTGCCGAGCCGTTCCTCGGCCTTACGCAGCTCGCGGCCGCGCGTCTCGTCGGCTTCCGACTGGCTGGTGGTGATTGCATCGACGCCGGCGCTCGCCGCCTTCACCGGCACCTTGACGGCGGTCACCGCGGTGTCGACGACGGCCTTGGCGACACAACCCGGCAGCGCGAGGATAGTGAGCGCGGCAAGCGCGAATCGCGGCATGATCATGCCGCCGACTATGCCGCGGCGATGCTGAACGGCCGGCAACACGTCACAATGGTTCCTGCAACAAAGCCGCTTCGCCGCATGTCTATGCTGCCTTGCAACATCGGGGGTCGCGTGCTAGTCGGCGCGCGCCGGTGCGAGGGGGCGTTTATCGCTCCCGCCCTTTGCGCAGGCAAATCATCAGTTTCTTGCCGGACACCAGGACACGAGGGCGCGTGGATAGAGGCGGTTACACCAGCGGCGGCGCGAGCGCACGGGCGCATGGACTGGCGGGACGCTACGCGACCGCGCTGTTCGAACTCGCTGCCGACGCCAAGGCGATCGACAGGGTCGAGGCGAGCCTCGCCGCGCTCAAGACGGCGCTCGCCGAATCGGCGGAACTGAAGGCACTCACCACGTCGCCGCTCATCGGCCGCGACGATGCAGCGGCGGGCATCGCTGCCGTTGCCAGGGCGATGCAGCTTGACCCGCTCACCGCCAATCTTCTTGGCGTGCTGGCGAAAAACCGCCGCCTGGCGACGCTGCCCGCCGTCATCCGCGCCTATAACGGTCTTGCCGCGCACCACCGCGGCGAGATCACCGCCGAGGTCACAGCCGCGCACGCGCTCTCGGCGAAGCAGCAGAACGCGCTGAAGGCGAAGCTGAAGGCCGGCTTCAAGCGCGACGTCGCGCTCGATCTTGCCGTCGACCCCGCCATCCTTGGCGGACTCGTCGTCAAGGTCGGCAGCCGCATGATCGACAGTTCAATCCGTACCAAGCTCGGCGCGCTGCGCCAGGCGATGAAAGGCTAAGGGCAAGATGGATATCCGCGCCGCCGAGATTTCGGCCATCATCAAGGACCAGATCGCGAACTTCGGCACCGAAGCGCAGGTCAGCGAAGTCGGGCAGGTGCTGTCGGTCGGCGACGGCATCGCGCGCGTGCACGGCCTCGACAATGTCCAGGCCGGCGAGATGGTGGAATTTCCCAGCGGCATCAAGGGCATGGCGCTCAACCTCGAAATCGACAACGTCGGCGTCGTCATTTTCGGTTCGGATGCGTCGATCAAGGAAGGCGACACTGTCCGCCGCACCGGCGACATCGTCGACGTGCCCGTCGGCAAGGGCCTGCTCGGCCGCGTCGTTGACGCGCTTGGCAACCCGATCGACGGCAAGGGGCCGCTCACCGACGTCACGCGCTCGCTCGTCGAGGTGAAGGCGCCCGGCATCATTCCGCGCAAGTCGGTGCACGAACCGATGCAGACCGGGCTGAAGGCATTGGACGCGCTGGTCCCCGTCGGCCGCGGCCAGCGCGAGCTGATCATCGGCGACCGCCAGACGGGCAAGACCGC
>CAYVVV010000240.1:0-2623 GCA_964455325.1 uncultured Sphingosinicella sp. | reverse complement strand
CCCTGCCATCAGCAATGCCGAGTAGCACAGATAGGGGTTCGCCGTCGCGTCGGGAAAGCGGAACTCGACGCGCCGCGACTTCGGGCCGGTGCCATAAGGGATGCGGCACGACGCCGAGCGGTTGCGGCTCGAATAGGCGAGCAGCACCGGCGCCTCGAAGCCCGGGACGAGCCGCTTGTAGCTGTTCGTCGACGGATTCGAGAACGCGTTGATCGCCTTGGCGTGCTTGATGACGCCGCCGATGAAGTAGAGCGCGGTATCGGAAAGTCCCGCATAGCCGTCGCCCGAAAACAGCGGCTTGCCCTTTTTCCACACCGACATGTGCGTGTGCATGCCCGAGCCATTGTCGTCCTTGATCGGCTTCGGCATGAACGTCGCGGTCTTGCCGTAGGCGTGCGCGACGTTGTGCACGACATACTTGTAGATCTGCATGCGGTCGGCGGTGGTCAGCAGCGTGCCGAACATCAGCCCGAGTTCGTGCTGCGCGGCGGCGACCTCGTGGTGGTGCTTGTCCATCGGCAGGCCCATTTCGAGCATCGTCGAGACCATCTCCGAGCGCAGGTCGTGCGCCGGGTCGACGGGGGCGACCGGAAAATAGCCGCCCTTGGCGCGCGGCCGGTGGCCCATGTTGCCCTCGTCATACTCGCGGCCGGTGTTGGTCGGCAGCTCGATGTCGTCGATGCGGTAGCCCGAGCCGGCATAACCGTTCTCGAAGCGGACGTCGTCGAACACGAAGAACTCGGCCTCGGGGCCGACATAGACGGTGTCGCCGATACCGCTCGCGCCCAGGAACGCCTCGGCGCGCTTCGCCACCGAACGCGGGTCGGCGCCGTACATCTCGCCGGTCGACGGCTCGATGATGTCGCAGAACAGCACCATCATCGGTGTCGCCGAGAAGGGATCGAAATAGACCGCGTCGAGGTCCGGCTTCAGGATCATGTCCGACTCGTTGATCGCTTTCCAGCCGGCGATCGACGACCCGTCGAACATGAAGCCGTCGGTAAGATTGTCCTCGTCGATGACGCCCGTGCACATGGCGAGATGCTGCCACTTGCCCCTGAGGTCGGTGAAGCGGAGATCGACCCATTCAATCTCCTTGTCCTTGATCATTTTCAGGATGTCGGCCGGTTTGTTCGCCATTACTCGCCTTTCCTCGTATGTCGCTGTGGATTGCGTTGGTGGTTCAGATGGCTTCGCTGTCGCGTTCGCCGGTACGGATGCGGTAGGCCTGCTCGATCGTCGACACGAAGATCTTGCCGTCGCCGATGCGCCCGGTCTTCGCGGCGGCAGCGATCGCCTCGACCGTCTTGTCGAGGATGGCGTCGTCGACGACGACTTCAAGCTTCACCTTGGGCAGAAAGTCGACGACGTACTCGGCACCGCGATAGAGCTCGGTATGCCCCTTCTGGCGGCCGAACCCCTTGGCCTCGACGACGGTGATGCCCGAAACGCCGACCTCGTGCAGCGCCTCCTTCACTTCATCGAGCTTGAACGGCTTGATGATGGCTTCGATCTTTTTCACTGCGGTACCCCAGCTATGACAACAGCGCGGACAGGCGGCCGCCCTCCACGTGATGTCCGCGGCTAAGCATGAGGCGTGCCAGATTCCCGCCCCGCGAAAACGCGTCGGCGGGTGCCGGCGCGTGCATTCGGACTGCCCAAAGCAGCGGCGGCATGCCTAATAATTGGGCGAACGAACGCGATGGCCTAGAGTAGCGCCTCGATCGCGCGGCGAAGACTGTCGGGCGTTTCGGCCGGCGCGTGCCGCGAAACGACATTGCCGGCGCGGTCGACGAGGAACTTGGTGAAGTTCCACTTGATCGACTGCGTGCCGAGCAGGCCGGGGCGCTCACGCTTCAAATGATCATAGAGCGGATCGGCATTGGCGCCGTTGACCTCGACCTTCGCCATCACCGGGAAGCTGACGTCATAGTTGAGCGCGCAGAAGCTGGCGATTTCCTGGGCGTCGCCGGGTTCCTGCCCGCCAAACTGGTTGCAGGGGAAGCCAAGCACGACGAGGCCGCGGTCGCGATAGTCGCGATAGAGCGCCTCAAGCCCCGCGTATTGCGGCGTGAACCCGCATTTCGAGGCGACATTGACGATCAGCAGCGGCTGCCCGGCATAGTCGGCGAGCGGCTGCATGCCGCCATCGGATGCGCGCACGCTGAAGTCATGAACCTTTGGCACGATTTTTCCCCTTTCGGCCCGGCAATGCGCAGCTTGGCACCGGTGATCGCCGTCGTCCATCGCCGTGTGTCACTGGCGGATGCCAGCGGCGGTGCTGCTGCTTGACGCCTCGCGCGCACGCGCCTATGTCCGCGCGTCTTGGACTTGCGGCGACTGTAGCTCAATCGGTTAGAGCGCTGGTTTGTGGTACCAGAGGTTGCGGGTTCGATCCCCGTCAGTCGCCCCAGCGTCGGCCGGGTTGCCGGTTTCCGCTTTGCTTTCGTGCCTCATCATATTATTGCGCGGCAGTATAACTTCCTTGCCAGCCTGACCACAGCGAGCGCGACGATGACGATCTTCAATCTTCCCGATTTCGACGCGCACGAAGGGCTGCACTTCTTCGACGACCGCGAAACCGGCATGCGCGCGATCATCGCCGTGCATTCGACGCACCTAG
>CAYVVV010000239.1:0-2630 GCA_964455325.1 uncultured Sphingosinicella sp. | reverse complement strand
CGACCGCTTGGCATTTCGCACGGCCAATTCTCGCTGCTGATGGCGCTCAACGTTCCCGAAGCGCCGCCAATGGGGCCTGTCGCCGAGCTGCTGGCGATGGACCGGACGACGCTTACCGCCAATCTGAAACCGCTCGAACGGCGGGGCCTCGTCGAGGTTCGGTCGGACGCGCGCGACCGGCGCGTACGGCGGCTGCGGCTGACCGACGCCGGGCGGCAGTTGCTCGTTGCGGCGGTGCCGATCTGGCGCGAGCAGCATCGCGTCGTCGAGACCGGCCTGCCGTCGGCGGACGGCGACGCGCTGCGCCGCGACCTGTTGGCGCTGTCGGCGAACCGCTGACCGCCGGGTCAGGCCTTGCCGCGCTTGATGCGTTCGTGGTGACGGATCACCTCGTCGATGATGAAGCGCAGGAACTTCTCGGCGAGCTCCTCGTCGAGCTTGGCGCTGGCGGCGAGGCTGCGCAACCGCGCGATCTGCCGTGCCTCGCGCTCTGGGTCGGCGGGCGGCAGCCCGACGGCGGCCTTGTACTCGCCGACCGCCCGGGTGATCTTGAAGCGCTCGGCGAGCATGTGGATGAGCGCCGCGTCGATATTGTCGATGCTGTCGCGATAGCTCGCCAGGCGGTCGTCGGTCATCGCTGCTCCCCACAGGCCCAGCCGCGCGTCGATGTAACGCGGTGACAAAGCCGCGCGGATGCGGCAATGACGCCTAAACTTTTGGACAACGGGGAACAAGACCGACCGTGAGCGCGACCATCCAGCGCATCGACAGCGGACAGCCGCAGCCGTCGCTCGACGCGCTGATGCTGCTCGTCGCGCCCGAGCTCAACGCCGTCAACGCGATCATCCTGGAGCGCATGCAGAGCCCCGTCGCGGTGATCCCGGCGCTCGCCGGCCACCTTATTTCGGGCGGCGGCAAGCGGCTGCGGCCAATGCTGACGCTCGCCGCGGCGCGGCTGCTCGGCTATTCGGGTGTGCGCCATCACAAGCTCGCCGCGTCGGTCGAATTCATCCACACCGCGACCTTGCTGCACGACGACGTCGTCGATGGCTCCGACCTGCGCCGCGGCAAGACGGCGGCGAACCTGATCTGGGGCAACCAGGCGACGGTGCTGGTTGGCGACTTCCTGTTCAGCCGCGCGTTCGAGCTGATGGTCGAGGACGGCAGCCTGCGTGTGCTCAAGATCCTGTCGGGCGCGTCGGCGGTGATCGCGCAGGGCGAGGTCGACCAGCTGATGGTGGCGCGGCAGATCGACACCAGCGAGGAAAAATATCTGCAGGTGATCACCGCCAAGACGGCAGTGCTGTTCGCCGCCGCCTGCCAGATCGCCGCGGTCGTCGCCGAGCGCGACGAGGCGTGCGAAGCCGCGCTGGAGAGCTTTGGCCGCAACCTTGGCATCGCCTTCCAGCTTGTCGACGACGCCATCGACTACGTGTCCGACGCGGCGACGATGGGCAAGGGCCAGGGCGACGATTTCCGCGAGGGCAAGCTGACGCTGCCGGTCATCCTCGCCTACCGCCGCGGCGACGACGCCGAGCGCGCGTTCTGGCGCGACGCCATGGAAGGCCGCCGCAAGTCCGACGCCGACCTCGCCGAGGCGATCGCGCGGCTGCAACGGTCGGGCGCGATCGCCGACACGCTCGCCCGCGCGCGCCATTATGGCGAGCTCGCCATCGATGCCATCGCCGATATGCCGGCGTCGAGCGCCAAGGCGGCGCTGACCGAGACCGTCCGCTTCGCCATTGCGCGCGCATTCTGAACGCACCGTCGCCGGCTTGACGCCGCGCGCGCCGCCCGCCATTTCGGTCGCATCACGTAGCGAGGGACCTATGCGCGCACGCATCTACCAGCAGCCGAAGAACGCCATGCAGAGCGGCCGCGCGGGGACCGACGACTGGTTGCTCGAGTTTGCGCGCAGCGACGCGCAACGCCCCGACCCGCTGACCGGCTGGCCGGGATCGCGCGACACGCGGCGCCAGCTGCGGCTGCGCTTCCCGACGGCGGAGGCGGCGAAAGCCTATGCCGAGCGCGAGGGGCTGGCCTACACCGTGCTGCCGCCGCGCGTACACCGGCTCAAGCTGCAGTCCTACGCCGACAATTTCCGCTAGTGGCGGTAATCAGATGGCGTGGATCAGCGAGCAGCGAGCACAAAGCTGCGTTCGCGCTCCAAGGCCGTCGCGTCAGCCGCGCACTCGACCGAGGCGCAGGCAGTCGCCAACGCGCGCGCCGCTGCCCGACACGAGTGGATGCCGCCGATTGTCATGGGCCTGCCCGGCAGCCGGCGAAGTTTCGGTTGCGCGGCCCGCCCGCGCGCGAGATGTAGGAACCGGCGCGCGCCCGTAGCTCAGCCGGACAGAGCACGAGCCTTCTAAGCTTGGGGTCGCAGGTTCGAATCCTGCCGGGCGCGCCATTTCAGTACAGAACTATGAACGCCGAACGCCGCCGATTGTACGCATGAAGCGGCGACGAGCGTGCGGAGCAGTTCCGACTTCGATCCCATGATGCGAACCTCTTTGTCGGCAACCTCAACACGCTGGGCCAAGGCGCGCAGGTGATCGCGGCGATAGCCTCCGTTCTCCAGCCGAAGCCGTTCGCGGGCCGTGCGAGCGAAGGCCGTTAGCATGTCGGGG
>CAYVVV010000238.1:0-2667 GCA_964455325.1 uncultured Sphingosinicella sp. | reverse complement strand
CGTTGTTCCACATTTGTTCGCATTGGTCAACTCTGTCGGCAATTGATCGCGGTGGCGCATGTCACTAGGTTCGCGGCGCGGGGCAAAGGGAGGGATCGTGTGCTTGGAGGAATGCAGGACTGGCCGCTGCTCGTCTGGAAGCTGATCGACCATGCGGCGCTCAACCATGGCTCGCGCGAGATCGTCACCGCGCTCGTCGAAGGCGGCGAGCACCGGTCCAACTGGCGCAACGTGCGCGAACGATCGCTCAAGGTCGCGCAGGCGCTGACGCGGCTCGGCATCCGCCACGGCGACCGCGTCGCGACGCTGGCGTGGAACACGCACCGCCATATCGAATGCTGGTACGGCATTTCGGGCATGGGCGCCGTTGCGCATACGGTCAACCCGCGCCTGTTCGAGGAGCAGATCGTCTACATCATCAACCACGCCGCCGACCGCGTTTTGTTCTTCGACCTGTCGTTCCTCGGCCTTGTCGAAACGATCGCGCCGAAGCTCGTCAGCGTCGAGCATTTCGTGCTGCTGACCGATGCCGCGCACCTGCCGAAGTCGAGCCGTCTCGACCTTATCGCCTACGAGGATCTGATCGCCGGCGCCGACGGCGATTTCCAATGGGCGAACGTCGACGAGACGACGCCCGCCGGGCTCTGCTACACGTCGGGGACGACGGGCAACCCCAAGGGCGTGCTCTACACGCATCGCTCGAACGTGCTGCACACGCTTGGCGGACACGGCCGCGATGCGATGGGGCTCAGTTCGACGACGACGATCCTGCCGGTGGTGCCGATGTATCATGCCAACGCCTGGGGCATTCCCTATGGTGCCGCCGCGGTCGGCGCGAAGATCGTCATGGGCGGCGCGCATTTCGACGCCGAAACGCTGCACGGCCTCATCGTCCGCGAGGGTGTCACGCTGACCGCGGCGGTGCCCACTGTCTGGCTTGGCATGCTGCAGTATCTGGAGAAGACGGGGCAGACGCTCGGTGCGCTCGAACGCGTGATCATCGGCGGGTCGGCGGTGCCGCGCTCGATGATCGTCGACTTCAAGAAGAAGTATGGCGTCACCGTCTGCCATGCCTGGGGCATGACCGAGATGTCGCCGTTGGGCACGCTCGGTTCGCTCTCGGCCGACGCGCTCGCAAAGAGCGAGGAGGAACAGTTCGACCTGCAGACCAAGCAGGGCAGGGCGGTGTTCGGCGTCGAGATGCGGATCGTCGACGACAATGGTGTCGAACTGCCGCGCGACGGCAAGGCATTCGGTCATCTGCTCGTGCGCGGGCCGTGGATCGTGCGCGAATACTACGCCGGCGATGGCGGCCACGTCCTCGATGCCGACGGCTGGTTCGACACCGGCGACGTCGCCACCATCGACCCCAGCGGTTACATGCAGATCACCGACCGTGCCAAGGATGTCATCAAGTCGGGCGGCGAGTGGATCAGCTCGATCGAACTGGAGAACGAGGCGGTCGGCTGCCCCGGCGTTGCCGAGGCGGCGGTGATCGGGCTGCCGCATCCCAAGTGGGACGAACGGCCGCTGCTCATCGTCGTGCCCAAGGACGGTGCCAACCCGACCAAGGATGACCTGCTCAACCATTTGAGCGGCCGCGTCGCCAAATGGTGGATGCCGAATGACGTCGTCTTCGTCGACCAGATCCCGCACACCGCGACCGGCAAGATCCAGAAGCTGACCCTGCGCCAGCAGTTCAGCGGCTACCGCTTTCCCGACGCTTAGAGCCTGATCGTTTCAGGTGGAAGCGCACAGCGCTTCCACCTGAAACGTGAATCAGTCTCTATTCATAATCTTAGACAGCGATTCACGGTTCAGATCGATTCAATCTGAACCGATCGCGGTCTAGCGGCTGGCCGCCGGCGACGGCTGCGTCAGGCGAACAGGTCGATGATGATGCTGGCGAGCGAGGCGACGAGCGCCGCCAGCGTTGCCAGCCCGGCGATCATGAACCCCGTCGAGCGCTTCTCGGCCGCCGCCGCGTAGCCCGCTACATAGAGGATGCGGCCGACCACCCAGACCGCGGCATAGATGCCGCCCCAGATGTCGCCGAAGAGCACCGCGACGATCCAGACCAGCGGCAGGAAGCTGACCAGCTGCTCCATCGTGTTCTGATGCGCGCGGAAGGCGCGCTCGAAATCGGCATTGCCCGTCGTCGCAGGAGCCTTGATGCCGGTGCGCGCACGCGCGCGACCGACACCGATCATCGCCCAAGTGTAGACGAGCAGTGCTGCCAGCGTGCCGAGCATTGTATAGGTATAGGCTTGCACGTCGTTTCCTTCCCCTGTTGGTGGACAGCCCGATGCTGTCCGTTGCCATGATCGTCTTCGTGCGCCCGCCGGCCGCCGTCGCGGACTATTCCGGCAGGAAGTCGGGCACCGACAGATAGCGCTCGCCGGTGTCGTAGTTGAAGCCGAGCACGCGGCTGCCCGGCGCCGCGCCGTCGAGATACTGGCGGATCGCCGCGAGCGTCGCGCCCGAGGAGATGCCGACGAGCATGCCCTCGTCGCGTGCGGCGCGGCGCGCCATGTCCTTGGCATCGTCGGGAGCAACCTGGATGACGCCGTCGAGCAGCGCGGTCTCGAGCACGCCGGGCACGAAGCCGGCGCCGATGCCCTGGATCGGATGCGGTCCCGGCTGCCCGCCTGACAGCACCGGCGACAG
>CAYVVV010000237.1:0-2726 GCA_964455325.1 uncultured Sphingosinicella sp. | reverse complement strand
GAGGTGGTCATCCGCTATGATCGCGCCGCGCCCGCCGCGACCGCCGAGGCCGCCTATGCGCTTGCCGGCATGCTCGAGCGCGGCGGCTTCCGCGTCGCCGCGGTCAGCCCTGCCGCAGCGGCGTTCGGCGAGGCACGCGCGCTCTATTTCGACGCAGCCGACCGCGCCGTGGCCGATGCCATCGGGCGCCGGCTGTCGGTGTCGGCGCGGCTGTCGTCCGGACCGGGCAAGCGCGGCACGGTCGAAGTCTGGCTGCCGTCGTGAGCCGACTCTAGATGCGGTAATAGTCGGCGACGCGGTCGAGCCCGAGGCAGAGCACGATCTTGCCGGCGCGCGCCGGCCAGCCCATCGCACGCTCGGCGGTCTCCAGCCCCTCGCCGATGCACACCGTGCGCAGCAGCACGTCGGCAAGGCCGCCGCCGGCCGCTGCCAGCGCGCCGTCGAGCCGCGCCTTGGCGCTCGCCTGCGCCAGCGTCGGGTCGGCGTGCGACGGTGCCGCGCGCCGCACCTTCGCCACCGGCGCCGCGTCCCACGCCATCGTCACGCGCGGCGCCTGCGCCGCCAGGTGGAAGTCGTCGCGCAGCCGCACGCCGGCGTCGAACTGACGATCGGAAATCTTGCCGCGCGCGTGCAGCCAGGCGATCGGTTCCTCGGCGCGGTTGGCGTGGCGTGCGCCGCGCACCGCTGCGTCGCGGTGCCGTGGCGCGTCGACGGTCCGGACGATCAGGCGGTTGCGGGTCGCGGGCGGCACCGTGCTTGTCATCGCGGAAGGGCTCCTTTTTGCTTTGTGCGATAGCGAATCGGCTCTTGCCATTTCTGGCTATGTGTAGGAAAGAAAAATAACCGAATAGGATAGGAGTTGATTGCGTGATCACGCGCATTCGTGAAATCCGCAAGGGGCTTGGCCTTACGCTTGCCGACGTCGCCGAACGCTGCCATCCGCCGACGACGCCGCAGACGATTGGCCGGCTGGAAACCGGCACACGGACGGTCAGCGTCGGCTGGCTCAACCGAATCGCCGCCGCGCTCGGCGTCGACGCCGCCGAGCTCGTCACCCATCCCGACCGTCCCGACATCGCAGTCGCCGCGGTGCTCGGCGCCGACGGCGCGGAGGCGCCGACACAGCCGACCGCGCTGCTGCCGCCGCGGCCGACGGGGGCGATGGTTGCGGTGCAGGTGACGTTCGCGCAGGGCGACTATCGCGCCGGCGACGAAATCTGGTGCGAACGGCTCGCTCCCGACGCGTTCGCGCGCGCGCGCAACCGCGATGTGCTCGTGCCGCGACCCGCCGGCCGCTTCGCCTTTGGCCGCCTCGTCGATCTGGACGGCCAGCGCGTCATGCTGATGCCGCCCGCCGCCGGTGCGCGCCAGGTTGTCGTCGCCGAAGCCCCCTGGCTCGCGGTCGCCACGCGCCTGATCCGCTCGCTCTAGGGCCGCTTGCTTTAGGGAGTGTCACCGGCGCGGCGCCGCCTGCTATCGCAGACACCATCCTAGGGAGATCCACCCATGCTCGACACCGCCAGCCGCGCCGCGTACGACGAGGAGCATGCGCTGTTCCGCGACCAGGTCCGCAAGTTCTTCGAGCGCGAGCTCGTGCCCAATCTCGACCGCTGGGAGGAGGACGGCATTGTCGACCGCAGCTTTTGGAAGAAGTGCGGCGACGCTGGCATCCTCTGCCCGCAGGTGCCCGAAGCCTACGGTGGGCTCGGCCTTGACTATCGCTACAATGCGGTGATCGGCGAGGAACTCGCGTACTCCGGCTCGTCGGCGGGAATCACGCTGCAGTCCGACATTACCGTCGATTATATCATCCACTACGGCTCGGAGGAGCAGAAGGCGCGCTGGCTTCCCGGCATGGTGTCGGGGGAGGTGATCAGCGCCATCGCCATGACCGAGCCCGGCGCCGGCTCCGACCTGCAGGGCGTCAAGACGACGGCACGGCGCGACGGCAACCACTATGTCATCAACGGATCGAAGACCTACATCACCAACGGCCAGAACGCCGACCTTGTCATCGTTGTCGCCAAGACCGACCCCGACAAGGGAGCCAAGGGCACCTCGCTGATCCTCGTCGAGGCCGACCGCGACGGCTTCACGCGCGGCCGCAACCTCGACAAGATCGGCCAGAACTCGGCCGACACGTCGGAGCTGTTCTTCAATGACGTGCGCGTGCCGATCACCAACTGCCTTGGCGAGGAGGGCATGGGCTTCGCTTACCTCATGAACCAGTTGCCGCAGGAACGGCTGCAGATTGCGATCGCCGCGCAGGCGGGCGCGCAGCGCGCCTTCGACGAGGCGGTCAGGTTCACCAAGGACCGCAAGGCGTTTGGCAAGACCGTGTTCGACTTCCAGAACACGCAGTTCACGCTCGCCGGCCTCGCCGCGAAGCTGCAGGTCGGCTGGGCGCATCTCGACTGGGCGATTGCACGCCACGTCGACAGGAAGTTGACCGCTGTCGAAGCCTCGGCGGCAAAGCTCTGGCACACCGAGCTGCAGTGGGAGATCTGTGACGCCGCGCTGCAACTGCATGGCGGCGCCGGCTACATGAACGAATATCCGATCGCGCGGCTTTGGCGCGACGCCCGCGTCCAGCGCATCTATGGCGGCACGTCGGAGATCATGAAGCTGGTTGTCGGCCGGTCGCTCTGAACACGACCGACAGCGGCGACGGTCTAGGTCATGCACTCATAAATCGCTAGCCATGTGAGGCGAGATTTGATTCAAGC
>CAYVVV010000236.1:0-2757 GCA_964455325.1 uncultured Sphingosinicella sp. | reverse complement strand
GACCTGTTTCGTCGGCCATATGACGCCAAGGCACTGGCGCGCTTTGCCGCCGTGGTGATCGACCCGCCGCGTGCCGGAGCTGTCGCACAGGTCCGCGAACTGGCGCGTTCGGAGATTCCGACTATCGCCTATGTTTCCTGTAATCCCAACACGTTCGCGCGTGATGCCAGGATCTTGGTCGAAGCGGGCTATCAGCTGACCGAGCTGTGGCCGGTCGGTCAGTTCCGCTGGTCGCTACACGTCGAGCTGGTCGCTGCCTTCAGACGCTGAGAAGCGGACGCCGGTCCGCACGCGCGTATCGACGCGGAGATCGAAGACATCGGGGCGGCTGTAATGACCATCGACGTCGAGCGCGGCGAGCGCCTCGTCGCGCATGGCAAGGTCGATGGTCGCGACCAGCGTTTCGGCTGCCGCGCCGGCGGGTCCGGCGGCCAGCGTGGCATCGGGCCCGATGATGGCACTGCCGCCGCGCTGGAGCTGCCGGTCGGGTATGGCGAGCAGCAGTTCGCGCGCCGCCGCGTCACCGCCGACACGATCAAGCCCTTCGAGGAGGTCATCACGGTGCAGCACGGTGCCGGCGGCGAGCACCACGCAGCGGCCTTCAAAGGCGTAATGTCGTGACGCGACGAGATAGGTTTCGCGCACCGTCGGCCAGGCCGCGACGTGGACGTCGACACCCTGATTGTGCATCGCCGCGCGCGCTAGCGGCATCCAGTGCTCCCAGCAGATGAGCGACGCGGTCCGACCCCATTCGGCCGCGTGCACAGCGAGCGTCGAACCATCACCGCGCGCCCAGATCAGCCGTTCGCCATGCGTCGGTACCAGCTTGCGATGGACGAGCGGCGGCGAACCGGGGCGAAACAGCAGCTGCGCATTGTAGAGGCTTGAACGAATGCGCTCGTGCGCGCCAATGCTGATCAGCGCGCCGCTGCGATCGACCAGATCCTGGAGCGGCGCGAGACGCCGATCGTCAAGCGTCACCGCCTGCTCGAGCAGCGTCCGGTGCAGCGCCTTCGCGCCCGGATGATCCCACAGCGCCGCACCCGGCGCCTCGTCAAGCCAGATCGGATAGCCGCCAAGAAACGTCTCGCCGAACGCGACCAGACGCGCACCGTCACCGATCGTGCGCTCGGCAAGCGCCGCGGCGGCTTCGATGCCGGCACCGACGGCGAGCGGGATTGGCGCGGCCTGGACGACGGCGACGGTCAGCGGCCGCCGCATGCGTCAGCGGCCGAACCGCGCATCGAGCGTCAGCGTGTCGTCGGCCTTGAAGGCGAGCAGCACCAGCGTTGCCGCGGCGACGCACAGCGACGGGAAGAATAGGATGTTCGCCGTCTTCTCGTCGAGCAGCCAGCGGCCATATGGATCGAGCAGGTACTTCCAGATGGCGAGCGCGCCGACGATGAGGATCAGCGCCTGCAACGGATAGACATAGCGGCGGAACAGACCGATGACGACGAGCACGCCGACGGCGACCTGCAGGATGCCGAACGGCATCTGGATCATGTCGGCGGACACGATGCCGCCATAATATTTATCCGAGACGTGGACGGCGACGTCGGGTTCGCCGATCTTGATCAGCCCCCACAACACGAGCAGCAGCCCCGTCGACACGCGCAGGAACAACAGCGAAAGCGCCTTGGCATTCATGATATTTTCTCCGCCCCGTTCGGTCGGGGTACGCGCCAACGCCGCTCAAGGTTACACGGTCAGAACACGCCCAGCGCGAGGTAGACGCCCATAGCCAGCAGCACGACGTTGCCGACCGCGAAGACGCGGGAGCGGATAGCGACCTTGTTCGACGTGCCATGCACGAGACTGTGCACGATGCGCACGCCGACATAGGCCCAGGCCAGCCAGAGACCAACACCATCGCCCATGACGGCGAGCGCCAGCGCCAGCGCAGCCGCGTAGAACAGCGTCGGCTGCTCCATCAGATGGTTGTAATTGTCCATCTTCCACTGCACCTCGGGGGGCAGCTTCAGGGCGAGTTCGCTCGTTCGCCGGCCATCGTCGAAGCTGAGGCCGAGCTTGCGTGCCGCCGGCATCCGCGCCATCGCCGCCCAGGCGAGAACGATCATCGACCACAGGATCAGCACCGCCACCGGCGCCAGAATCGGACTATTGTCTTCGATCCCCATGCACTCCCTCCCCCGTCGCAATGAGCCGGGGGAGGGTGCGGCGGCTGGATGCGACTGTCAATCGCCGTCAGAAGAAGAAACGCAGCCCGAGCGAGGCAGCGGTCGTCTCGCTGGGGCGAAGGCCGGCCGAGCGGATCAGGCTGTAGTCGAGGTTCACCGACTGGGAGAGCGCAAAGCTCCCGACGACGCCGAACTCGACCCATGTGTCGCCGTTGTCGACGCCCTCGAGGATGCGCGTCGCCCCGGTCGTGTCGCCGACGCGCGAGGTGCGCACCAGCGAGCTCGTGTTCGACGTCACGACGAGCGCGCCGTAGATACCGACCGAATGGCGTGCGTCGTCGCCGAACTGGCGCTGGACGGTGACGCCGCCCGAGCCAGTGACGCCGTCTTCCTCGCTTTCATCCACGCGGAGCGTGCTGCCGCCAGGGCCGAGCACGACGCGCGCCGTGTCGACCTGGCTGTAGTCGACGGCGACGAACGGCGTCACCCACCAGCGCTCGGCAGCGGCGATGTCGTACGCGAGGCTGGCGCCAAGCGCGGCGAGGTCGCCGCTGGTGTTGACGGTCAGCCGCTGCGTGCCGCCGGGTCGCTGGACACTGATCGACTTGAAATCGCG
>CAYVVV010000235.1:0-2779 GCA_964455325.1 uncultured Sphingosinicella sp. | reverse complement strand
GCTTGAATCAAATCTCGCCTCACATGGCTAGCGATTTATGAGTGCATGACCTAGGCCGGATGCGCCGACCGGAAGCCGACCGCGATGCGGTTCCAGGCGTTGATCATGCATATGAGCAGCGTCAGCTTGACCTGCTCGTCGGCGCTGAACTCCGCCGCCATTGCCGCGTAGTCGGCATCGGGCGCGTGCGTGTCGGCAATGCGCGTCAGCGCCTCGGTCCAAGCCAGCGCGGCACGCTCGCGCGCGCTGTACAGGCTCGACTCGCGCCAGGCATCAAGCAGCAACAGCCGCATCGGCGCCTCGCCGGCCTTCATCGCGTCAGTCGCGTGCATGTGGATGCAGAACGCGCAGCCGTTGATCTGCGAGGCGCGCGTCTTCACCAGCTCGATCAGGCTGTGCTCGAGACCGCTCGACGCCACCGCCTGTTCCAGCGCCAGCATCGGCTGCATCAGCTTCATGTCGACTTTGTACGGATTGAGGCGAGGTTGCACGTTCAAGGCTCCTGTCGATGAGCCCTCCCTGCAACAAGGACGCCACAGCGCCCAGTATTGTGACAGCGCCTAGATCAATCCGCCGAGCGGACTCGACGGGTCGGCATAGCGGCGCTTCTGCATGCGGCCGGCGAGGTAGGAGAGCCGGCCGGCCGCAACGGCGTGGCGCATGGCGCGCGCCATCATGACCGGATCCTTCGCTTCGGCGATGGCGGTGTTCATCAGCACGCCAGCGCAGCCGAGCTCCATCGCCACCGCTGCGTCCGACGCGCAGCCGACGCCGGCGTCGACCAGCACCGGCACCTTCGCCGCCTCGACGATGAGCCGGATGGTAACCGGGTTCTGGATGCCGAGGCCCGAGCCGATCGGCGCGCCCAGTGGCATGATCGCAGCGGCGCCAGCATCCTCCAGTTTCTTTGCGGCGATGGGATCGTCGCTGCAGTAGACCATCACCTCGAAGCCCTCGCGCACGAGCTCGCGCGTCGCGCGCAGCGTTTCCTCCATGTCTGGATAGAGCGTCCTCGCCTCGCCGAGCACTTCGAGCTTGACGAGCGTCCAGCCGCCCGCCTCGCGCGCCAGGCGGAGCGTGCGCATCGCCTCCTCGGCGGTGAAACAGCCGGCGGTGTTGGGCAGATAGGTGTAGCACCTGGGGTCGATATAGTCGGTGAGCAGCGGCTGTGAGCGGTCGGACAGGTTCACCCGCCGCACCGCCACCGTCACGACCTCCGCGCCCGAGGCCTCGACCGCCGCAGCGTTCAGCGCATAGTCCTTGTACTTGCCGGTGCCAACGATGAGGCGCGAGGTAAAGCGCCGACCGGCGACCTCCCAGCCATCGTCCTCGCCGCCGCCGACGAAATGCACGATCTCGATCGAATCGCCGTCGGCAAGCGCCTCGGCGGCATAGGCCGACTTGGGCACGATCGCGAGATTGCGTTCGACGGCGACGCGCGCCGGGTCGAGGTCGAGCGCGGCGATGAGGTCGACGACGCGCGAGGCCGCGTCGATGCGGCGTGATTCGCCGTTCACGGTGATCGAAATCATGGACATGCGCTGACGGGGTTTCCTCTTGTCGGGTCGGCCCATATAAGAACCGCTTCCGCGCAGGGCTAGGGCAGCTGCCGGGCGGCAAGGGGGAACATATGGCGGCGATCCGCCCGCTCATCATGGTCTTGAACGGCCCCAACCTCAACCTGCTCGGCACGCGCGAGCCGGACGTGTACGGCTCGGCGACGCTCGACGACATCGCCGCGGCGATGGAGGAGCGCGCGCGGGCGATGGGGTTCGAGATCGACCTAAGGCAATCCAACCACGAGGGCCATCTCGTCGACTGGCTGCACGAGGCGGCCTCGCGCGGTGCGCGCGCGGTCATTCTCAACGCCGGTGCCTACACGCACACCTCGGTTGCGCTGCGCGACGCAGTGAAGGCGATCGACGTGCCGGTGATCGAGGTACATCTGTCGAACCCGCACGCGCGCGAGCGCTTCCGCCACCACAGCCATGTCGCGCCGGTTGCCCGGGGAACGATTGCCGGCTTTGGCGCGGACGGCTACTTGCTCGCGCTCGACGCCGCGGCGCGGCTTTGAGGCATCGCAACAAACGGGGACGCGAAGTGACCACTGCGAAACAAGGCGGCATGAACGTCGATACGAAGCTCGTCCGCGAGCTTGCCGGTCTGCTCGACGAGACGGGGCTATCCGAGATCGAGGTCGAGGACCAGGGCCGCCGCATCCGCGTCGCGCGCCAGATCGGCGGCGCCAGCGCGGTTCCGACGGCGGCCGCGCCGCCGGCACCGGCGGCACCGGCGGCAGCGCCGGCCGCGCCCGAGGCCGACATCCGGTCGCACCCCGGCGCGGTCAAGTCGCCGATGGTCGGCACCGCCTATCTGACGCCCGAGCCCGGTGCCGCCCCCTTTGTCAAGCCGGGCGACAGCGTCAGCGCCGGTGACACGCTGCTCATCGTCGAGGCGATGAAGGTGATGAACCCGATCGTCGCGCCGAAGTCGGGCAGGGTCGCGCGTATCTGCGTCGTCAACGAACAGCCGGTCGAATTCGACGAAGTGCTGGCGATCATCGAGTAGGGCATGTTCGACAAGGTTCTCATCGCCAACCGCGGCGAGATCGCGCTGCGCATCCACCGCGCCTGTCACGAGATGGGCATCAAGACCGTCGCCGTGCATTCGACCGCCGACACCGACGCCATGCACGTGCGGCTTGCCGACGAGGCGGTCTGCATCGGCCCGCCCGCGGCAGCCGAATCGTACCTCAACGTCGCCAACATCATTTCGGCAG
>CAYVVV010000234.1:0-2786 GCA_964455325.1 uncultured Sphingosinicella sp. | reverse complement strand
ACGGCGTCGTCTCGAACCGCTGCTCGCGGCCGAGGCACTGCCGCTCTACGCGCAACACGTCGATCCGGTCGATGTTGGCACGCTCATCGACATGTTTCGCGCTGATCCGCGCGCGTCGCTGCTTGGCACCGACGCGTTGCGCGACGGTGTCGACGTGCCGGGCGACTCGTTGCGGCTCGTCGTCATGGAGGGCGTCCCCTGGCCGCGGCCGACGGTATTGCATGCCGCCCGTCGCGCGGCGTTCGGCGGCAAGGTCTATGACGATCTCGTCACTGGTGGGCGCCTGGCGCAGGCCTTCGGCAGGCTCATCCGGCGCGCGAGCGACAGTGGCGTGTTCGTGCTGCTCGGTCCCGCCGTGCCTAGCCGCCTGCTGCAGGCCTTCCCCGACGGCGTTCGTCCCGAACGCGTCGGTCTCGACGATGCGGTTCGTATCGTCGACGGTTTCAAGGCGCCTACACAAAATCTTCGGATGACGGGCGCGAACGCATCGGGCATCACCGACCGAGCATGAAGACCATCTTTCTGCTGCGCCACGCGAAGTCGAGCTGGGACGACCCTGTCGAGCGCGATTTCGACCGACCGCTGAACAAGCGCGGCCGCCGCGCCGCCGAGACGATCGGACGCTATATCCGCGACAACGATGTCGCCTTCGACCAGGTCGTCGCATCGCCCGCGGTGCGCGTCGTCGAGACGCTCGACGGCGTAGAGGCGGGCGCCGGACGGCGACTCGCTGCCGCGTTCGACCGGCGCATCTATATGGCGTCGGCGCTCAGCCTGCTCGACATCGTGCACGAGACCGACGATGCCTCGGCAGCGCTGCTGCTCGTCGGTCACAATCCGGGCCTCGAGGATCTCGTCTTCCTGTTGACGCCTCCCGACAGCGGCGCGCTGCGCAGCGAAGTCGATGTCAAGTATCCGACCGCAACGCTCGCCGAGATGGAGTTTGACGTCGACCGCTGGGAAGACATCGATGAAGGCACCGGCAGGCTCGTCCGCCTGGTCCGCCCGCGCGACCTCGACCCCGGGCTTGGACCCGACGGAAGCTAGACAGTGAAGCTCTCGCCGCAGCCGCAGCTGCCCTTGGCGTTGGGGTTGTCGAAGACGAAGCCGGCGGTGAAGTCGTCCTCGCGCCAGTCCATGCGGCTGCCGATCAGGTAGAGCAGCGAGCCGCCATCGACGAACAATGTGCCGCCGCCCGCTTCGATGCGTTCGTCGCCGGGTTTCGGCTCGGTGACGTAATCGAGACTATAGGCGAGCCCCGAGCAGCCGCGCCGCGGCGTCGACAGACGGACACCGATGGTGCCCGCCGGCGCCTTCGCCATCAGGCTGGCGATGCGCGCCGCGGCGTCCTCGGTCAGTGTGATCGGTGCGGGGCGGGTGCGGACTGTCGTGGTCATAGCATTCCCAGTTCGAGCTTGGCCTCGTCCGACATCTTCGCCGGATCCCACGGCGGATCCCAGACAAGATTGACCTCCGCCGAAGCGACGCCGGGCACGCTGCCGACGCGGATCTCGACCTCGGCCGGCATCGATTCGGCGACGGGGCAGTGCGGCGTCGTCAGCGTCATCGTCACCACGACGTGGTCGCCTGCGATGTCGACGCCGTAGATGAGCCCAAGGTCGTAGATGTTGACGGGTATCTCGGGGTCGTAGATCTCGCGCAGCGCGGCGATGACGTTGTCATAGACGTCGCCGCCGGGGGCGCCGGGGTCGGGCGTGCGCGGCTGCTGCGACAGGAAGCCGTCGAGATAGTCGCGCTTGCGATCAGGTTCGCCAACGACCGGACGTTCTGGCGCAGGCGGCGGCGCGTCGACGGTTTCGACCCTGTATGGCTGATCGTCAGTCATCCGAAGATCCTCTTGACGCGTTGCAGCCCCGCAACCAGCCGCTCGACGTCATGCGTGTCATTGTAGATGCCAAAGCTTGCCCGCGCCGTCGCCGGCACGCCGAGCGCCGTCATCAGCGGCTGCGCGCAATGGTGGCCGGCACGGATGGCGACGCCTTCCTCGTCCAGGATGGTGCCGATGTCGTGCGGGTGCACGCCTTCGATAACGAACGAGACGATGCCGCTCGCCTCCTCCGGTCCGAACAGGCGCACGCCGTTGGTGCTGCGGAGCGCTTCGCGCGTCATCGCGGCAAGACGGCGTTCATGCGCGTCGATGACGTCAAGTCCGATTGCGGAAACATAGTCGATCGCGGCATGCAGGCCGACCGCGCCGACGATGTGCGGCGTTCCCGCCTCGAACCGCGTCGGCGCGGGGGCATAGGTTGTCCGCTCGAACGACACCGTTTCGATCATCGAGCCGCCGCCCTGCCACGGCGGCATCGTGTCGAGCACCGACCCCTTCGCCCAGAGCACACCGATTCCCGTCGGGCCATAGAGCTTGTGGCCCGAGAAGACGTAGAAGTCGGCGCCGAGCGCCTGCACGTCGACGGCAAGGCGCGGCACCGCCTGGCAGCCGTCGACGAGCAGCGCCGCGCCGACGCCGTGCGCGGCGCGGGCGATGCGGCCGATATCGGCGACCGAGCCAAGCACGTTCGACACGTGCGCGACGGCGACGAGCCTGTGCGCCGGCGTCAGCATCGCCTCCAGCGCATCCGCGTCGATGCAGTGGTCGGCGGTGAGTGGCGCCACGTCGATGGCGATGCCGGTGCGATCGCGCAGCAGCTGCCAGGGGACGATGTTCGAGTGGTGCTCGAGCAGCGACAGCAGGATGCGGTCGCCGGGCTTGAGTTGTGTTGCGCCCCAGCTTTGCGCGACGAGGTTGATCGCCTCGGTCGCGCCGC
>CAYVVV010000233.1:0-2979 GCA_964455325.1 uncultured Sphingosinicella sp. | reverse complement strand
TCGCCAAGCTGCGCTACCACAAGATCATCATCATGACCGACGCCGACGTCGACGGCGCCCACATCCGCACGCTGCTGTTGACGTTCTTCTACCGGCAGATGCGCGAGATCATCGAGGCGGGGCACCTCTACATCGCACAGCCGCCGCTCTACAAGGTGACCCGCGGGCGGTCGGAGGTCTATCTGAAGGACCAGGCAGCGCTCGACGACTATCTGGTCGCCGGCGGGCTCGACGGCCTCGTCGCCGAAACCGCCGACGGCCAGCGCTCGGGCAAGGATCTGCGCGCGCTCGTCGACCAGGCGCGCAAGCTGAAGGCGCTCATGGCCTATGTCCCGGGCCGCTATGATCCGCGCATTGTCGAGGCGCTCGCTCTCACCGGCGGACTCGATCCCGACATCGAGGCCAGCGCCGCGGTCGCGGCATGGCTGAGCAACCACGACGCGGGCCAGTGGAGCGCCGTCCGCGTCGACGGCGGCTACACGCTGTCGCGTACGCATCGCGGCGTCACCGACCACTATGTTGTCGACCATGCCTTCATCGGCTCGGCAGAGGCGCGCAAGATCAACCAGTTGCTTGGTCGCGAAACCGCCTACGCGGCACCGATCCGGCTCGGCGAGCGAACGGCGGCGCGCCCGTCGGAACTGCTCGAGGCGGTGTTCGAGAGCGGTCGCAAGGGCCTGTCGATCCAGCGCTACAAGGGACTCGGCGAGATGAACGCCGAGCAGCTGTGGGAAACCACGCTCGACCCTGCCAACCGCTCGCTGCTCAAGGTCGAGATCGCGCAGGCCGACGTCGCTGACGAGATCTTCACCCGGCTGATGGGTGATGTCGTCGAGCCGCGCCGCGAATTCATCCAGGAGAACGCGCTGTCGGTTGCCAATCTCGACGTTTGACCTCGCGCAAATCGGCCCGTGCGCGGCTGCGCTAGGATGGCAGGGTAGGGAAAAGGAAACCGCCACATGAAATCGATCCTGCTTCACATCCGCGAGGACGCTGGCCAACAGGCGCGGCTGCAGGCGGCGCTCGACATCGCCCGCCTGTTCGGCGGCCACATCTCTTGCCTGCAGGCGATGCCCTTCGCTGCTTATGCCGGCGAGCCGTTCTCCGGCGCGATGCTGACCTACGAAGCCTATGCCGAGGAAATGAAGGCCGTCCGCGAGCGCTTGCAGCCGCAGCTTGAGCGCGACGATGTGCCCTGGGACTGGATCGACAGCCGCGGCGAGGGGTCGATCGCGCTGCTGATGAACAGCATGCTCGCCGACCTCATCGTGCTAAGCCCCGGCGGCGGCGCCTTCGACCCCGACGCGACGCAGCCGCTGGTCGGCGAGATCGCCGTCAAGGCGCGCGTGCCGGTGCTCGTCGTCCCCGACAGCCAGCGCGGCATCGATGGCACGGCACCCATCGTCATCGCCTGGAACGGGTCAGCCGAGGCAGCAAACGCCGTGCGCAACTGCCGCGACCTGATCGGCAGGAGCCGCGCCGCACACATTGTCTGCGTCGACGAGGACGCTGACACGCATCTGCCGGCGCGCGACGCCGCAACCTATCTGTCGCGGCACGGCATCGGCGTCGAGGTGCATGCCCGTCCGCGCGGCAACGCCACGGTTGCAGCGACGATCGCCGGCGTCGCCGCCGAGGTCGGCGCCGGCATCGTCGTCATGGGCGCCTACGGCCATTCGCGGCTGTTCGAGTTCGTACTCGGCGGCGTCACGCGCACGATGCTGCGCGACTGCCAGCTGCCGTTGCTGCTGTCGCACTGATCGCGGTTAGGGCTTGGTTAACGATCGGCGTTAGGCAAGGCGCAACCCGACGCGCGTAGACCGGGGCGCATGACCCGCCGCATACGTCAATATCTCGCATGGCTGCTGCTGGCGCTGATGCTGGCAGGCGCGGGGCTTGCCGTCGCGCGCGCCGAGCCTGCCGACCGGGCGCCTTACTACGTGCCGTTCGAACCGATCATAGTGCCGGTGTTCATTGACAGCCGTTCGTCGGGATTGCTGTCGGTGCAGATCCAGCTCGAGGCGACCAGCAATGCCGAGCGCGCAGCCATCGAGGCGCAACGGCCGCGACTGATCGATGCCTACACCAATGCGCTGATCCGGCACGCGCGCATCCATGTCGATCCGCTGGCGACGGTCGACGTCGACGCGATCGCAGCGGCGGTCGCCGGCGCCACGACGGCAACACTGGACGGCGTGGCGCCGCGGGTGCTCATCGTAGAGGCGATGGCGCAGGCCGCCTGAGTCGGCTGTTGTCATTCGGCAACAGCTGCCGTGCTGCTGCTCCATCGCGCCGCGCACGTCTTGACGGCGACGCGGCCGCCTGCGCACGCTTTGGCCCAACACCGACAGTGACTTGGGAGAGCGTCATGGCGAAGAGCTTCTGGCTTGCATCAGCGTGTATTCTTACCGTTGCCGTACCGGCCCATGCACAGGAGCAGGAGGCAGCCGCGCAGGAGACCGAGGTAAGCGAGGGCGAGATCATCATCACCGCGACGCGGCGCGCCGAAGCCTTGTCCGACGTGCCGATCGCGGTGAGCGCCATCTCCGCCGAACAGCTGCAGAATTCGGGCGTTACCGACATTCGGGCCTTGAACCAGCTGGCGCCGTCGCTGATCGTCTCGGGCGCCACCAGCGAGGTCAACTTCACCGCGCGCATCCGCGGCGTCGGCACCGTCGGCGAGAATCCCGGACTTGAATCGTCCGTCGCGCTGTTCGTCGACGGCGTCTACCGCAGCCGCACCGGCGTCGGCCTCACCGAGCTTGGCGAGGTCGAACGGATCGAGGTGCTGCGCGGACCGCAGGGCACGCTGTCGGGCCGCAACTCGTCGGCGGGCGCACTCAACATCGTCACCGCCGGCCCAAAATTCGATCTGGGCGGCTATGCATCGGCGAGCTATGGCAATTATGACTACATCCGCATCGATGGTGGCGTCACCGGACCGCTGTTCGGCGACAAGGTTGCTGCGCGCATCGATGG
>CAYVVV010000232.1:0-2993 GCA_964455325.1 uncultured Sphingosinicella sp. | reverse complement strand
CGCGCCGGCCGTTTCGAACTTGGCGGGCTCGTCGTGGCGACTGCCACCGCCGGCGCGCTGCTGCTGTTCGGCCTGCAGGCGCTGGCCAGTCCCGACCGGCTCGTCGATTCGCTGCCGCCCGAGCCGCATTTCGGTTTCGCCGCCCTCGCTGCCGTCGCGGCCATGTTCGATGCGAACCACATCGTTCGCCGGCAAATCACACAGACGCAGCGCATTGCCAGGCATTTGTGGCGCATGACGATGGCGCTGGCGATCGCTGCCTCGTCGTTCTTCCTTGGCCAGCAGGACGAGTTTCCGGCTGCAATCGAGGGCTCGCCGCTCTTGTTCCTGCCGCCGCTCGCCGCGTTGCTGGCGATGATCTACTGGATTGTGCGCACACGGTGGCCAGCATTCGGCGGCCGCAGGCGCGCTCCCCGCTAAGTCGTTCCTAATGAAACCTAGATACTGAGCGCGTGGCTGGGGTCGACGACCGCCTCGATCATACGGTCGATCTCGCTGTGCGCGATGCGCATCTGGCCGTCGATGAGCAGCAGCGACAGGCCATGCACCAGGCTCCAGGCCCGGAGCGCCGCCTTGCGCCGCATCGCCGAGGAGAAGCGCGGTCCGGCCAGCCGCGCCACGGCGTCCTCGATGTTGTTGGTCAACTGCTCGGTCGCGAACATCAGCGCTGCGTCACGGCTCGAATCGACCTGATCGCTGAACATCAGTCGGAACAGGGCAGGATTCTTGACGGCAAAGCGCACGTAAGCGCGGCCCATGTCGGCAAAGCGCACCGGCGTCACGATCTTGCCCGCGACCGGTGCCATCTGCGCCTCGGTCAGGCGGCGGAAACCGTCGATGGCAAGCGCGGTCAGCAGCGCCTCCTTCGAGGCGTAGTGGCGGTACACCGCAGCCGGGCTGACCCCGACCTCGCGCGCCACCTCGCGCAGGCCAAGATCGGCACAGGCGCCGCGTTTCTCCAGCAAGTTGAGCCCGGCACGCAGCAACGCGTTCGACAGATTGCCGTGATGATAGCTGTTGGCGCTCTTGCGCACATAGAGCGGCGATTGTTGCAGCACGCGACCCACTCCCCCGGAAACCCCATGTGAACAATGTCCGCTTTTTCGGTTTATTTCAAGTTACGTCATGCGGTTATTCGGAATCTTTGCGACCAAACGTGACGCGGACACCGGGCAAGCGACTGCCGGACAATGAAAAAGCCGCCATGGCGTGCAAAAGCAAAGCTGTCTTGCGCCGACGCCCGCGTCCGGTCAAAAGGCGCGCGATGACGTCGTCGAAGACCCGCGGGGCGTGGAGCCCGTCGAGCTGGCGCGCGCACGAAGCGCGGCAGATGCCGGCCTACGCCGACGTGGCGGCACTCGCCGCCGTCGAATCGGAATTGACCTCCTATCCGCCGTTGGTGTTTGCGGGCGAGGCGCGGCAGCTGCAGGCGGCGCTCGGCGAAGTCGCCGCCGGCAAGGCTTTTCTGCTGCAGGGCGGCGACTGCGCCGAAAGCTTCGCCGAGTTCCACCCCAACACCATCCGCGACACTTTCCGCGTCATGCTGCAGATGGCAGTCGTGCTGACCTTCGCGAGCCGCATGCCGGTGGTGAAGGTAGGCCGCATGGCGGGGCAGTTCGCAAAGCCGCGCTCCGCCGATTTCGAGGAGCAGGACGGTGTCAGACTCCCCGCCTACCGCGGCGACATCGTCAACGACATCGCCTTTGCCGCCGAAGGCCGCGAGCCCGACCCGAAGCGGATGCTGCGCGCCTATATGCAGGCCGCCTCGACGCTCAACCTGCTGCGCGCCTTCGCGCAGGGCGGTTATGCGAACCTGCACCAGGTACACAAGTGGAACCTTGACTTCGTCGGCCGCTCGCCCTGGGCCGAGAAATACAAGGAGGTCGCGGACCGCATCGGCGACGCGCTCGCCTTCATGGAGGCTTGCGGCGTCGGTCCCGAAAGCGTGCCGCAGCTGAAGGGCACCGACTTCTATACCAGCCACGAGGCGTTGCTGCTCGGCTATGAGCAGGCGATGACACGGCAGGACAGCCTGACCGGGCGTTGGTACGATACGTCGGCGCACATGCTGTGGATTGGCGACCGCACCCGTTTTGAAGGCTCGGCGCATGTCGAGTTCCTGCGCGGTGTCGGCAATCCCGTTGGCATCAAGGCCGGCCCGAGCCTGACGGCGGATGTCCTGCTCCGCCTTGTCGACACGCTCAATCCCGACAATATCCCCGGCCGTCTTACCGTCATCAGCCGGTTCGGCCATGACAAGGTCGAGGCTGGTCTGCCGCCGCTGGTGCGCGCCGTGCAGCGCGAGGGGCGCCATGTCGTCTGGTCGTGCGACCCGATGCACGGCAACACGGTAAAGTCGGCGTCGGGCTACAAGACGCGCCCGTTCGAGCGTATCCTGGCCGAGGTAAAGGGCTTCTTCGCGGTGCATCGCACCGAAGGCTCCCACGGTGGCGGTATCCATATCGAGATGACCGGCCAGAACGTCACCGAGTGCACTGGCGGCGCGATGGCGGTGACTGACGAAGCGCTCGCCGACCGCTACCACACGCATTGCGACCCGCGCCTCAATGCCGGGCAGAGCCTAGAACTTGCCTTCCTGCTCGCCGAGAGCCTCAAGGCCGAGATGCAGGCGAACGCGGCCAGGGACGCCGCGTAGCGGCCAGTCGGACGGGTACCTCGCCGCACCTGGCTTGACCGCATCGCCGGCGCTTGACTTGCCAGGTCGCGGGGCCTAAGTGACCCGCCTTCGCGGCGTACCGGCCGCGAACGGCCCCTTCGTCTAGCGGTCCAGGACGTCGCCCTCTCACGGCGAAAACACGGGTTCGAGTCCCGTAGGGGTCACCAGCCAAATCACGCAATCAAACGTCCAGCGTCGTCGGCACCGCGCGTTTCAGCACGCCGGCAATCGGCTGCGTAAGGATGAGGCTGGCGCGGCAAGTGGTGCCCAGGGGCGGAATCGAACCACCGACACTGCGATTTTCAGTCGCATGCTC
>CAYVVV010000231.1:0-3049 GCA_964455325.1 uncultured Sphingosinicella sp. | reverse complement strand
GACGCACAATCCCTGGCGCCACGGTCATACGCCCGGTGGATCGTCGGGAGGATCGGGGGCGGCGGTCGCCGCCGGGCTGTGCGCCGCTGCGCTTGGTACCGACACGCTGGGGTCGGTGCGCATTCCCGCCGCCTACAATGGCGTCTACGGCCTCAAGCCGACGAACGGCCTTGTCAGCGACGACGGGCTTGTGCCGCTGTCAAGGCGCCTCGACGCGATCGGGCCGCTCGCACGCTCGCTGGCCGACCTCGCCGCGGTCATGACGGTGATCGCACCAATCGCCGCCGCCGGACGCGTCACCAAGGTCGCTACGCTCGACGTTGTTCGCCGCACGGAGATGGCCGGCGACGTCCGCCGCGCCTACCAGCTTGCCGTCGATCTCCTTGCCGGTCTGGGCATCGCCGTGCAGGACTATGCAACCCCGGATCTCGACTTGACCCGTTCACGCATGGCCGGGTTCGTCGCAGCGGCGCGCGAGGCCGACACTTTCTTCGGCTCTGCGATCGATCGTCATCCCGACGGATTTTCAGCTGAGTTCAAGGGACTGCTTGATTTCGCGCGGCGCTTCGACCAGACGTCCATCGCCGCCGGCGAGCGCGTCATGGCGGCTACTGCGTCACTGCTGCGATCGATTCTCGCCGATGCGGAGGCGATCATCCTGCCGACCGCGCCGCAGACGGCGTTTCCGCTCGCCGAAGCAGCGCCGGTGACGCAGGCCGACTTCACCGCGCTCGCCAGCATCGCCGGCCTGCCGGCGATCAGCGTCCCCGCGGGTCTGTCAGCGGACGGGCTGCCGGTCGGCGTCCAGATCGTCGGGCGCGACGGCGGCGAGCGCAGCATCATCGATCTTGCCGCGCGGCTCGACGCCGTGCTCAAAGGCTATGTGGAGCCGCCGGGCTTCGAGTGACGGGGAGGAGTCATGCGCATCATCGTACTGTTCAACCTGAAGCCCGGCGTTGACGCCGCGGCCTATGAACACTGGGCACGGACGACCGACATTCCGGGCGTCCGCGCGCTTGGCTCGGTCAGCGATTTCCAGGTCTATCGCAACACCGGCCTGCTCGGCGCGGACGCGAAGCCGCCCTACGCCTACGCCGAGATCATCGACGTCGCCGACATGGCCGCGTTCGCTGCCGATGTCGCATCGCAAGCAGTGCAGAAGGTCGCCGCCGAATTCCAGACGTTCGCCGACAATCCGCTGTTCATCACGACGGAGGCACTCTGACATGCGGCGCTTCGACGGCAAGGTGGTCGTGGTCACCGGGTCGGGCCGCGAGAGGGGGCTGGGGCAGGCAATCCTGCAGCGCTTCGCCGATGAGGGCGCGGCCTGTGTCGTCTCTGACATCGGCGTCCCGCGGGAGCACATGGGGCGCGACGACATCGGCACCACCGACGAGATGGAACGCATCGCCGGGGAACTGCGCTCGCGCGGCGCGAAGGCGCTTGCGGTCACCTGCGACGTCACCGACGACGCCCAGGTCGGCGGCCTCATCGACGCGACGGTCGCCGAGTTCGGCCGCATCGACGTGCTCGTCAACAACGCCGGCATTGGCTACATCATGAAGCCATTCCTCGAAACCGCGCTCGACGAGTGGCTTGCCGTCATCAACGTCAACCTGACCGGCGCGTTCCTCGCCACCAAGCATGCCGCGCGGGCAATGATTGCGCTCGGGCAGGGCGGGCGCATCATCAACATCGCCAGCCAGGCGGCGAAGTCGGGCTTTCCGCACATGGCGCCCTATTGTTCGTCGAAGCACGGCATGATCGGCCTGACGCGCTCGAACGCCATCGAGCTTGGCAAGCACGGCATCACCGTCAATGCCGTCTGCCCGAACCATGTGACGACTGGGCTCGGCGCCAAGCAGAACGAATATTTCTCGCGGTTGCTCGGCTTCGACAGCGTCGAGGCCTATCTCGCCAACATGGCGGCAAGGAACCCCATGGGCCGCCCCGGTCATGCCGCCGACACCGCCGCTGCCTGTGCCTGGCTGGCGTCGGACGATGCCCAGTATGTGACCGGCGAGGCGCTCAACGTGTCGGGCGGCGAGGAAATGCACTGATGCCGATGCGCGAGGAGCGGATCGACTGGCCGGGTGGCGAGCGGATTGCCCTGTCCATCGTCGTCAATGTCGAGGAAGGCTCCGAAATGTCGGTCGCGCGCGGCGACAAGGGCATGGAGCCGGTCGACGAGCTCGGCATCCACATCAGGGCGCCGATCCGCAACTACGGCAACGAGTCGAATTATCTCTACGGCATCAAGGCCGGTGCGCCGCGCGTCGTGAAGCTGCTGCGGACCTATGACATCAAGGCGACCTGGACAGTTGCGGCGATGAGCCTTGAGAACCATCCCGAAATCGCCGAAGCGATCGCCGAAATGGGCCACGAGCCGTGCAGTCACGGCTGGCGCTGGCAGCATCAGTTCAAGATGGATGAGGCGACCGAGCGCCAATTCATCGCCAAGGCGACCACATCCATCGAAAGGACCGTCGGTGTCCGCCCCTACGGCTGGCTCAGCCGCTATTTCCACACCGACAACACGCGCCGCCTGCTTGCCGAGGCGGGCTATGAATATCACATGGACGACTATTCGGGCGACGTACCCTTCGCCGACCCGGCTAGCGGCATGATGATCGTGCCCTACGCGCTCGATTCCAATGACATGAAGATGTGGACCGACCCGGCGCTGACACCACGGCAGTGGCTGGATTATGCACGCGATACGTTCGACCAGCTCTACCGTGAAGGCGAGGCGGGCTTCCCGAAGATGATGAGCCTTGGCCTCCACCTCAGGATCATCGGCCGGCCCGGGCGGATTTGGGCGCTCGAGGAATTCCTGCGCCATGTGCGCAGGCACGACCGCGTCTGGGTCGCGACCCGCCGCGAGATCGCTCGGCACGCCTGCGGCTAGACCGCGATCGGTTCAGATTGAATCAATCTGAACCGTGAATCGCGTCTAAGAGTATGAATAGCGACTGATTCACGTTTCAGGTGGAAGCGCACAGCGCGTCCACCTGAAACGATCAGGCTCTAGGTCACCGACTCATAAATC
>CAYVVV010000230.1:0-3092 GCA_964455325.1 uncultured Sphingosinicella sp. | reverse complement strand
GATGCCGATCCACCACGCGAACAGGCCGAGCAGCACGATCGCGACGACGGTGGCGAAGACGTTGACGACGATGGCGGTGCCGAGCTGTCCGGCAAGTTCCTGCCACCACTTGCGGACCTTCGGCTTCAGGTCGGCGATGCCGGTTTCGATTCGACCGGCGGCGGCATCGATCCTGGTCACCGACGCGCGGATTTCGCCGATCGCGCCGTCGACGGCGGATTTCCGGATAGCCTCGCTGCGGTCGTCGAGGTGGGCATCAGCGTTCTGTCTGAACTGGGCGAACTGTCGCTCGTAGATGTCGTCGATGCGTTTCGGCGTCAGGCCGTCGAACCAGTTCGTGAAGCTCACGGGCTGACCGTCGGCGGGCGTGCGCGTGGCGGCCCACTCCATCTTTTCGGCGTAGTAGGCGCCGAATGCCGAATTGGCGACGCTGAACGCGTCGACACCGGCGCCGCGCGCCTTTCTTTCCGCCTGCCGCGCAAGCGACGTGAGGAAATCATAGACTTCCGCATCGTGCCGGAAGCCGCCCCCGTTTGCCACGCGTCCCCCATTCGGCTGCGCCCGTCGCCGGTGTTCAGCCTTCGATGATGTCCACGTTGGTGCGGACGATCCGGTTCTTGACGACGGAGCGGCCGTTTTCGACGGTGCGATATGGCAGCACGAGCGTCATGCCCGGCTGCTCGCGCATCGCGCGGTACGCCGCGTCGATGTCGAGATCGAGGCCGATAAAATCCTCGCCCGCCTTGGGAATGGTCGCCACGGTGCTCGTTCCTCGGTCGTCCGGGGACTGGTTATGGGCGCGATTTCTGGTCATTTCAAGCCAACGTGCACGGGATCTGCTTAATGACGCGTTAGTCGGCGTCGAACGAGGCCGCCAGCATGAACTCGACATTGCCTTCGGGGCCGGTGATCGGACTTGGCGTCATGCCGATGACGCGCCAGCCGGGCCGCGCCGCGAGCCAGGCTTCGGCCTCGGCACAGACGCGCGCGTGCACAGCGGCGTCGCGGACGACACCACCCTTCCCCACCTCGGCCGGTCCCGCCTCGAACTGCGGCTTGACGAGCGCGACAAGGCGCGCGCCGGGCGCCGCGAAGGTCAGCGGGCGTTCGAGCACCTTGGCCAGTCCGATGAAGCTCGCGTCGCAGACGATGATGTCCACGGGCTGGGGAATGTGCTCCGCAGTGAGGTGGCGGGCGTTGGTCTTTTCAAGGACGACGACGCGCGGGTCCTGGCGCAGCTTCCAGGCGAGCTGGCCGGTGCCGACGTCGACCGCGTAGACCTTCGCCGCGCCGCGCGCCAGCAGCACGTCGGTGAAGCCGCCGGTCGAGGCGCCGATGTCGAGCGCGACGAGGCCCGCCGGGTCGATGCCGAAATGGTCGAGGCCGTGGGCGAGCTTGATGCCGCCGCGCGACACCCACGGATGGTCGCGCCCGCGCACCTCGACCGGCGCATCGTCGGCGACAGTATCGCCGGCCTTGGCCACCTTGCGTCCGTCAACGAAGACGAGTCCGGCCATGACCAGCGCCTGCGCCTTCGCGCGCGACTCGGCGAGCCCGCGCGCGACGAGCAGCTGGTCGATGCGTTGGCGGCCGGCGCGGGTCACGGTGCGTCTTAGCAGCGGCTGGCACGGCGGTCACCGCTATTGCACGGTGCCGCCGTAAAGATTGCCCCCCAGCGCGCACGAGCACTGCCAGCCGACGGGGTTGATCCACGGGCACTGCCCGGCGGGGGTGACGCAGCGCGTCCCCATCGCCGGCGGCGGCGCCTGCGCGGGCGGCGGCAGCGGGCCGGTGTAGCCACCGGGGATCGGCGCGCCGACCGGGCCGCCACCGCCGCAGGCATGGCAAGCGCCATTGCCGCAGCTAGCAACATCATGATTTTCAACATGAAAATACCCCATTGCCGACACACGACGCTAGCCAGGACTCCAACGGCTTGCAATCGTCACCCCAAGCAGCCGACAGTACGCACCGCGCGTAAACCATGCGGATCAACCCGACGGTAACTGGCGGCGCGCGAATGAGGGCAAAAAACGGGGCATATCAGGCATGTCGAGCGGCATCGTCAGCATCTACGTCACCTTCGCGAACGACGCCGACGCGCGGCGCATCGGCCGGCAGATGGTCGAGGAGCGCCTTGCAGCCTGCGTCAACGTGCTCGGCGAGACGCATTCGATCTATCGCTGGCAGGGCAGGATCGAGGAGGCCGACGAGGTCGCCGCGCTGTTCAAGTCGACCGCCGGCTGCGCCGAACTGCTTACCCGCCGGGTTGCCGAGCTGCACCCCTATGACAACCCCGCCATCGCCGTCTGGCCGATCGAACACGCGCCGCCCGCCTATATCCAGTGGGTGCGCGGGCAGGTGCGCTAGGCCGGCGGTCAGCTTCCCGGCGCGCGCGGCGCGGTGAGGCCGAAGCGCACGCTGAGCCAGCGCAGCGCGAACGTGCCGATGACACCGGCGAGGGCGACCGGGGCCGGCGGCAGCTCGACCAGCGCGCCGGCGACGACGATGGCCGCGCCGAACATCGCCGCGAGCGCGTAGAGCTCGCCGACCTTGAGCACGCGCGGCACCTCGGCGAGCAGCACGTCGCGAATGGCGCCGCCGCCGACGGCGGTGAGCACGCCGAGCAGCACTGCCGCCACTGGATCGACGCCGTAGGTCAGCGCCTTCCGGGCGCCGGCGACCGCGAACAGGCCGAGCGCGGCGGCGTCGAGCAGCATCACCGGCCGGTCTAGCCGTTCGATCGCGCGGTGTCCGAAGAAGGCAACGAAGCCGGCGGCAAGCGCCGACGGCAGGTAAGCGGCGCTGGCCACCGCGGCGACCGGCGTCGCGCCGATGAGAACGTCGCGCGCCATGCCACCGGCAAGCCCGGTGACGATGGCGAGTACCATCACCCCGAAGATGTCGAGGCGATGCCGCACCGCAAGCAGCGCGCCGCCGAGCGCGGCGACGAAGATGCCCGCAAGGTCGGCCCAGAAGACGATGCCGGCAAGCGCCGTCATTCGGCGACCTCGGCTTCGACGATGAAGGTCCGCAGCCGCAGCGGGCGCGCGAAACGGGCGTCGGTGATGGCGACGCGCGCCACCCCGTCC
>CAYVVV010000229.1:1446-3126 GCA_964455325.1 uncultured Sphingosinicella sp. | reverse complement strand
AGACGGACGAGCAGCCGCTCAAGATCGTGACCGGTGTAGCCCTCGGCTTCGAGCGCGTCGTGCAGCCGGCCCATAAGCTCGGCGGCCTTGATGCTGACTGCCGCCTGTGTGCCGAACGAACGCCGCCTTCCCAGGATGAACGCGAACAGCTCGATGTGCTTTGGCAGTTCGGCAAGCGTAAAGTGATGCGTTCGGCCGGCGTCCGCGTCCCACAGCACCCATTTCTGGAAATCGCACGACAGGACGAATTTCGGTTTGTCGCGTTCCGGAAGCGAATCGTAATAGTCGAGCGCCTGCACCTGCGCCTTGCCAAGGTCGAGCCCCGCCGACTTCTGCTCGACATCAGCGTCCCCGGCCAGAACAGGTCGATGAAGCCGCGCTTCCCGGCGTCGAGCAGTTCGACGCGCTTTTCGTAGCTGGCGACGGTCCGCCGCTTGACCCCGAATATCTCGAAGAAGTCGTTGTAGAAGCTTTGCGTCTCGCCGCGCTCGTAACTGGCATCCTTCCATTCCTCAACGAACGCTTTCGCCCGCGCGCGAATTTCCTGCCAGTTGAGACGCATCACTCTCCCCTTGGGCGTGCATCAAAGCGCAGCAGCGCCGGTTTGACAACCAGCGCGCCGACACCGGCAACGTCGTGCATCGGTCGCGGGCGCCGAATATTTTCAGGGCCACCGCCCCGCGTGCCGCTGTTCGACCGGCGGGCGGGCTTTGGCAAGGCGGCGCGCGAGGACGCGACGAAAGGACTGCAGGCGGCGCGCGGCCCGTGACGGGCCGACGACCGATTGGGGGCGTTGCTGGCAGAGCCTGGCACGGAGCGAACCGGGGCCTGACGCCGGTCAGTCCGGATCCACCCGCCCGACGGCGATCTTGTAGACGCTGTTGCGGTCGCGCCGGCCGGCGGTGACGACGATGACCGTGGCCGCGCCGTCGTCGACGCGGTACACCAGCCGGTAGCCCGCCGCCCGCAGCTTGATCTTGTAGCAGCCCGGCATCCCCACAGGCGGGCGGCGGGCGCGTGCGGAGCCCGGCGCAGTGAGCGCGGCGAACGCCTTATGACTTCGCCGCCGCCTTCTTCGCGGGCGTCTTGGCGGGTTTGGTTTCGGCCTTCGCCGCCTTCGCGGGGGCCTTTTCCACCTTGGCGGCCTTCAGCGGCTGCGCGGCTGCGGCCCTGGCTGGCTTGTCGGCCTTCGCCGGTTCATCGGCAGTGGTCTTCGACGCGGGCTTTCCGGCCTTGGGCTTGGCGGCCTTTTTCGCCTTGGGCGCGTGGTCATGGTCGTGATGGTCGTGGCCGCAGCCGGGACCGTGGACGTGACCGACCGGTGTCTCGTCCTCGTCCTCGATCGCCGCCTCAAGCTCGGCGCGGCTGACCGTGCGCTCGCTGATCTCGGCCTTGGAGATCAAGAGGTCGACGACCTTGTCCTCGTACAGCGGCGCGCGCAGCTGCGCGGCGGCCATGGCGTTTTCCTGGAAGTACTTGACGACTTCCTTCTGCTGCCCGGGGTAGCGGCTGACCTCCTGCGCGATCAGCCGGTTCATCTCGGCCGCCGTCACCTGCACGCCCTGCTTCTGGCCGATCTCGCTGAGCAGCAGGCCGAGGCGGACGCGCCGCTCCGCGATACGGCGGTATTCGTCCCTGTCCTTTTCAAGCTCGGCGAGCGCGGCGTCCTTGTCCGCCTCG
>CAYVVV010000229.1:0-1346 GCA_964455325.1 uncultured Sphingosinicella sp. | reverse complement strand
CCGCCTCGTGTTCGAGCTGCGCCCAGATCTGCTTGAACTCGGCCTCGACCATCGACGGCGGCACGGCGAAATCATGCGTCGCGGCGAGGTGGTCGAGCAGCTTGCGCTTGAGGTGCGTGCGGGTGAGCTGCTGAAGCTCGCTGGCCACCTGGTCCCTGAGGATTTCCCGCAGCTTGTCGAGGCTGTCGAGACCGAGGTTCTTCGCCAGTTCGTCGTCGATCCTGGCTTCCTCGGCGACCTTGACCTCGGTGACGGTGACGTCGAACATCGCCGGCCGGCCCTTGAGGTAAGCGACGTTGTAGTCGTCGGGGAAGCTGACCTTGACCTTGACGCTTTCGTTCGCCTTGGCGCCGATCAGCTGGTCCTCGAAGCCGGGGATGAGGCGACCCGAGCCGAGCTCGACCGACATGCCCTCGCCCTTGCCGCCCTCGAACGCCTCGCCGTCGACGGTGCCAACGAAGTCGATGACGACGACGTCGCCCTTCGCCGCCTTGTGACCCTTCGGCGCTGCGTCGTAGCGCTTCTGCTGCTCGGCAAGGCGCCGGAGCTGCGCATCGATTTCCTCGTCGGTCGGCTCGACGACAAGCCTTTCCAGCCGGATGCCGTCGATCGCCGGCGCGTCGAGCTCGGGCAGCACCTCAAGCTCGACCGTGAAGACGACGTCCTTGCCCTCGGCATAGTCGTCGGCGAGGCTGACCGACGGCTGCATCGCCGGGCGAAGCTTCTGGTCCTGAATCAGCTTCTGGACGCCGTCCTGAACGCTCGAATTGAGCGCGTCGCCATGCAGCGCCGGGCCGTGCATCTTCCTGACAAGGTTCTTCGGCACCTTGCCGGGGCGGAAGCCGGGCATGCGGATGCGCCCCGCCACGTCGGCGAGCTGCGCGTCGATCCGCTTGGCGAGATCCTGCGCCGGAATGGTGACTTCGAACTGGCGCTTCAGGCCCTCGTTCAGCTTTTCGGCAATGCGCATGTGGTCGTCGGCTTTCCGTGTCCAAACTGTGTCGCCGTGAATGGCCGGAGCTGGTGCGGGCGAAGGGACTCGAACCCCTACGTCTTTTGGACACTGGAACCTAAATCCAGCGCGTCTACCAGTTCCGCCACGCCCGCACGAGTTCCCGGAAGCGGTCGCCCCCGGCGGCTTCGGGCGCGGTCTATACGCACGCCAGCAGGGCGACGCAACAGATTAGCGGGCAGCACCGCCGCCGGCCGCGATCATCGTATCCCAGCGGCTTCATTCGCGGGCGGTGGCCGTAGCTCGCGTCCCTCGGCAGGCGGCGCCGTCGTGGCGCCGGCAGGCGCCGCGATCGAGCTCTGCACGCGTTCGACGAGCCGGTCGTCGATGCCGA
>CAYVVV010000228.1:0-3193 GCA_964455325.1 uncultured Sphingosinicella sp. | reverse complement strand
GCCGAGCTGGCGCTCGACACGCAGCCGCAGCGGGGCGCCGTGACCGACTGGCAGCAGGCGGTCGTTCATGCCCCAGGCCAGGATCGTCTGCGGGTGGAAGGCGTCAACGAGGTCGATCGATTCGTAATAGGGAACGCCGCCGAAATCGTCGGCGCAGCGGAAAACGACGTAGCGTGCGTCGGCGCGGAGACCGGCGGCGTCGAGCAGCAGCTTCAGGGGAACGCCGGTCCATTTGCCGATCGCGCTCCAGCCCTCGACGCAGTCGTGGCGGGTGATCTGGGTGCGTGCGGGCATGCGGCGGATCTGCTCGAGGCTGAACGCCTGTGGCCGGTGCACGAGGCCGTCGACGTGCAGCCGCCAGTCGGTGAAGTTTGCTGCGGCATGGGCCTGATAGGCTGGGTCGCGCGGCATCGTGTTGCCGTTCATCTTGAACACCGGCGACATGTCCGCGGCGGCAAACTCGCGGGCGAGCGCGGTGCGGTCGGTGACCAGGCGCTGCGCACGCATGGTCAGCTTCTCGGCGCTGAACAGGGCGCTACGGAATCGCTCGCTTTCGCCGAGCCGGTCGCAGCCCGAAAGAGCAAGTCCGGCGCCGGCAGTGAGCGACCCGACCAGGCTGCGGCGCGTGATGCTCATGCCACCCTCTCCTTCGGCAGGCGGAACTTGCCGGTGATCATCGAGCGGATCTCGTTGTACGGTCCGGCAAGCACGACCATCGCCAGGTGCACGACGATGAACAGTACGATGAGCGTGGCGGCAATGAAATGGATCGATCGCGCCGACTGACGGCCGCCGAACAGGTCGACGAGCCACGGCCAGGCGGCGTCCATGCCCGGCGACATGGTGAGGCCGGTCAGCACGATCAGCGGCAGCAGCCCGAACAGAACGCCGAGATACGACAGCTTCTGCAGGATATTGTACCGCAGCGCCGCCTCGCCCGTCGGGAAGCGCAGACGGGCATGTTCCTTGATGTCGTGCCAGATATGCGCCGGGCTGAGCTCGCTGCGCGTCGGCGCCAGGTCACGCTGCACGTGGCGATTGCCGAAGCTCCACAGCCAGTAGGCAAGCCCGGCGAGGACAAGCACCCAGGCGAACCCCAGGTGCCAGCGCCGCGCCAGCGCGAGATTGTAGCCGGACGGTATCGTCGCCCAATAGGGAAATGCCCGCGTCCGTTCGATGCCGTCGGCGTCGCGCCAGCGGCCGAGCACCCCCGTCGTGTCGATCCGCCAGTCGCCAACCTGAAGGAAGCCCGTCGTCGCCGTGCGGCCGATCTGAAGCCAGGCCGGATCGGGGTTGGCGCCATAGTGGCCCCAATACAGCCGAGGGTGCGCGTTGAAGATCATCAGCCCGCTCATCAGCAGCACGAACACGGTGATCGCGTTCGTCCAGTGCCAGAGCCGGGTCGACAGCCTGTGGCGCCTAACCAGCGGCTGCTCCGGCATGGGATCCTCCTACCAGCTTTCGGATGCGATCCAGTACGGTCCCGCGCAACGGTCGGTTACAGGTTCGAGCAGCCATCCGGGCGGCGGTTTCGCGTCGCTCGCGCCGCCCGACAGTGTCACCGGCGCGCCGACGAAGAGCCGGGCGCCGGCACCGCTGACGACGGCACCGCCGTCGTCGACCAGTCGCGCGGTTGCCGGCCAGAGCACGAGGTGGCTCGGCCCCGCCTCGTCGCCGACACGCAGGCAGCCGTTGCGGACAAACAGTCGGCCCGACAGCAGCGCGCGCAGGCGGTCGCTCCCGATGTCGCGCGCCTGCGGGAAGTGCGTCACCGATCCGGCCGCCTGCGGCTTCAGCGCCAGGTCACCTTCGATGGCTTCGACCACGACTGCCGCGGGAAGATCGAGCCGCGCGGCGCGTGTCGGATCGACGAAACGCGCAACGACACGATTGGCCTCGACGTCGATGCCGACACTCACGGGGGCAAGGCCGGCGCGTTTGAACGCCGCCGTCGCGTCCGCCCGAGCGGCGGCAAGGTCGGTCAGCGAGTGGTCGACGGCGCGCGCGACGAACCCTTCACCCTCGGTGCCGTGGCGGCGCAGCTTCGCCGCGGCGTCGCCCTTGAACAGCACCACGGCGCGCACTTCGGGCTCGTGCTCGAGATAGGCGCCGGCGAAATCGGGGTCGGCGCGTGCACGCAACTCGAATATCCCCAATCGGTCAGCGATTCGCTGCCGCCGTTCAGCCTCGGCGATCGAGATGCCGAGCGCGCGGGCGAGTTCGACGGTGTCGCCAGGGCGCGCAACCGCATCCGGTACGGCAGCCTGGAGCAGCAGGGACAACAGCACGGGCATCGTTCGCGGACACTTGTATTACATGGGCAACACACCCAATATCATGCTAAGCATAGGTCATCGAGCCAAGGAGCGGCAATGCAGACCGAAACCGAAATCAAACTCGAGGCGCCCGAACCGGTGATCGCGGTCGCGCCAGAGAAGGCCGCCGGCCTCGTGCCGATCAGCGACGAGAAGAAGTCGAAGCTGGAAACGACGGTCGACAGCTTCATCGACGACCTGCTGGCGCAGGACGCGAACAGCCCGGCCTTTGGCAAGCTGGTCGACGAGGTGACCGCGCTCGGCCGGCGCGAGATCGCCGAGGCCGCGCAGCATTCGAACCGCTTTCTCGACCGGCCGGTGAAGGCGATCCAGGCCGAAAACAACATCGGCAAGAGCCTTGTCGAGCTGCGCCGCACGGTCGAGGATCTCGACCCCGGCACCGACGGCAGGAAGCTGGCGCCGCGCAAGATTCTCGGCGTCATCCCGTTCGGCAGCCGCGCCAATCGCTATTTCGACAAGTACCGCTCGGCGCAGAGCCACATCGCCGGCATCCTCGACGGGTTGGCGAACAGCCGCGAGGAACTGTTCCGCGACAATGCCGCGATCGACGTCGAACGCCAGAATCTCTGGAAGACGATGGAAAAGCTCGAGCAGATGATCCACGTGTCGAAGACGCTCGATGCGAAGCTCGAGGCGGCGGCGACCGAACTCGAGGCGAGCGATCCCGCGAAGGCAAAGGCGATCCGCGAAACGGCGCTGTTCTACGCGCGGCAGCGGACCACCGACCTGCTGACGCAGATGGCGGTGACGGTGCAGGGCTATCTCGCGCTCGACCTTGTCAAGAAGAACAATGTCGAACTGACGAAGGGCGTCGATCGCGCCTCGACGACGACGGTGCGGCGCAGCCATCCGGGGCT
>CAYVVV010000227.1:0-3227 GCA_964455325.1 uncultured Sphingosinicella sp. | reverse complement strand
TTGCTGTCGATCCTAACCCCGGCTGGGCAGGCGGTCAAGAACGGCTGCTCGTCACTCTAGCAACGATCGGGCCTGCCCGCCAACCCTCGGCTCTTTGACGCCGGGAAGGTGTGTGACTACAATATGGTTTCACGTTTCTTCGCAGCCTTTCTGGCCTGCCGCGGCGCCAGGCGTGTGAGGTCCGCCATGAGAGAAATCGGATGATCAGCAGCAACTGTCTCGCGTTGGTGACCTGATCGCGGTGCGAAGTCCGCAATAGAGTCCTTTCGACGCCAGAGAACTAAAAGGCGCACAATGCAGACATCTATCCACCCGGCGACGACGATGGGCACGGTCACGCTGGTCGTCCGGGACCTGGCCCGGTCGCTCGCTTACTACGAGCACAACATCGGCTTGAAGCGCCACCGCCTGGACGGGCGGACGGCGGTGCTTGGCGCGGGCCGCTGTCCGGCACGCAACCCCGACCAGAATATCGCCGACCTGAAGGCGCAGGTCGCCGCGTGCACGCGGGGCGCCGACGCCTTGCGGGCGATGGTTGCGGAGTTCGGACTGGACACTGTCCTCGCCTACACGCAGCATGTGCAGGACAATGCCGAAGCGGCGGTACGGCGAGCGATCGGCGCGCTTGGCGACGGCCATTTCCGCTACGCGATGGACAATGGCGCGGCGATCGAGGTGCACGTCAGCGTCGACCACGCCAGCCGTTCGGCAACAGTCGACTTCACCGGCACCAGCGACCAGCAACCGGACAATTTCAATGCGCCGCTGCCGGTCTGCCGTGCTGCAGTGCTCTATGTCTTCCGGACGCTCGTCGACGACGTGATTCCGATGAACGAAGGCTGCCTGCGGCCGATCACGCTCGTCGTGCCCGAAGGTTCGATGCTCAACCCGCGCGCTGGCGCCGCTGTCGTCGCCGGCAACGTCGAAACCAGCCAAGTCATCTGTGACGCGCTGTACGGCGCGCTCGGCGTGATGGCGGCGGCGCAGGGGACAATGAACAACCTGACCTTCGGCAACGAGCGACACCAGTATTACGAAACGATCGCCGGCGGTTCGGGCGCCGGCCCCGACTTCGACGGTGCCGACGCCGTGCAGACGCACATGACCAACAGCCGCCTCACCGATCCCGAGGTGCTCGAAACGCGCTTCCCGGTGGTTGTCGACAGCTTTGCCATCCGGCGCGGCTCGGGCGGCGCCGGACGGCACCGCGGCGGCGATGGGGTCATCCGGCGCATCCGCTTTCTCGAGCCGATGACGGTCAGCATCCTCGCCAATCGACGCCAGATACCGCCGTTCGGTCTAGCCGGCGGCAGCGAGGGGTCTGCCGGCAGCACATGCCTGATCCGGTCTGATGGCGAGACGGTTACCCTGGGTTCCACTGACCGCGCCGAAGTGGCGGCGGGCGACATCGTCGAGGTCGCGACGCCGGGCGGCGGCGGCTATGGTCAGGCGGCAAGCCCCAGATAGCCGAGCTGGCCGGCCTTGAAGATGGTCTGGCTGCGGTTGACCGCGTCGAGCTTCTCGCCGGCGTTCTGGATGTGGAAGCGCACGGTCGCGTGGCTCCGCGCCAGAATGAGGCTGATCTCCTTGTCGGTCTTGCCGACCGCCGCCCAGCGCAGGCATTCGACCTCGCGCCGGGTCAGCTGACAATCGACCGGCAGCCACTGGCGCGTGCGCATCAGCTTGACATAGCCGGCAAGGAAGCGGTGCACGTAGACCGCCCATTCGTCGGCGTGATTGTTGTACTCTGCGGTCAGATCGGTATGCTTGGGATCAGTCGGCCCGATAACGGCGACGCCGATTTGCCCGAACGGCAGGTGGACGGGAATGACGATCGCCGCCCAGCACATAGCGCGCTTGTCGAAGTTGGCAATGTCAATACCGTCCAGATACGGGTTCGGCTGCTGCGTGCGGAAGCCCTGCTCGTTGGCCCAGAACGGTTCGCTTTCGTAACGACAGGCACGCAGCAGCGGCGAACTCAGCGCGACGCGGTTCTCGCCCCACATCCGTTCCTCGTCGCCCGTCCAGCCGAACACTTCGGCCGACAGCACATCGCCGTCGGCGTCGACCAGCGGCCGCTTCGACGAAATGTTGTCGCTGAGCGCGATCTTGAAACTCGGCGCGTTCGCGATGATCATGTCACGCAGCGCTTCGGCGGCGGGGCGTATGTCGGCCATCGAACGGACCGATACGCGCGCAATATCATGTTGCAGCGACACGGCAGGACTCCCAAGGCGTTACAAGGACGGACCCGAGTCCGACTCATTTGCTCCATTTCACCATGAGTTTCGACAGGTGACAAGCCGAATGACGCTGCCGTGCCGCCACCGCGCGGCGGTGCGGTTCAACCACCGTTCAGCGCGCAGATGTGCGAAATGGCGGCGACGGCAATGGTTGACGACCGACTCGCCGCGTGATTCATGAGTCACGACGACTGCGGAGGAGATCGATTGATGCGGTGCATGCGCTGGCTGGGTCCGCTTCTGATCGCTGGCATGGTAACGGTCCACGCTCCGGCGCACGCGCAGACTGCCGATTCCGATCTTGCGCCGGTCCCGGCCAGCGAGGCGGCGTACGGCAGCGCGCCCGCCGACATTGCGCCATCCGACCCGGCGGCAGCGCCCGTCGCCGCCGGGCCGGACGTGCAAGCCGAGGTCGCTCCGGCATCGGCGCAGACTCAAGCCGGGACGGCACCGGGCGCGGTTGGCGACGGCAACCTTCAGCCGGTGTTCAGCCAGTCGGAGGTGCTGACCGCGGCAGAGAACGTCTTCGGCCGCGGCGCCGAAGGGCTTGCGCGCTTGGTCGAAACGATCTTCAAGGATCTCGGCCAGCCCAACGCCTATATCGTCGGCCGCGAGGGCGGTGGCGCGATCGGCGTCGGCGTCCGCTACGGCGAGGGCACGCTCTACCACAAGGTCGAGGGCGAGATGCCCGTCTATTGGCGCGGCCCGTCGATCGGCTTCGACGTCGGCGCCGACGGCAGCAAGGCGTTCACGCTCGTCTACAAGCTCTACGACACCGAGGAGCTGTTCCGCGCCTATCCCGCCGCCGAGGGCAAGGTTTACGTCATCGGCGGATTCTCCGCGAACTACGTCCAGCGCGGCGACATCGTCATCGTGCCGATCAAGCTCGGCGTCGGCTGGCGGCTCGGCGTCAACGCCGGCTACGTGCGGTATTCCAAGAAAGGCAGCGTGCTGCCGTTCTAGAGCCTGATCGTTTCAGGTGGA
>CAYVVV010000226.1:0-3234 GCA_964455325.1 uncultured Sphingosinicella sp. | reverse complement strand
TGCTGCGGCGACCAATGTGCTCGGCCAGTATCGCGGTAAAAGTAGGCGGCATGTGCTGCGTGACGATCACCGGCACGCGGATCGGCTTCGGCAGCCGTTCGACGAGCTCGAACAAAGCGTTGGGCCCGCCGGTCGACGCGCCGATCGCGATGACGGCAGGCGGCGAGGTCGACGGAACGGCGCGCGTGTAAGGATGCTCTGCAACCGGCGGCGACGGAGATGCTGGCCGATGAACTGTTGCTCTCGGCCGCTCCGCGGTCCTGCCGATCTCGCCAAGCGAAACTACCTTGCGGACAAATTCGTCGCGAAACTCAGGACCATGCGCGCTCGCCCAACCGGAACGCGGCTTGGCGATGGCGTCAGTGGCGCCGAGCCGCAGCGCTTCGAAGGTTATGCGGGCGCCGCGCGTCGTCAGTGTCGATGCCATCAACACCTTCGCCGCGGGTGCCGCCGCCAGGATGCCGGGCAGCGCTTCGATCCCGTCGACGCCGGGCATTTCAACGTCAAGCACGACGACATCAGGCTGATGGTCGCCAGCGGCGACGATCGCCTCGCGCCCGTTCGTCGCCGTGCCGACGACACGGATGCGCGGTTCGTGGTGCAGCCACTGCGTCATCAGCGCGCGGCTGACCCCCGAATCGTCGACGAGCAGCACGCGGATCGCGCCCGCCGCGCGGTCACCCGGCGACGTTGTTGCAAGGTTCGCTGCCGACACAGCCACCTTCCCCCGACATGGCCCCTGACGGCCGGCTAGATCAGGCCGACCTGCGAAAGCTTGGCCTCGATGATGTCACGATCGAACGGCTTCATGATGTATTCGTCGGCGCCTGCGTCGATTGCCGCGCGGATGTGCGCCATGTCGTTCTCGGTCGTGCAGAACACGACGATCGGCCGCTTCTCGCTCGGCTGGGCGCGCAACTCCGACAGAAACTCCATGCCGCTCATGACCGGCATGTTCCAGTCGAGCAGGATGACATCGGGCATCCCCTGCCGGCATTGCTCGAGCGCGTCGCGGCCATCGACGGCCTCTTCGGTCGCGAAGCTGAGATCCTCGAGGATCCGCCGCGCCACCTTGCGGATCACTTTCGAATCATCAACGATCAGACAGGACTTCATGAGGACGCCTTCCAGCACAGGTTTGAACGAATCCTAACGCGTAATGATTGCTGCCCCGTTAAGCAGCGCTGGCGAGGTCGCCGTCCATCACCGCCGCGACGTTCGCAATGATCATCAGCTGGTCGAGCTTGACGATGCCGTCCGAAGCCTGCTGCCAGCGCGCGTCAAGCGTAACCGGGTTCGGCTCGATCTGCTCGGGATAGACGTCGATGACGTCGCCGACCTCGTCGACGATCAGGCCATAGGGTTCGCCGCGGTGCTCAATCACGACACACATGGCTGACTCGCCGGGCGGCCGCGGCGTCAAGCCGAAGCGCGCACGCAGGTCGATGGCGGTCACGATGCGGCCGCGCAGATTCATGACGCCGGCCACCCAGCTGGGAGCAAGTGGCACCCGGCTGAACGCCGCGAGCCTGATCACGTCATGGACATCGGCAACGTCGATGCCCAGCCTCTGCCCGGCGAGTTCGACGGATATCAGCTTGCTTCCCGCGGTCAGCGCTGAAACGACGTCACTGGTCATGCGGCCTCCAGATTGAGCTGGCGCGCGACGGCTTCGAGCAGACGCGTCCGGTCGAACTTCGCGACATACTGGTCGAATCCTGCCTCGCGGCCCTGGCGGACATGATCGTCGGCGGTCAGCGACGACAGCGCCACCAATGGCGTCGCGTGCCAACGGCCATCGGCGCGAACCTCGCGCGCGAACTCGACGCCCGACAGCCCCGGCATTTCGATGTCGGAAAGAATGAGGTCGAACTCTTCACCGCTGTCACGCAGCGCCAGCGCCTCGTCCGCGCTCGATACGGTCGTCACCCGATAGCCCGCCGATGTCAGCAGCGGCTTCAGCATGTTTCTGAAGAACGCGCTGTCATCGACGATGAGCACGCGCGACCGATGCCTTTCGTCGGTAACTTCGCGTGTGGTCGCCGCCTGCCGCGTCAGGTTGAGGTAGTAAGCGACGTCAAGCAGCTCGGTCGCCTTGCCGCCAATGACCGCGGTACCGAGGCGCGCCGGCTGGTCGCTTGCCATGCGCACGTCGACATGCGCGTCGACGATGTCGAGCACCTCGTCGACGATCAGGCCGACCATTCGCTCCCCATTAGCGAAGACAAGGATGGGCTGGCGACCCTCGCGACGGATCTCGCTCTGTCCGTCGACGGGCAGCAGCGGTACCAGCGTGTCGCGATACTGGACCAGCGGCAGCCCCTCGCTCCATTCGATCGCCGCCACGTCGAATTCCTCCAGACGCGCGACGAGCGACAATGGCACGGCTTTGGGCGTCGTGCCCCCGGCGCGGAAGACGAGCATCGAGTCGGTCTCCGCGGCGGCCTCGCGCACACGCGCGCTGTCCTCGGCCGTGTCCGCCTCGATCTCGCCGATGCCGCAGACCTGCTGGGCAATGCCGTTGGCGTCGAGGATCATGATGACCTGACCGTCGCCCAGAATGGCGTTGCCCGAATAGACGGTAAGCGACTTGAGTATCGGCGCCACCGGTTTGACAACGATTTCCTCGGTGTCAAAGATATTGTCGACGACAAGGCCGAAAGTGATGTTCCCGGCCCGCACGACAAGGACATAGTCGCTGCACCCGCCGTCCCCGGCGATGCCAAGCATCCGTGCCAGGTCAACCAGCGGCAGAAGCCGGCCGCGCAGCCGGAGAACCTGGGCATTGTTGACGTGCTCGATGCGGTGTTCGCCATCCGGCGAAGCGCGCACGAGCTCAACGACCGACATCTGCGGTACCGCGAAGCGATCGCCACCGGCCGACACGATCAGCGCCGGCATGATCGCCAGCGTCAGCGGAATGCGGATGGTGAACCGCGTTCCCTTGCCGGCCGTCGAATCGACGTCGATAGTGCCACCGATCCGCTCGATGTTCGACTTGACGACATCCATGCCGACGCCGCGCCCGGACACTGAAGTCACCGTTTCGGCGGTCGACAGGCCGGCATGAAAGATCAGGCGTTGCAGCTGTGGCACCGACATCTGCGCCGCGTCAGTGGCGCTCAACAGTCCCTGCGCCGTCGCCTTGGCGCGAAGGCGCGCAATGTCGATGCCGCCGCCATCGTCGCTGAGCACGATCACGATGTGGCCGCCCTCCTGGCCGGCGCGAAGCAC
>CAYVVV010000225.1:0-3245 GCA_964455325.1 uncultured Sphingosinicella sp. | reverse complement strand
CTACAGGTTGCTCGACCCTTGACCCCCGCCGCGACACTTCCTAGCTAGCCGCCATGGCCATCCTGCCGATCATCGAAACGCCCGATCCGCGCCTACGGCAGAAGTCGGCGCCGGTCGACGCCGTCGACGACGATCTGCGCCGGCTGATGGATGACATGCTGGAAACGATGTACGCTGCGCCCGGCATCGGCCTTGCCGCGATCCAGGTCGGCGTGCCCAAGCGCGTCCTTGTGATCGACCTGCAGGAGCTGCCCGAGGGCGCCGAGGACAAGGCCGAGAACCGCGTCCGCAGGCCGATGTATTTCGTCAACCCGGAGATCGTCTGGCGGTCCGACGAAATGTCGGTCTACAACGAGGGCTGCCTGTCGGTGCCCGAACAATACGCCGACGTCGCGCGCCCCGCGCGCGTCCGCGCGACCTGGCTCGACTATGACGGCACGCCGCACGAGCAGGAGCTTGACGGGCTGCTGGCGACCTGCCTGCAGCACGAGATGGACCATCTCGACGGCATTCTCTTCGTCGACCATCTGTCGAAGCTGAAGCGCGACATGCTGCTGAAGAAGCTCGCCAAGCTGCGCAAGGCGGCCTGAACGCGGGTGATTTGACGGGGCCTGGCACTGGCGGCATGGTGTCCGCGAGGCAAGGGGAGCGACCGTCATGACCAGCAAGGCACCCATCTGGGTTCGCGGAGCCGCCTGGCTCGCGCTGATCGCTGCCGCGCTCGTTGTCCTTGCCGGCCCGCTGACGCGGTTCGGCGTCATCGATTTCAGACCCGCGATCCAGATGCTCGGCATCGCCGGCATGGTCGCCGGCGCCGCGGCGCTCGGCTGCCTGATCGGCTGGCTGCTGGTGCGCAGGCGCGACGGCCGGCCAGGCGCCGGGCTGGCGCTCACCGGCTTGCTGGCCGGCGGCGTTGCCTTCGGGAGTGTCGCGATGCTGGTGGTGCAGGCGCGCAGCGTGCCGCCGATCCACGACATATCGACGGACACCGTCGACCCGCCGCAGTTCGTCGCGATCGTGCCGCTGCGTGCCGGCGCGGCCAATCCGCCCGGCTATGCGGGCGCCGAGGTCGCCGCGCAGCAGCGCGAGGCCTATCCGCACATCCGCACCTATACCTTCCCGACAACGCCCGCCGAACTGGTCGACCGCACGGTCAGGGCAGCCGAGGCGATGGGGTGGGAGATTGTCGCCGTGGTTCCCGCGGAAGGGCGTGTCGAGGCCACCGACACCACCGCCTGGTTCGGCTTCAAGGACGATGTCGTCGTCCGCATCCGCCCGGCGCCCGGGGGCGCGGTCTTCGATGTCCGTTCGAAATCGCGCGTCGGCATGAGCGACCTTGGCGCCAACGCCAGGCGAATCGTCATGCTGGTCGAGCGCTTGCAGGCCAGCTAGGCCGGCGCGATTGGACGGACCGTTACGCCAGCAGCGCGACGATCTCGGCGGCGGCGGCTTCGGGCGACCTCAGCGTCGACGGATCCTCGCCAGGGTAGGCCTTGGCGCGCATCCTGGTGGCGGTTGCGCCCGGGTTGTAGACGTGCGTCTTGATGGCGCTGACCGCCGCAACCTCCTGACCATAAGTGTCGACGAGGTTGGCGAGCGCCGCCTTCGACGCTGCGTAGGGGCCCCAGTAGGCGCGAGGGCTTGCCGCAACCGATGAGGTCAGCGCGACGACGTGCGCATCCCGGCTTGCCCGCAACAACGGGTCGAACGCTCGGATCAGCCGCCAGTTGGCGGTGACGTTGGTTCGCAGCAGCGTCTCGAACGCCTTCGGCTCGACGTGCGTCAGCGGCATCAGTTCGCCGAGTGTGGCAGCGTTGAGGACGAGCACGTCGAGTTTGCCCCAGCGGCTGGCGACCGCCTGTGCCAGCCGGTCGATCGCATCGCCGTCGGTCATGTCGAACGGCGCGATGGTCGCGGTGCCGCCGGCGTCGTGGATCGCCGTCTCGGTCGCCTCCAGCCCGCCTTCGGTGCGCGCAGTGACAATGACGTGATAGCCGGCGGCAGCGAGCGCCTGCGCCGTCGCCGCGCCAATGCCGCGGCTGGCGCCGGTGACGAGGGCAAGCGGCTTCGAGTCGGACGTCATCAGGCGGTGCGTTCGGCGAGCAGCACGAGCTGGTCGCTGCTGGTCGCCTCGTCGTGGTCGGTAAGGCGCGTCGGATAGTCGCCGGTGAAGCAGGCGTCGCAATATTGCGGGCTGTCGTCGACGCGCATGTCCTCGCCTAGCGCGCGGTAAAGCCCCTCGATCGACAGGAAGGCGAGGCTGTCGACCTTGATGAAGTCACGCATGCGCGCGACGTCCATCTGTGCCGCAAGCAGCTTCGCGCGCTCGGGCGTATCGACGCCATAGAAGCAGCTGTGCCGCGTCGGCGGCGAGGCGACGCGCATGTGCACCTCGGCCGCGCCCGCCTCGCGCATCATCTGCACGATCTTCACCGAGGTGGTGCCGCGCACGATCGAATCATCGATCAGCACGATGCGCTTGCCGGCGATGACGGCGCGGTTGGCGTTGTGCTTCAGCTTGACGCCGAGGTTGCGGATGGCGTCGCCGGGCTGGATGAAGGTGCGCCCGACATAGTGCGAGCGGATAATGCCGAGCTCGAACGGCAGCCCCGACTGCTGCGCAAAGCCGATCGCCGCCGGATTGCCGCTGTCGGGGACGGGAATGACGAGGTCGGCGTCGACGGGGCTTTCCTTGGCGAGTTCGGCGCCAATGTTCTTCCTCACCTGGTAGACCGACAGCCCGTCGAGCAGCGAGTCGGGGCGCGAGAAATAGACGTGCTCGAAGATGCACGGCCGCGGCCGCTGCACGGCGAAGGGCCGCAGCGAGCGCAGCCCCTTCGCGTTGATGACGACAAGCTCGCCCGGTTCGATCTGGCGGAGATAGGTTGCGCCGACGACGTCGAGCGCGACGGTTTCGGAGGCAAGGATATAGGCATCCTCGCGCCGGCCAAGCACCAGCGGCCGGATGCCGAGCGGGTCGCGGCAGGCGATCAGACCCTCGCCGGTCAGCATGACGAGGCTGTAGGCGCCTTCGACCTGTTTCAGCGCGTCGATGATCCGGTCGAGCAGCGGACGGTAGGACGACGTGGCGACGAGATGGATGATCACCTCGGTATCGGTCGTCGACTGAAAGATCGAGCCGCGCCGGTTGAGGTCACGGCGCAGGTGCAGCGCGTTCGAGATGTTGCCGTTGTGCGCCACGGCGAAACCGCCCATCGACAGGTCTGCATAGAGCGGTTGCACGT
>CAYVVV010000224.1:0-3255 GCA_964455325.1 uncultured Sphingosinicella sp. | reverse complement strand
CTTAGACAGCGATTCACGGTTCAGAGTGATTCAATCTGAACCGATCGCGGTCTAGGACCAGTACAGCACGGCCCACCCGTGCATCGCCGCCAGCAGGCGCAGCCGCCGCGTCGGATTGATCGCGAAACGTTCGTCGGCCCAGTCGAACATCGGCGCGTCGCTGTGGTGATCGGAAAAGACACGCACGTGCAGCCCGGCGCGCGGCGGCAGCGCCGCTTCGACCATCGCGCGCTTCGCAGTGCCGTAGCAATTTTCGCCGTCGATGCGCGCGAGGATGGCGCCGCCGGCATTGCCGTCGCGGCACGCGCGGGTGGCGACGACCTGTTCGACGCCAAGCCGGTCGGCGATGGCGCGCACGTAGAATTCGTAGGATGCAGTCGCCAGCACCACCGTCCGCCCCTCGGCCTGCTCGGCGGCGATGCGCGCGCGCGCGTCGGCGAAGGCACGACGCACGACCCACCCGGCGAACGCCCCGGCACGGCGGGCGACGCGGGCGGCATCGCTGCGCGCCCCCATCAGCAGCCGGTGGTTGATCTCCTTCAGCCGGCCGCGGCTGACCAGCCCGGCGAGGTAGGCGGCGGCGGCGGCGAGCGACAGCGGCAGCAACGCCAGCCGCCACGGCGCCTCGTGCCACGCCCAATAGAGCAGCCACGGCGTATAGCTGCCGCCGCGCGTCACCGTGCGGTCCATGTCGAAGATCGAATAGCGCACGCGCCCGCTCAGACCGCGTCGAGCGCCTGCCGGAAATCGGCGACGAGGTCGTCAGGGTGTTCGACGCCGATCGACACGCGCACTAGGCTGTCGGTGATGCCAAGCTCGGCCTTGCGCGCGTCGGGCACGCTGAGGTGCGTCATCGCCGCCGGGTGGCTGGCGAGGCTTTCGGTGCCGCCAAGGCTGACCGCGAGCTTCACCAGCCGCAGATTGTCGAGCAGGCGGAACGCTTCCGCTTCGCCGCCCTTGACGATCACCGAAAAAGTCGAGCCGGCGCCGGTGCAGTGGCGGTCGTAGATGTCGCGCTGGCGGCTGCCGGCCTTCAGGAATCCGAGCCAGCCGACGCGTTCGATCTTCGGGTGCGCGCGCAGGAACTCGCACACGGCGCGCGCGTTCGTTTCCGCCCGCTCCATCCTGAGCTGCACGGTCTCGAGGCTTCGCAACAGCATCCACGACGTATGCGGATCGACGATGGTGCCGATGGTGTTGCGCAGCGCGAGGATCGGCGCCAGCGCCGCCTTCGACCCAACGCAACCGCCCGCGACGAGGTCGGAATGGCCGCCGACATACTTGGTCAGCGAATAGAGCGAGATGTCGGCGCCGCGGCGCGTCGGCGCCTGGAATACCGGTCCCAGGAAGGTGTTGTCGCACATGATGACCGGCTTTTCGGCCTCGCCGGTGAACACCGCGTCGCGCGCCGCCGCCACCGCCTCGATGTCGACGAGGTCGTTCGTCGGATTGGCCGGGCTTTCAAGGTAGATCACCGCGACGCGCCCCCGCGCCTTCGCCGCGCGCAAGGTCGCCTCGATCGTCGCCTGGTCGCTGCCGGCGGCAAAGTCCATCCAGCCGACCACGAACTTGCCGAAGATCGCGTCGATGAGCTTTTCGGTCGCGGCATAGAGCGGCGCCGAATGCACGATGACGTCGCCGGGCCTGACATAGGCCATGATCGCCGAGGTGATCGCCGACATACCCGTGGAAAACACCAGCGCGTCCTCTGCGCCTTCCCACAGCGCCAGCCGGTCCTCAAGAATCTCCTGGTCGGGACCATTGAAGCGGCCATAGACCAGCCCCTCCGCACCCCCCGGGCGGCGGCCGATGATGCCTTCGAAGAAGCGCTTGCCGTCGGCCGCCTTCTCGAACACGTAGGTCGAGGTGAGGAAGATCGGCGGCTTCAGCGCGCCTTCGGACAGCGCCGGGTCATAGCCATAGCCCATCATCAGCGTCGAGGGGTGCAGTGGCCGGCCGGCAAGTTCGGTCGACTGGTGTTTCATGGCGCGCGCTGATTTTGCCTGCGCAGCCGAATCGTTGTCGGATGACATGGTTTCAAGTCCCCAGTGCGTGCGGCGAGGCACCGCCGGCCCCGCCAATCATGCGCGTGCCCTAGCGCCGATGCGGCCGGGGCGCAATCGAGCGCCTGCGAAAGCCCGGGACTGGCAACCATCGCTGCTCGCGGCTAGCCTGCCAGGCCTAGCATCTGCGGAGCCTCCCCCCATGTTCATCATTGGCAGTTTCGTCTCGCCCTATGTGAGGAAAGTGCTGGCGTGCCTCAACCTCAAGCACCTCGCTTACGAAGTCGATCCGATCACGCCGTTCTTCGGCAATGCCGAGTTCGCGCGGATGAGCCCCTTGCGGCGCATACCAGTGCTGGTCGACGGCGACGTGACGCTGTGCGATTCATCGGTCATCGCCGCCTATCTTGACGAGTCCCATCCCGGTCATCCGCTGTTCCCGGCCGCGGTCAAGGACCGGGCGCGGGCACGCTGGCTGGAGGAGTTCGCCGACACGCGCATGGGCGACGTCTTCATCTGTGGGCTGTTCTACCAGCGCATCGTCCACCCCAACGTCTGGGGCGAACCGGGCGACGCGGCGCGCGTCGAAAAGACGCTCGCCGAGGACATGCCCGCCGTGCTCGACTATCTCGAAGCCGAGCTGCCGGCGGATGGTTTCCTGTTCGGCGACATCGGCGTTGCCGACATTTCGATCGCGACCTTTTTCCGCAACGGCAGCTACGCCGGGTTCGAGGTCGACACGGCGCGCTGGCCGAAGGTCGCGGCGTTCGTCGCGCGCACGCTCGCTCACCCGTGCCTCGCCGACCTCTATCCGTTCGAGCGGATCCAGCTGTCGACCAGCATTGCCGGGCGGCGGCAGGCGCTGCTCGACGCCGGCGCGCCGCTCACCCCCGACACGGTGGCGACGCATGCCGCGACGCCAGGCGTGATGCGGCTTTAGCAATGGCGGCGGCGCACGGCGTGCGCTATGGGGCGGCAATGCGCACGATCCTGTTTTCGCTCGCCGTTCTTGCCGCATCCGCTGCCGCGCAGGAGGGTCCGCCGGCCGCGCCCGATGCCCCGGTAGCGCAGGCGCCAAGGCCGGCGACGGTGCGCGTCGAGCTGACCACGGCGATGGGACCGATCGTGCTCGAGCTCGAAAAGGAGCGGGCACCGGTGACCACCGCCAACTTCCTGCGCTATGTCGACGAGAAGCGCTTCGAGGGCACCGGCTTCTACCGTGCCATGAACGTCGCGCCAGGCTATGGCCTGA
>CAYVVV010000223.1:0-3267 GCA_964455325.1 uncultured Sphingosinicella sp. | reverse complement strand
CCATCGCCCGCGTTGACGATGCCACGAACGGCGCACCCGCCTACTACATGATCAACTGCGCGCACCCGAGCCACTTCGCCAGCATCCTCGATCCGTCGGCGGCGTGGACCCGCCGACTGCGCGGGCTGAGGACCAACGCGTCGAAGCTCAGCCACGCCGAGCTCAACGAGGCGGCGGAGCTCGACGAAGGCAATCCGGTCGAACTCGGCGCGGAGAACGCTGCCCTGCGCGCGCGGTTTCCAACCATCAACGTGCTGGGCGGGTGCTGCGGCACCGATCACCGGCACGTCGAGCAGATGTGCGTCCGCGCCATGGCGGCGTGAATGCACGACCCGGCGGCGCGGGCATTATCCTCCCCCCTCGCGCCCGCGTCGTCGGCCCATCCTCCCACAGCAGCACAGGAGCCTCGCATGAACCTGCGTCACGTACTGATCACCGCCGCCGCACTGTCGGTGGCGTCGTTGTCGCTGACTCCGCCCGTCCACGCGAATGACGCGGTGGCCGTCGAACCCGCCCGGCCCGACGGCAGGCCGGTCTGTCGCGAAGGCCGACGCCTTTACAATCCCGGCAGGATCACGCCGACGCGCTACTGCGTGCGCGCGACGAAGGATGCCGAACTCGCGGCGCGCGTGGCGCGTGGCCAGCACCCGGCGAAGTGACGTTGGTAGCGAAGCGCGCCGGCGCCAACGCCCCGGCGCGCCTCTGCTACCGGCGCCTGCGCGCAGCGGCCTCGTCGAGCTTCGCCATGTCGCGTTTGGCTGCCTCGCGCCGCTTTGTACTGCGGTATTCCTCGCTCGCGAAGTCAAGCGGCTTCAGCGCCTCGAACTTTGACACAAGCTGCGCGCGCAACCGATCGATCTCGGACTCGATCCGAACCATCTCGCGGCGGAGACGCTCCACCTCGACACGCTTGGCGGCGGCGTAGGGACCAATGTCAAAGCGCGGATCGACGGCGGCGACGGCGCGCTCGCGTTCCAGCGCGGCACCCGTCCGCTCGATCATCGCGGCAAACGCCGACAACTGTGCCTCGGCAGCGCTCAGCGCCTGACGGACGACGTCGAGTTCACGTTTCCGGACGCGCCGTGCCGTGTCGTAGGGCGTCTTCATAGCGGCGCCACGATTGCTTCAAGCGCATCAAAGCCGGCTGCGCTCGACCGGCGGTCGTCCTTGGCCTGCGTGATCAGCGCCTCGATTGCCGGCGCGCAGGCGATGGCGCGGTCGACGTCGGCGTTGGCGCCGGGTTTGTACGCGCCGAGCCGGATCATCTCCGCCATGTCGGCGTAGGTCGACAGCTCGCGCCGGGCGGCGGTCATCAGCGCGTTCTGCCGCGCGTCGTGCGCCTCGGGCAGCGTTCGCGACACCGACTTCAGCACGTCGATCGCGGGGTAGCGGCCGTGCTCGGCGATCTTGCGCGACAGCACCACATGACCGTCGAGGATGCCGCGCACGGCGTCGGCGATCGGTTCGTCATGGTCGTCACCATCGACGAGCACGGTGAACAGCCCGGTGATCGCGCCACCGCCGACAAGGCCCGGACCGGCGCGCTCGAGCAGCTTGGGCAGTTGCGCGAAGACGCTTGGCGTATAGCCTTTGGTCGTCGGCGGCTCGCCGCCGGCAAGCCCGATCTCGCGGCAGGCCATGGCAAAGCGCGTCACCGAGTCCATAAGGCAGAGCACATTCTTGCCTTCGTCGCGGAAATGCTCGGCGATCGTGAGCGTGGTCAGCGCCGCCTGTCTCCGCATCAGCGCCGGCGCGTCCGAAGTGGCGACGACGACGACGCTTTTCGCCAGGCCGTCAGCGCCGAGCTCGGCTTCGATGAACTCCTTCACCTCGCGGCCGCGCTCGCCGATAAGGCCGATGACGGCAACGTCGCACGCGGTGAAGCGGGCCAGCATCGCCATCAGCACCGACTTGCCGACCCCCGAACCCGAAAACAGGCCGAGCCGCTGACCGGTTTTCAAGGGCGTGAAGATGTCGATCGCGGCAACGCCGGTCTCGATCTTGCCGCCAAGCCGTTCACGCGCCGCGGCCGGCGGCGGCAACGACCGGATCGGCCGCCGGTCAAGGCCAAGCGGCAGCGCGCCCTTGCCATCCACCGGCTGACCAAGCCCGTCGACGACGCGGCCAAGCCAGCCAATGCTCGGGCGGATGCTGGCGCGATCCTCGATCAGCGTCGCGCGAGCGCCGGGCCGGACACCATCGGCCTCACCAAACGGCAGGCATTCGGCCTGGGCCTTGCCGGCGGCGACGATCTCGACCTCGATCGGCGGCAGCGCGTCGCGCTCGATGCACAGCCGCGCGCCGACGGCGGCGTGCGTGCCAAGCCCCTCGACGAAGATGGTCAACCCGCGCGTGCCGGCGACGCGCCCGCTCCACGTCGGCACATGGGTTTCGGCAAGATCGGCGGCAAGCGCGGCAAGGCGGCTGCGATACATGGCGCAAGCCTGCCGTCGGCATGGTTAACGCGCAACTAAAGCGCAGCCGGCGCAAAGTGATTCAAACTGAAACAAACCGTGACTCCTGCGCCACAGCGACGGTTCAAACTGAATGATATTAACTTTTACCGGCCATTAACCTTTGTCACCGATAACAGCGATGGTTAACGCTTGGTCAAGCGGCGCATCAGGCGGGTACGGGGATAGCCGGGCGTCGTCCGGGGGCAACTTCAAAGGGGTCACTACATGCGCGTTCTTTTGATTGAGGACGATCAAGCCACCTCCAAGAGCATCGACCTGATGCTGCAGTCCGAGGGTTTCAATGTGTACGCGACCGATCTTGGCGAGGAGGGCCTCGATCTCGGCAAGCTGTATGATTACGACATCATTCTGCTCGATCTGAACCTGCCTGACATGCACGGCTACGACGTGCTGAAGAAGCTGCGTCTCGCCAAGGTCGGCACTCCGATCCTGATCCTGTCGGGCGCCAATGAAATGGAATCGAAGGTGCGCGGCCTCGGCTTCGGCGCCGACGACTACGTGACGAAGCCCTTCCACAGGGAAGAGCTCGTTGCCCGCATCCACGCGGTCGTCCGCCGCTCGAAGGGCCACAGCCAGTCGGTGATCAAGACCGGCAAACTGGGCGTCAATCTCGACACCAAGACCGTCGACGTCGATGGCGCGCGCGTGCACCTGACCGGCAAGGAGTACGCGATGCTCGAGCTTCTGAGCCTGCGCAAGGGCACGACGCTCACCAAGGAAATGTTCCTCAACCACCTCTATGGCGGCATGGACGAGCCCGAACTCAAGATCATCGACGTCTTCATCTGCA
>CAYVVV010000222.1:0-3275 GCA_964455325.1 uncultured Sphingosinicella sp. | reverse complement strand
TGGCGCGAGTGACGGGGCTCGAACCCGCGACCTCCGGCGTGACAGGCCGGCGCTCTAACCGACTGAGCTACACCCGCGCGATGCTTGAAAGCCGCGCGTACCTATGGCCCGCCCCCGACGCTGTCAAGCGCGTTCTGGCCAAGTCCAATGAAGCGCACGATCTCGGCGGCAAGCTCCTCGCCCGCGTCCTCCTGGATGAAGTGTCCAGCCCGTGCAATGGTGCGATGCGGCTGGCCGACAGCCCCCGGAATCCGTGACTGCAGCACGCGGTCGGCACCCGCGGTGACCGGGTCGCTGTCCCCGAACAGCGTCAGAAACGGCCGGTTGAACGCTTCGAGCGTCCGCCAAGCGACGCGGTTGGCTTCCGCCTCCGGGTCATCGGGACTGATCGGCACCAGCATCGGAAAGGCCCGCGCGCCGGCTTTGTAGCATTCATCGGGATAGGGCGCATCATAAGCGGCGCGCACGTCATTGCCGATCCCGCGGGCGGTGCCGCCCTTGATGATGCCGCCGGCTGGAAACTCGGGCACCTCCTGCGAAAACTTGCGCCAGGCAAGAAACGCGTCCGATGGAGCTCGGTCGCCGGTCGGCAGGAACGTGTTCGACGCCACGACACGCGCGAAGCGCCCGGGTTCGGCGGCGACAAGCCGCAGGCCGACAAGACCGCCCCAGTCCTGGCAGAACAGCGTGACCTCGCGGGGGTTGACGGCATGCAGCCACTGCATCATCCAATCCACGTGCCGCGCATAGCTGTAGTCGGCGACCGCCGACGGCTTGTCCGACCGGCCGAAGCCAACGAGATCGGGTGCGAGCACGCGGGCGCCGGCTGCCGCAAGCGGCGGGATCATCTTGCGGTAAAGATATGACCAGCTTGGCTCGCCATGCATCAGCAGCACGACCGGGCCGTCGCGGGGGCCCTCATCGACGTAATGCACGCGCAGCCGGCCGAGCGGCCCTCCGTCGACGTCGAGATAGTGCGGCGCGAACGGATAGTCGACGAGCACCTCGAACCGCTCGTCCGGCGTGCGAAGTATGGTCACCAGGATCCTCCCGACGTGATTGCCGGCAACGCTCGCCCGCGACACCTCCGGCGTCAAGTGCGCACAAGCGTCAGTTTCGGCCACCGGCCTTAACCATGGCTTTACTGGCCTTGGCGCATTCTCGGCGTTGGCTGGCGGGGAACCGGCCACGCTGAGAGGACCAGGTTGCAAAGGTTAGCAGGATATAGGGCGGCCGCGCGAGCGGTTGCGCGGCTCATGCTTGCGGGAGCGACGCTCGCCGTTGCTGGCCACGCGCGCGCCGCCGGCACGCCTGCCGGAACGGCGATCGTCAATGTCGCCAGCGCGGACTATGTCGACGCGAACAGCATTGTCCAGACCGTCACCTCGAACAGCGTCACCATTCGCGTCGAGGAGGTGCTTGATGTCACGGTCTCGCCGCTCGGCGCGCAACCACAGAGCGTCGTTCCCGGCACCCCGGAATATCGTCTCACCTATCGCGTGACCAACGGCGGCAACGGCCCCGAAGCGTTCGGACTGCAGGCCGGCACCATGATCGGCGGCGACGACTTTGATCCGACGCTCATCCGCGTTGCTATCGACCGCGACGGCGACGGCATCTACAATCCGCTGGTCGACACCGATTTCGCGCCCGGCGCCGAGCCCCTGCTCGCGCCCGACTCGTCGGTCGATGTCTTCGTCCTTGTCGGTTTGCCGAGCGGCGTCGCCAACGGCGATGACGGCATTGTCAGCCTTACTGCGCGGGCGTTGACCGGCACCGGGACGCCAGGGACAGTGTTTGCCGGACTGGGCACTGGAGCCAGTGATGCCGTCGTCGGCAACAGCGGCGCCGAGGCGCTCGCCTCGGGCGCTCTGCTCGTTGCCATTGCACAGCCAACGCTGGTCAAGACGCAGGACGCTGTCGGCCAACCGACGAGCGGTAGCATCGTCACCTATACGATCAGCGCCGATCTCGCCGGAAGTGGCGCCGTCGCGCCGATCATCGTCGACGCCATCCCGCCAGGCGTCACCTATGTGACCGGCAGTCTCACGCTTGCCGGCAGCCCGCTGACAGACGCCGCCGATGCCGACCCAGGTGTGTTCACCGGCAGCAGCATCGAGGTCGCACTGTCGGAAACGACGGCGGGAGCGCAGGTCGTGACGTTTCAGGTCAGGGTCAACTGAATGCCCAAGGGAGTCAGCATCATGTCCATCAGGGCCATCGCCGTTCTGCTCGCCGCGCTCATCGCGCCTGCAATCGCCAATGCCGGTCCGGTCGAGCTGACCAGCGCTGTCTTCGTGGAACGGCGCAGCGTCGACGCGACCGGGAAGGAGACGATCAGCCTTGTCCCCGCCGAACGCGTAGTCCCGGGCGACAAGCTGCGCTTCGTCATCCGATACAGGAATGCCGACCAAACACCTGCCGCCGACTTCGTCATCACCAATCCGGTGCCGGCGAGCGTTGCCTATGTGGCTGCAGATGGCCTGCCCCTGCCGGTGGTCTCGGTCGACGGCGGCTACACTTACGGCGACCTGGCCCGACTGTTCGTGAAGGCCGCCGATGGCAGCGAGCGCCCGGCACGGGCTGCCGATGTCACGCATGTCAAATGGCAGTTCGCCGAAAAGCTGGCGGGTGGAACCGCCGGCGAAGTCGCCTTCAGGGCGGAGCTCAGGTGAGCACGGGAGAAACAGGGTTACCGAATTAACTGATTGTCATCGGGGGAATACCAATGAAACGCGCTTCCTGTTACCAGGCATTGGTGCTGACGACTGCCGTCAGCATGGTGCACGCAAACGCCGCCAACGCGGCGGGTACCGTTGCCGGCACGAATGTGCAGAACACCGCGACGGTCAATTTTTCCGTGGGCGGTGTCGCGCAGACGCCAGTCAACTCGAACACGGCAAGCTTCCTTGTCGACCGCCGCGTCAATCTCACGGTGTCGGAGGATGGCTCGGTGACGACGTCGGTTGTGCCGGGCTCGGTCAATCAGGTGACCAAGTTCATCCTGTCGAACACCACAAACGACACGCTCGACTTCAGCCTCGGCGTGACGCAGGACGCGGGTGGCACCGCCGCGCACGGCGGCACCGACAATTTCGATGCGTCAAACGTCCGCGTCTTCGTCGACAACCCGTCGGCGGGTACGGTCGGGTCGTATGATGCGGCCGACACACTGACCTACGTCGACGAGCTTGCGCCCGACACGACGCGCGCAATCTTCGTCGTCGTCGACATCCCGCTGGCGCGCGTGAACGGCGATATCGCCGGCGTGACGC
>CAYVVV010000221.1:0-3279 GCA_964455325.1 uncultured Sphingosinicella sp. | reverse complement strand
GGGCAAGATGACGGCGATCGCCTAAAGAAGCGTTTACCGGCGCGCGACCAGTCCCGCGATCCAGCCGAGCGCCAGTGCGAGGCTGACTGCTAGGATGCCGTAGGAGACGCTGTGGTCCTGCGCGGCGACGTATACGTCGCGTTCAAATCCCGACTTGTCGATGCTGATGTCGCGCGTCGTGCTCGCCACCACCTCGCCATCGTCGATCAGGTGGATCTCGACCGTGTAGGTTCCGACGGGGACGCTGCTCGGGATGGCGACGCGCGCGCGGTAGAGCACGTTTTCGGTTAGTTCCACGCCCTGCGCCGCCTCGGCGTAAAGCCCCTCGCGGCGCCGCAGGTCGAGGAAGCCGGTTTCGAACTCGCGAATCTCGGCGGCGCCCTCGGACGATGCCGGCGACAGCTGCAGGTGATCGAGTCCGAGTTCGTAGATCGCCGCGGTCTCGTCATCGACCAGCGCCGCGATCGGCCGGGTCGTCGCAACCGCGTAGAACGATGGTGCCGTCTCGAAGCGTACCGCGCGCGTGTTAAGCCAGATGCCGGCGACGCGCGCCTTGCGCCGCACCGTGACCGCCTCGGGCGGGCCGCGCACGATGACGGCGATGTCGGGCCGCTCGTCGGGCGTGCGGCCGCCTGGATACTGGATGGCGCCAAACACCAGCATCTCGGCGCCGGCGAAGCTGTAGACGATATCGATCTTGCTGTGGCTGAGGTCGGAGATGAGCCGCGGCGGCGCTGCGGCGCCGAGCGTCAGCAACGCGGCGAGCGCGAGCGGCACTACACGGGTCATTCGACGTAGACCGAATAGAGCTCGCCGGGCCGCCACGTGAGGCCGACGAGCAGCCTGACCGCGACCGCGACGACGAGCAGTGCCAGTGCGAAGCGAAGTCTTTCGGGCGGCAGCTTCTGGGCCATGCGCGCGCCGAGCTGCGCACCGACGACGCCGCCGACGAGCAGCATCACCGCAAGCACGATGTCGACCGTCTTCGACTGGACGGCGTGCAGCATCGTGATCACCGCGGTGGTGAACACGATCTGGAACAGCGAGGTGCCGACGACGACGGCCACCGACATACCCAAAAGGTAGATCATCGCGGGCACCATGATGAAGCCGCCGCCGATGCCCATGATGAAGGTGAGCACGCCGACGCCGGTACCGATCGCGAACGGTGCCAGCGGCGAGATGTAGAGGCCCGACTTGTAGAAGCGCGTCTTCCACGGCAGCGCTGCGAATACGGCGTTGTGGCTGTGCCGCTTGACGCGGCGCGGCGTGCCGGCGCGGGCGCGTTGCAGCGTGCGCCACGATTCGACGAGCATCAGTCCGCCCACCGTCGACAGGAAGACGACGTAGATAAGCGAGATGGTGATGTCGATCTGGCCGATGCGCTGCAGAAGCTTGAACAGGTACGAGCCAATGACCGACCCGACGATGCCGCCGGCGACGAGCACTGCACCCATCTTCGTGTCGACGCCGCCGCGCCGCCAGTGCGCGAGCGCCCCCGATACGCTCGACCCGGTGATCTGCGTTGCCGATGATGCCACCGCGATCGCTGGCGGGATGCCGTAGAAGATGAGCAGCGGCGTCGTCAGGAAGCCGCCGCCGACGCCGAACATCCCCGACATGAAGCCGACGAGCACCCCCAGCCCGACGATGACCCAGGCGTTGACGCTGAGCTCGGCGATCGGGAGGTAGATGTCCATGCGTATTGCTTAACCGAGCGATTCGCCCGCCGCCACCGTGTTTGGTGATGCGTGCGCCAACGGGCGGAACACTTCGGCCGCAAGGAGCGGAACGCCGCGCGAGTCCGTTTGGCGCATTGGGTGGCAGCCATGCTACACAGACGAGGGCTGCCGCGATGACCACGCTTGATTCCGATGCCTGCTGGGCCGCCGTCATGGCCCGCGACAAGGCTGCCGACGGCCGCTTCTACTACGCCGTGAAGCGCCCCGGCGTGTACTGCCGCCCGTCGTGCCCGTCGCGCCGGCCGAGTCGCGCGAACATCAGCTTCTTCGCGACGCCGGAGGGCGCCGAGGCGGCCGGCTTCCGCGCGTGCCTGCGCTGCCGGCCGCGCGCCGTCGCCGGCACCGACTCCGCCGCGGCGGTGGTGACAGCCATCGCACGTTTCATCGACGACAACGCTGATGCGCCGCTGCCGCTCGCCGCGCTGGCGAAACGCGCCGGCTACAGCCCATGGCATTTCCAGCGCGCGTTCAGCGCGATCATGGGCGTCAGCCCCAAGGTCTATCAGTCGGCGGCGCGGATGCGGCGGCTGAAGGCGTCGCTGCGCGAAGGCGACAGCGTCGCCGGCGCCATCTTCGAAGCCGGCTTCGGATCGACCAGCCGCGCCTATGCGCGCACCGACGGCCACATCGGCATGACGCCCGCCGCCTATCGTTCGGGCGGAACCGGCGAGACGCTGCACTGGGCCTGCCGGGAAACGGCATACGGCATGATCCTGATGGCGGCGACGGCGCGCGGCGTCGCCTTCGTCGAGTTCGGCGACAGCGAGGCGGCGCTCGACGAGCGCCTTCGCGCTGAGTTCCCGAACGCCGCATTCGAACCGGCGCCCCCGTCATCCGACCTTGATGCCTGGATCGACGCGCTCAGCCGCCATCTCGATGCCGGCGCGCCGCGTCCCGAGCTGCCGCTCGACCTGCGCGGCACGGCATTCCAGGTGAAGGTCTGGCGTTTCCTGCTGTCGGTCCCGCAAGGTCAGCTGGTGAGTTATGCGGAGGTGGCGCAGGGTATCGGCGAACCCAAGGCGGTGCGCGCCGCGGCGTCCGCGTGCGGCGCCAACAAGGTAGCGGTACTGGTGCCCTGCCACCGCGTGCTCAGGGGCGATGGCGGCATTGGCGGCTACAAATGGGGTGTCGAGCGCAAGCGCGCGCTCATCGCCGGCGAGCGGCACCCGTGACGCGCGCCGAAGCGCTCGACTGGGCAGCGCTTGAGGCCGAACTTGACGGGCGCGGTGTCGCGGTGACGGTGCCGCTGCTGTCGCCCGAGGAGTGTGCGAACGTCGCTGCCATGTACGACGACGATGACCGTTTCCGTTCGACCGTCGTGATGGCACGGCACGGCTTCGGGCGCGGCGAGTACCGCTATTTCCGGGAACTGCCCGAACTCGTCGCGAGCCTGCGCGCGGCGCTTTATCCGCACCTCGCATGCATCGCCAACCGCTGGGCGGTGGCGCTCGGCATGCCCGCCGAATGGCCCGACGACCATCATGCGCTGCTCGATCGCTGCCATGCCGAAGGCCAGCGCCGGTCGACGCCGCTGCTC
>CAYVVV010000220.1:0-3320 GCA_964455325.1 uncultured Sphingosinicella sp. | reverse complement strand
TCATAGCGGATGACCACCTCGACCCGATCCGGTGCCGCTGCCGGCGCCGGTGCCGCAGCGGCCGGCGCAGCGGGTTCGACCGCCACCGCCAGCCGCAGCGGCGGCGTGGGAGCGCCCGATACGGCGATGCCGGCCGCACCCCGCGGCGCCTCCGCGGCGGCCGGGGCGGGCGGCGCCACGACCGCAGCGGGCGCGGCCATCGCAACGGCGCGAACGGGCGCGGGGGCGGGGCCGCCGGCTGGCGTCGTCCAGATGAGTGCCACGACCGCCGCCAGCGTCGCGCTCGCCGTCACCCAGCGCGGCGGCCTGCCGTCCGGCCGGGGTGGCGCCCGCACCGGCAGCGCCGGCGGCTTCGCGGCGACGTTCGGCGCCGGGCCCACGACCGCCGCTGGCGGTCGCGGCAGCCCGTCGAGCGCGCGCAGGGCGTGGCCGATGCCAACCGTCGGCGCACCATCGACCATCGCCTCGACCAGCGCCGCGCCAGCGAGCGCCTTGAGCTGGCGTGGCGAGCCGCCCGCGGCGGCGATGCGCTCGGCAGCCGCCGCATCGAACGGAAAGCGGTCGTCACTGCGCGCGAAATGGCTGTGAAGGAACGACAGCGCCGCCGTCCGGCTCATCGCGCCGATGGCGACCACGGGCGCATCGGGCAGCAGCGTATCGGCGCCCGGCGCGGCGGTGTTGACGGCGATGACCAGGCGCTTGTCGCGCCTTGCGGCGACCGCGGCAAGCGCCCGCAGCCGTTCCGGCGGCAGATAGTTGGCCTCGTCGACGAGCAGCAGTTCGGTTGAGTCAAAGACATCGGCGTCGACGTCCGAATGGTCGGCAACGAAGCGCGGACGCGCATGGGCGAGCCGCGGGTCCGTGGCAAGCGACCGCAGGAGGAAGCTCTTGCCGGTGCCGGGAGCGCCGACGACGACAATCGCTGGCGCGCCGGAATCGACATGCCGCGCCAGCTCCGCCGCGGCGGCGCGTACCGGCGGGGTTATCAACGGCGGCCCGCCGTGCGCGGCGAACGGGAACGCCTTCAACCCGAAGAAATCGGTGACCTGCATCGCCCGTGGCTTCGCCCATCGTCCGAGTCGCGCAGGCGGAGATTAACCTTCTTGGCGAGGATTCGCCGCTATCATTTCGGAATCAAAACGGAATCGCTGCCAGTGCGGCGGCAGGCGGCGCAGCCAGCGCAATCAGCGTCGCCAGCGCCAGCACACCCCACGCGGCAAGGATGACCTTCATGGTACCGGCTCCTGTCCATAAGCGGCGCGGGCCGCGCCCGCCTTTCGATATTCGGCCGACGGGCATCGATGGATGCAACGGCGATCAAAAAATTGGGGAACGGCGGGCACCGCCGCTCCCCGAACGCTGCTCAGCGCGGCTTCCTGCGCCGCGTGCGCGCGACCGCGAGCGCTGCGCCGGCGAGACCGAACAGCGCCATTGCCGCCGGCTCGGGCACCGGCGACGGCTCGCCGTAGAGAAAATCGTCGAGCGCGACCACATCGATGGCGCCACCGTCGTCAGGGCCGAGCGCCGCGTTGCCGGCGGTGATGCGGACGCGGCCGATGATCGCCGAATCGAAGATCGCGCCGAAGAACGACAGGCCCTTGTCGAACGCCTCAACGAAATAGCGGCCAAGCGAGGTTCCCGACAGATTGAAGAATTCGACCGTCGTCGTGAAGCCGAGATCGACGTCGGTGAAGACGACGCCAAAGCCGTTGGTCGTGGCGACCGTTTCGATGTCGCCGGGCCTGGTGAACAGAACGTCGGTGATCGTGGAACCAAGCGGTGCGAACAGCCGCGGCGCGCTGAACGCCTGGAATTCGTCGGCATAGGTCGGGTTCAGGTCGGCGAATTCAGGCGACGGCTGGCCGCTGATCGAAAAGCCTGTGCCGGGCGTCACGTTGACGTTGCCGCGGAAGCCGAACGTTGTCATGACCGTCGGAAAGGTCGCGACGGGCGCGCCAGCGCCGCCCCCGTCCCAGTTGATCTCGCGGCGGCCGCCGGGCTGGAAGCCAGGCACGTTGCCATTGTTGACGCCGCCCAGCGCGGCCCGGAAACCGTCGACACTCGCCTGGATGGCAGCGGCATCAGCGCCGGCGGCGGAAAAGACGATCGGCGCCGCCTGCGCCGTTGCTGCCGGAAGCAGCAGCGCGGCGGCGACGGCACGGCGGAAGGTTGAGCGTGTCATGCCTTTATCCTGTCGGGTTGGAGAGTCGTTGCCACGCCGGCGCGCAACGCGTGGCGCATTGCCGGCGCAAGCGGTCGCTTACCCCCGCCGCGTGGTAGCCGGCGTGGTTACCGGCGTGGTAATTGACGGTGACCAGGACGACGCGTACGTAGCCGGCGACTGACGAGAGGGAGAAGCGCATGACGCCCGGCATTCTCAACGCGAACGCGACGCCGCTTGCACGGCTGATGGACATGCGCGTGATCGACGCGTCGACCGGTGGCGTCACCATGGCGATGACGGTGCGCGATGATCTGTGCACCGCCGGCGGCATCTGCCACGGCGGCGCGCTGATGGCGCTTGCCGACAATGCCGGCGCGATCGCGACCTTCCTCAACCTCCCCGCCGGCGCGCGCGGCACCACGACGATCGAATCGAAGACGAACCTGATGGCGGCGGCGAAGGCGGGTGACATGGTGACCGCGCGCGCAGAGCCGCTGCACATCGGCCGGCAGACCCAGGTCTGGCAGACGCGGGTGACGCGCGGCGACGGCAAGCTGGCCAGCGTGACGACGCAAACGCAGATGGTGTTTGACGCATCGTGAACCTATAAGGTTATTTATCGCTTGACAAGCGAACCGGTGTTTGCTAGAAACCGGGCAAGGTCGAGAGGTGCGGGTCGGGCGGCGGAGACGCTTCCCGGCCCGATTTCGTTGCGGGGGCGAAGGACCGCATGGCGGTACGGCACGATAGCTGGACGGCGGCCCGGCGCGAGACCTTCCTGGAGGTGCTCGCGCAAACGGCGAATGTCACCGCTGCATGCGCCGCGGTCGCCAAGAACAAGTCGGGCGCCTATGCGCTGCGCCGGCGCGACCCGGGGTTCGCCCGGCGCTGGGACGAGGCGATCGACACCGCGCTCGACCAGCTTGTCGCGGTTGCCGTCGAGCGGGTCATGTTCGGCACGGTGAAGACGGTGGTGCGCGGCAGCGGCGAACCCGTGACGATCCGTGAATATTCGGACCGGCTGCTGATGTTCCTGCTCAGCCATCGCCGTCCCAACGAATATGCGCGGCTGGCGGGGCCGCGTGTCGACATCGAGGAGGAACGCGACACCTGCCGGCTGATCGCGATCCTGCGCGACCTGCGCGACCTGGGCAAC
>CAYVVV010000219.1:0-3379 GCA_964455325.1 uncultured Sphingosinicella sp. | reverse complement strand
TTCTGCACCTGCTGCGCGCTGACGCCGAGTTCGGCGGCGAGATCGGCCTGCGACACGCGCGCGGCAAGGCGGCGTTCGCGCAGCCGGCGCCCAACGAACAGGTCGACGGGGTGGATGTCCTCGGCCAAAGACGGCGATCCCGCGTTAACCACAAAATACAACCATAGCGGGTGTATGTGCATCCGATTCGGATGGCAAGTCAGCGCGCGCGGCGATCGAGACCGGCGGCTGCGGCAATGAGGCCGGCGGCGAGTGTCAGCGGAATCAGCAGGCCGAGCCGCGCGAACGGCGGCGCCGGCAGCGCCGCCGGCAGCGGCGTCGTCAGCGCGGCGGCGCGGCCGCGCGGGATCGACGCCAGCACGCGGCCGCGCGCGTCGATGACGGCGCTGATCCCCGTCGGCGTGGCGCGCGCCATCGGCAGTCCCTCCTCGATCGAGCGCAGCCGCGCCTGCGCGAGGTGCATGGCGGCGCCGGCGCCGGCGAACCAGGCGTCGTTCGACACGTTGAGCAGCCAGCGCGGACGATGCCCCGGCTCGACAACATGGCCGCCGAAGATGACCTCGTAGCAGATCAGCGGCCCGACCGCCGGGTGGCCGTCGAGGCCGAGTGTGCGCGGTCCCGGACCCGGCCAGAAGTCGAGCGCTCCGGGCGCCAGCCGCGCCAGCCCGAAAGCCTCGAGCAGGCTGCGCGCCGGCAGGAACTCGCCGAACGGCACCAGCCGCTTCTTGTCGTAGCGCGCCAGGATGGCACCATCGGTATCGAGCACGAACAGGCTGTTGCGTGCGGCAATGGCGCGGCCGTCGGCATCGCGGATCGCCTTCAGCGCGCCGAGCAGCATGATGTCGTTCGGCCCGAGCGCCCGGCCGAGGCGCGCGCGCACTTCCGGCAGCTCGTCGAGCAGGTCGGGGATCGCCGCTTCCGGCCAGATCAGCAGGCGCGGCGCCGCCGATGCGCGCGGCGACAGCGCGAGATAGCGCGCGATCGACCGTTCAACGCCGTCCTCCGACCATTTCTCGTCCTGGCCGATATTGGCCTGAACGATGTCGAGCCGCGTCGTCGTCGGCGCGACGGGCGCGCGCAGCGGGACAAGCCCGGCGCCGGCAGCGGCGGCGGCGGCGGCGACGAGCGCGGCCCCCGCCCGCCAGCGCCGCACGGCGAGTAGGTGGACGCCCCCGGCGGCGATGACGACGAGCGCCGACAGCCCCGACGCACCGATCAAGGCAGCCGCCTGCGCAAGGCCGCCGACAGCAAGCGCGGCGGCGCCGAGCGGGTTCCACGGAAAGCCCGAAAAAACCCAGCCGCGCAGCCATTCGGCGACGACCCAGGCACCGGCGAGCGCGAGCACCAGCGCCGGCCCGCGCCGCGCCACAAGGCGCGCTGCCACAGTGGCGATGGCCGGATAGACGGCAAGATAGAGCGACAGCAGCAGAACGCCGAGCCAGCCGGTCCACGCCGGCAGGTTCGACTGGTAGCGGAACGCTTCGGCGATCCAGTGCGTGCCGACAACGAAGTGGCCAAGCCCGAACCACCAGCCGATGGCGAGCCGTGCGTGATGCGTTGGCGACGCTTCCGCCAGGCGGAGCAGCAGCGCGATGCCGGCCAGCGTCAGCGGCCACAGGTTCCATGGCGCAAAACCAAGGCTGGCGGCAACGCCGGCGGCGAAGGCGATGCCGAAGCGGCCGCGCTCGGCCGCCCATGCTGGCGTCACGAAGCCGCCGCGACGCGCGGTGCCGCGCGCGGTGGCAGCGCGCGCACGCGTTCGAGCTTGCGGTCGGCGGCGGCGACCACATCGAAACGCCAGCCGCTGGCGTGCTCCACCGTCTCGCCAACCGCCGGCACGCGTCCGGCGATCAGGAAGACAAGGCCGCCAACGGTGTCGATGTCGCTCTCCTCGGCCTCGGCGAAGCGGGCGCCGACGGCGGTCTCGAATGCCTCGATACCCAGCCGCGCGTCTGCCTCGAAGCCGCCGTCGGGCAGCGCGACCAGCGCTGCCGCGACATCCTCGTCGTGTTCGTCGGCAATGTCGCCGACGATCTCCTCGACGAGATCCTCAATGGTGACGAGACCGTCGGTGCCGCCATATTCATCGACGACGATCGCCATGTGCGTGCGGCCCTGGCGCATCCGCGCGAGCAGATCGAGCACGCGCATCGCCGGCGGCACGAACAGCACCGGCCGCAGCAGGCTTTCGGGGCTTGCCGTGGCGGCGTGCCTCTCGCGCGCCAGCCGCGCGTAGACGTCCTTGACGTGGATCATGCCAATGACGTCGTCGAGCGAGTCGCGATAAACCGGCAGTCGGCTGTGGCCGGCGTCCTCGAGCGCGGCGACCAGGCTAGCAAAATCGCCATCGACGTCGAAGGCGATGATGTCGCCGCGCGGTACCATGACGTCACCGACGCGGCGCTCGCCGAAGTCGAGCAGGTTGCGCAGCATCAGCCGCTCGTCGGCCGACAGGTCATCGGCCTCGGGGGTCTCGCCTTCGTGGTCCTCGAGCACCTCCTCAAGGCTTTCGCGCAGCGATCCCTCGGCACTGCGACCGAACATGAGCTGGCGCAGCGCCCGCAACAGCGGACGGAACGGCTGGTCGCTGCTACTCGAAGCGTCGCTCATCGTTGTCCGGCGTCAGGCAGCGCCGGCGTAGGGATCGGCGACGCCGATCCGCGCCAGCGCCGAACGCTCGATCGTCTCCATCGCATCGGCTGCATGTTCGTCCTGATGGTCATAGCCGAGCAAGTGCAAAAATCCATGCACGATGAGGTGCCGCGCATGGTCGGCGACGCTGACCGCCCTGTCCGCCGCCTCGCGCGCGACGACACCGTCGGCGAGCACGATGTCGCCGAGCAGCACCTCGCCGTCGTCGCTGTTGGCGAGGTTGTCGATTAGGTCGGCCCGCACCAGCGGGAACGACAGCACATTGGTGGCCGCATCCTTGCCGCGATACTGCGCGTTGAGTCGGCGCACCTCGGCGTCGTCGGTCAGCCGAACGGCGACCTCGCAGGCGAACGGCGCATCGGCGAGCCAGGCGTGCGGCGTCTCGGCGGCGGCGGCGGCGCAGGCGCGCGCCGCCAATGCCGGCCAGCCCTCGGCGCGGTCCCAGTCGCCGGCGGCGACGACCGCAGCGACGTCAAGCATCGGGCCCCTCGTACGCCTCGACGATGCGGCCGACGATCGGATGGCGGACGACGTCGCCGGCACCGAAGCGGACGACGGCAATGCCTTCCACGCCTTCCAGCCGCGCAGTGGCGTCGTGAAGGCCCGAGCGGCCGGGGTTGGTCAGATCGACCTGCCTTGGGTCGCCGCAGACGACCATGCGGCTGCCCTGGCCGAAGCGGGTCAGGAACATCTTCATCTGCTCGGGCGTCGTGTTCTGCGCCTCGTC
>CAYVVV010000218.1:0-3508 GCA_964455325.1 uncultured Sphingosinicella sp. | reverse complement strand
CCATCGAACAACTGTCCGTGAAGGTTGCACCCTACGATATTTCCGAGGGCGATTTCCAGGGAGGCGCGGTCAACGTCGTGCTGCGCTCGGGCGGCAATCGGTTCAAAGGATCGGCCTTCTACACCTATACCGATGAAAATCTGACCGGCGACAAGTCGAAGGGCGTGCCGATCAACCTTGAATTCGATTCCAAGCAGTATGGCGGGTTTCTGTCGGGCCCCATCGTCAAGGACAAGCTGTTCTTCGCGCTTGCCTACGAAAAGACCGACGAAAGCGATCCGTTCGACAGCGGTCCGCAGGGCGGCGGTTTTGCCGATCCTGTCCCGAACCTGACGCAGGCGCAGGTGGACCAGGTCAGCAGCATCGCACAGACGGTCTATGGCTACGACACGCTTGGCGTCATCCGGAACGGTGTCGAGAAGGATGAAAAGTTTGTCGCCAAGATCGACTGGAACGTCAGCGACGATCACCGCGCCTCGCTGACCTACATCCGCAATGAAGGAAGCCAGGCCAACCAGCGCAACACCGACACGCGCACGGGCAGCCCGCAGCTTGGCCTGTTCTCGACCGGCTATGAGCTGACGGAAGAAATCAACTCGGGCGTGTTCCAGCTCAATTCGACGTGGTCGGACAATTTCACGACCGAGCTGCGCGCCTCTTACCGCGACTACAACCGCGGCCAGATTCCCTATGGCGAGAAGACGGCCGGCGAAATCACCGTCTGTCTGGATCCGACCTCGGTCGGCAGTGCAACGAGCTGTACGCCGTCGAGCCCGGGTGTGCCGGCAACCGCCCGTGTCACCTTTGGCCCGGACGTGTTCCGCCATGCCAACGCGCTCAACACTGAAAACCTGTCGGTTGACTTCAAGGCTGCGTTGCAGGCCGGCGACCACGCGCTGAAGTTCATCACCGGCTACACCAAGATCGACGTATTCAACCTTTTCGTGCCGCGTTCGCTCGGTGCGTACTATTTCGACTCGATTGCCGACTTCCAGAATGGTCGCGCGGGCCAGTTGGTGCTGGCCAACGCCGTGCCCAGCCTCGATCCCGATGATGGCGCCGCTGAGTTCAGCACGGAGATTTTCTCCTTCGGCCTGCAGGATGACTGGCAGGCGACCGATACGCTGCTCCTCACGCTCGGTGCGCGCGTCGACCTCTACAGCAATGACCAGACGCCACCGCTCAACGCGAACTTCCTGGCGCGGAATGGCTTCTCCAACCGCGAGACGTTCAACGGACTTGCGGTCTTTCAGCCGCGCTTCGGTTTCAACTGGGAGCCGACCGACCGGATCATAGTCCGTGGTGGCGTTGGCGTGTTCTCGGGCGGCACACCCGATGTGTTCCTCTCGAACAGCTATTCTAACACCGGTCAACTGACGAACGAGGTCACGATCCGTCGTGATGCTACCTGCGCCACGGTCGGTTCGCTTTGCGACTCGGCACTGAACGGCATCACCGATTTCAGCAGTTTCTCGCCGACAGTGACCAATTTCCTCGCAACCAACATCGGTGCGCTGGCGGGTGCCCCCGTGAATGCCATCGACCCTGATCTCGATCTGCCGTCGCAGATGAAGGCCAGCCTGTCGTTCGACTATGACGCGGATCTCGGCCCGCTTGGCGACGGCTGGCTGTTCGGTGTCGAGGCGCTCTACTCGGAGAACATCAACGGCTTCGACATGATCGACCTACGTTCGACCGTGAATGGCACCCTGCCCGATGGCCGCCCCCGCTACCGTCGCAATCCGCTCGACACGTCGGCGACGGGCAATAACAACGCCGACCTCGTGCTCATCAACAGCGAGCGCGGCAAGTCATTGTTCGGCGTATTCCGCTTCGCCAAGGCTTGGGACTTCGGGCTGAGCATTGACGGCAGCTACACGCGGCAGGACGTGAAGGACGTCAATCCGATCACATCGGCGACCGCATCGTCGCTTTACGGCAATGCCGTGTTCGTCGACCCGAACGTCAGCCAGTACGGCCGCTCGATATACGAGATCAGGGATACCTGGAAATTCTCGGTCGACTTCAAGCGGGCGTTCTTCGGCGACTACGACACGCGCTTCAGCCTGTTCGGCGAGTATCGGTCGGGCCGGCCCTACAGCCTCACGATGCGGGATCTGACCAGCGGCCGGTCGGCGGTGTTCGGCACCACGGGCAGCAACGATCGCTACCTGCTGTACGTCCCGACAGTCGGCGACTCGCGCGTCAGCTTCGACAGTGTCGCCAGCGAGACCGCCTTCAACAACCTCGTCGCCAACCTTGGTCTTGAAAAGTACCGCGGCCGGATCGTGCCGAAGAATAGCGAGACCTCGCCCGACTTTTTCAAGATCGACCTGCACGTCGAGCAGGAACTGCCCACGTTCGTCGGCGACAGCCGGATCAAGCTGTTCGCCGATATCGAGAACGTGCTCAATCTGATCGACAGCGACTGGGGGGCGCTGCGGCAGGTCGCGTTCCCGTACCGGTCGGCAACAGTCAACGTGCAGTGCCTGTCGGTGGCGACTCCGACGGGAACCGCGCCGGCGCCGGGCGTCGTCAACACCGTGCCCACCCAGACCTGCGCGCAGTACCGCTATTCTTCGGTTACTGCGCCGAACGAAACGCTTGTCGGGCGGCAATCGCTCTACCAGATCCGCGTTGGCGTGCGCTTCGAGTTTTAGGTAACCGGCTACGACAGGAAACGGGGCAGGTGCGATGCCTGCCCCGTTTTCACAGCCGTAACGATTGGTTAAGGCCGTCTTCAGCCCTTGCTGCTAGCCTTGATATTGTGCGGGGCTGCGCACGTCCCCATATGGCACGGCAAGCGAGCGCCGTGCCGATGCGGGCGGCGCCGGAAGTGTTGGAGTTGGGCCAAGAATGACTGAAACCTATCCCGTCCTGCCGTTGCGCGACATCGTCGTGTTCCCGCAGATGATCGTGCCGCTGTTCGTGGGGCGCGAGAAATCGGTCGCTGCGCTCGAAGCAGTGATGGCTGGCGGCAAAAGCGTTTTCCTGCTGTCGCAGCGCGATCCGTCGGAAGAGGATCCGGCCGCCCGCGATCTCTATGATGTCGGTACCATCGCGACGGTGTTGCAGCTGTTGAAGCTGCCCGACGGCACCGTCAAGGTACTCGTCGAAGGCGAGCGGCGCGCGGCCGTCGAGTCGATTCACAGCGGCGAGTCCTATCTTGAGGCCGATGTCACCGCGATCGTGGACGCGCCTGTCGACGCCACCGACATCGAGGCGTTGTCGCGTTCGGCGATCAAGCATTTCGAGCAATATGTGCGGCTGAACCGGAAGGTCGCGCCCGAGGTTGTCGTCCAGGTCGGCCAGATCAATGATCCGTCGCGGCTGGCCGACACCATCGCCTCGAACCTCAACCTGAAGATCGCCGACAAGCAGGCGCTGCTTGCCGAGCGTTCGCCAGCGAAGCGGCTGGAGATGGTGTTCGCCTTCATGGAGGGCGAAATGGGTGTGCTGCAGGTCGAGAAGAAGATCCGCAGCCGCGTCAAGCGCCAGATGGAGAAGA
>CAYVVV010000217.1:3258-3572 GCA_964455325.1 uncultured Sphingosinicella sp. | reverse complement strand
TAGACAGCGATTCACGGTTCAGAGTGATTCAATCTGAACCGATCGCGGTCTAGAAGCTCGCCTCGTCGTAGATGCGGCTGAGGTCGCCGTTCCAGCGTCCGTGATACGCGTCGAGCAGCCGTTCCGCCGGCGTCTTGCCGGTTTCGGCGATCTCGAACAGCGGCGCCAGGAAGATCGCCTCGCTGTCGCCCGAACCGTTGAGCCGCGCGCGCCGGTTGAGTCCGCGCTCGGCGATCTTCAGCGCCTCGCGCGCGACATCGCCGAGGCTGCCGCCCGGCGCGCTGGCGGCAAGCGCCAGCCGCGGCACCTCGGCG
>CAYVVV010000217.1:0-3248 GCA_964455325.1 uncultured Sphingosinicella sp. | reverse complement strand
GGCGCGCAGCCGCGCATGGTCGGCGATCGTCCAGTCCTTCACCAGCTGCCATGCCTCGTCGAGCGCCTGCGTATCGTAGAGCAGCCCAACCCACAGCGCCGGCAGCGCGCAGATGCGGCTCCACGGGCCGCCGTCGGCGCCGCGCATCTCCAGGTATGATTTCAGCCGCACCTCGGGGAATGCGGTCGAAATATGGTCCTTCCAGTCGCCGAGCGTCGCCCGTTCGCCGGGCAGTTCGTCGAGCGTGCCGTCGATGAAGCGCCTGAAGTCGCGGCCGGCGAGGTCGACGTAGCGGCCGTCGCGCACCGCGAAGTACATCGGCACGCCGAGAATGTAGTCGACCCAGCGCTCGAACCCGAAGCCGTCGTCGAACACGAACGGCAGCATGCCGGTGCGCGCCGGATCGGTGTCGGTCCAGATGTGGCTGCGATACGACAGATAGCCGTTCGGCTTGCCGTCGGTGAACGGCGAGTTGGCAAACAGCGCCGTCGCCAGCGGCTGCAGCGCCAGGCTGACGCGGAACTTCGCCACCATGTCCGCCTCGGACGCGTAGTCGAGATTGGTCTGGATGGTGCACGTGCGCAGCATCATGTCGAGACCAAGCCCACCGACGCGCGGCATGTGCCGCAGCATGATGGCGTAGCGCCCCTTGGGCATGATCGGCAGCTCGTCGCGGCGCTTGTCGGGCCACATGCCGAGCCCCATGAAGCCGAGACCGAGTTCTTCCCCGACCTCGCGCACCTGCCTCAGGTGCCGACCGGTTTCGGCGCAGGTCTGATGCAGATTTTCGAGCGGCGCGCCGGACAGTTCGAACTGCCCGGCCGGCTCCAGGCTGACGTTGCCGTCGTCGCCGGCAAGCGCGATGGCCTTGCCATCCTCCTCGATGGTGTGCCAGCCGAACCGCGTCATCGCCATCAGCAGGTCGCGGATGCCGCCGGGCTCGTCATACGATGGCGCGCGGTGGTCGGCGGTCCGATAGACGAACTTCTCGTGCTCGGTGCCGATGCGCCAGCGTTCCGCCGGCTTGCACCCCCGTTCGAAGACCTGCAGCAGGTCGCCGCGCGACTCGATGATCGCATCGTCGCCGGCGGCCATGGTGCGTGTGCTCATCGCGCCCGCTTACTCGCCTCCGCGGCGCCGCGCCAGAGCGGAAATGAGTGATGCTCAAACGGCGGCGGCGCCGGTGACGTGCTGCTCAGTCGACGGTGGCGTGGAAGACCATCGCGAAACTGGCCGACGGTGCAAGGCTGCTCGCCGCGCCGCTCACCGTCGTGCCGGCGAAGGCCATGCCGAACGGGTCCGACTCGTCGGCGCCGATGGCATCGTCGTCCTCGGCGGTCGTGGCGCCGGCACAGCTCGTGCCCGATGCCAGGCTGCCGGCGACATAGCTGACCTCGGCGGGCACGGCATCGGTCATTGTCACCGCCGTCGCGGTACCGCTGCCGTTGTTGGTGACAAGGATGCAATAGCGGATGGTCGCGCCGGGCACCGAGAAGGGATTCGACACCGAAATGCCATCGGTCAAAACGGTGCTGACCTTGGTGACCGCCAGGTCGACGACGGGGTTGCAGAAGGTGAAGTCGTGGATCGAAATGCCCTGCTGGCCGGGGTTCGACGGCGCCGTCGTGTGGTTGCCATAGGATATGACGATGGTGTCCACGGGCGCGGCGAAGGTGATGACGACATTGCCGTCCGCCGCGGTCGACGCCGAAGCCGCGTCACCGATGGCGGCGTTTCCGGTCACATAGTTGGCGATGCCGTTGGTCAGCGTCGGCGTCACCGGGGCGCCGTTGAAGCTACCGGTGACGATCAGTCTGTCGGCGAACTGGCCCGAACCGAAGTCGACGTCGAACACGCGGAACTGCACGCCGGGCACCGCCGTCGGCAGCACGAAGGTGGTCGTCGTCACCGCCGACTGGCTGGGGTGGTCGAGCAACTGGTAGAGCGACATCTCGGTGCTCGGAAAGCCGCCGGTGTTGTTGTTGGTGATCGCCAGCGGGCTGATGAACGTGCCGCCGGCAACGACGCTGACGTTGATCGTACCGATATTGGCGACGGTGGCGGTGCCGGTCAGGCTTCCCGGGGTCCAGCTCTGCGCGTTCCAGTCGAGCGTAGTGGTACCGATCGGGCAGGTCAGCGTCGGCGGCGTTCCCGCCGTGCGCGTCCCCGACACGGTGAAACTGGCGCTTGCATCGTCATCCTCGCTCGTCGAGCCGTTGCCGGCGACCGAATCGATGTCCTCGACCGACGATGCGCTGACCTCGGCGTTGTTGGTGACGACCGCGCCGGCGCTCGCGGTGACGGTGACGTTGAGCGTGATGCTGGCGGACGCGCCGACGGCAAGGCTGCCAACCGACCAGACGCCGGTGCCACTGTTGTAGCTGCCGGTGCCCGAAGCGCTGACGAAGCTGACGCCGAGCGGCAGCAAGTCGAGCACGGCAACGCCCGACGCCGCGCTGGTCGATGACGCCGAATTGCTGACGGTCAGCGTGTAGCTGATCGAGGCACCGCTCGCCGGCGACGCATTGCTGACCGTCTTGGTCAGCGACAGGTCGGCGTAGATCGTCGGCACGTCGCGGATGTAAAGGTCGGCACGCAGGAACGTGCCGGTGTCCTGGTTCGCCGAATCGCAGATCTGCAGCGTCCACGTGCCCGCCGCATTCTCGCCGTCGAAGGCGCTGAACGCGCTGCGCGGGATGAATCTGTTGGCATAGGGCGGGACCGTGCCGCCGGTTGTGTCGTTCGTCGTGTGCGTGCTGATGTTGGCGGCGGCCTCGTCGTCGAACAGCACGTTGAGGTTGTCGGCGCTGCCGCCGGTGTTGCGCATGAACTGGACGCTGGTGCCGGCCGGCGAGATCAGCGTCAGCCGCAGGTCGCGGCGAAAGGTGTGATCAAGCAGGATGCCGATATCGACATCGCTGATCGTATAGCTGGTGCCGACCGTGAACGTGCGCACCAGTTGGCCCGTGCAGCTGTTGCCGTTGTCGACGATCGGACCGGTGGTCGTGTTGCTGTACTGGTAGGTGGCGGCGGACGCACCGCCTGCCGACACCAGCGTCGCCAGCACGGCAAGCCCGGCGCACACCATGCGCCAGGCACCCACGGCCGCCGTCCGCCGGCGGCGCCACCACCCGGTCAGCTGTCCTTTCACAACGCCGGCAGGATAGGGCCGAAGCCTTGATTAATCATAAACCGGTCGACGCCACTGCGCCGGCCATACCGGAGGAGGCGGCGAGCCCCGAGGCCGT
>CAYVVV010000216.1:781-3593 GCA_964455325.1 uncultured Sphingosinicella sp. | reverse complement strand
CCGAGATGCACCGTTGCCCGCTCGGCGAGATATCTGAGGATGTTCCACGAGCGGATCTTGTCGCCCTTGTCGGGCGGGTAGGGAATGCGGTGCGCCAGGAACAGGATATCGCCCATCGTCTAGCCCAGCGATCTTGCAATTATCGGTCCGGCGCGGTTGGCGAGCCAAAGCGGCAGCCGTCGCCAGATTTCGGTCAACAGCCGGTACTTCGGGTTGTTGGGATTGACGTCGGGCATCGCCGCACCGTCGGCGAGCCGGTACTCGTACACCAGCGGCGTCGGCTCGAAACCCCAGTTCTTCTTGTAGTCATAGGCACCGGTGCCGACTTTCGAGCGGCCGAAATCGAAGCGGCGCTTGCCGCGCGCGACGGCGTGTTCCATCAGCATCCAGTACATGTGCTCGTTGGCGCGCAGCGCGCGCGCCGCAGCGGTGCCGCCGCCGTAGTACGGATAGACGCAATCGGCATCATACAACGACAGCACCGACGCAACCGGCGTGCCGTCCTTGTAGACGGTCAGGATGTCGGCATCGTCGCCATATTCGTGCAGGATCGCGGCGAACAGTCGCGGCGAAAACACCGGCGTGCCGAGATTGCGGACGCTGGCCGCATAGATGCGGAAATGGTCGGCCAGCGCCTGCGCATCGGCAGCGACGCGGACATCGAGTCCCAGCGTCTGCGCCCGCCTTACCTCGGCGCGCTGCTTGCGGGGGATGGCCTTGAGGTTCTCGTCGCTACGCGGCGACAGCGGCCGCGCGAAATTGGCGTAGGTCGCGGCCTTCGCCGGCCAATCGTGCAGGCGCTCGCTGCAACGGTATTCAAGCACACCAATGCCTTCGGCACGGGTCAGCGTCCACGCCGCCGTGTCGAGGGCGTGAAGCGTGGCCTTGTCGCTGAACAACGGCCCGCCGCGCACCGCGAAGGCGCTTGAGATCATGGCGTTGCCGAACAGCCGCGAACGCAGCGCAATGAGCGGCAGCACGCCGTCACCGTCGACCATCAGATAGTGCGGCCGGTGGCCGAATGCCGCCGCGATCGCCCGGCCCCAGGCGGTGCGGTGGAACGGCGTCGACCCGGGCAGCCGCGCGGCGAGCGCGTCAAAGGCACGGCACGCGGCGCTGTCGGCAAGGTCGATGGCGCGCACCTCGCGCACCGGCGGCGGCGTCACCGCGTTCATGCCGCCTGCCGCATGGCATCGCCGAGGAAAACGCGGTCCATGCGATCCCAGTGGAACCGGTCGAGCAGGCGCGCCAGCTTTGCCGCCATCACGTCAAGGTTGGTGTAATGGCGCAACCGCGACCGCAGCGGCGCGCCGGCGACGCGCGGCTGTTCGGGGTCGATCTCCCACGGGTGGAAATAGAACAGCGACGGCTGGCCTTCGACCCGGTTGACGCGATCGATCGCCCATTCCGACAGCCGATACGGCAGCAGCCGGAAGAAACCGCCGCCGCCGCACGCCATGCGCCAGCCGCCGATCTCGACCGTCGTCACCGGGATTTCGACCATCGGCGATCCCGCCACCGGCCGGTGCGCGAAGCGCGGCGCCTCCGGCCAGCCGTAATGGTCGTGCGCGATCGGCGCCACCGACGAGCTGTAGTCGTACCCCTCCTCGGCGAGCACCTCGAGCGCCCAAGCGTTGGCCTTGCCGACCGAGAAGCTCGGCGCGCGATAGCCGCGCACCGCCTGCCCGGCGGCATCCTCGATCGCCGCCCGCGAGCGCCTGAGGTCGGCGACGAACGCCGCCCGGTCGAAACCGTGTACGCGGTCGTGCTGATAGCCGTGGCTGGCGATTTCGTGGCCGGCGCCAACGATGCGGCGGATCAGGCCGGGTTCGCGCTCCGCCACCCAGCCGAGCACAAAGAAGGTCGCCGCGACGCGCTTGTCGGCGAACAGCTGCAGCGCGCGTTCGGTGTTGCGAACCACCCGGCTTTCGAAGCGCGGCCAGTCTTCGCGCGTGATCGTCGTTTCAAACGCGCCGACCTGGAAATACTCCTCGACGTCGACCGACATCGCGTTGGTGACGGCGCCGTATTGCACGGCAGTCACGCGCTTCGGCTGACGCCGTACTGCGCGCGTTCGACTTCGCTGTGCTCGACGAGGTCGGACAGCATGCGCAGCGCCTGGCGCAGGCTGCGGTCGGTATCCATTGCATAACGCTCCAGGCTGTCGAGCCGGGCGAGCAGCTGCTGGTCGGCGACGATGCCCGTCGCCGCCGGGGCGACAGGCTGAACCGGCGACGAGGGCACCACCGACAGGCTGGCACTGTTCGGCGGAATGACCTTCTCGCGCTCGCGCGGGGCGTTGTCCTTGTGCAGGTCGTCGGTCACTTCCTTGACGACTTCGGCGTCGATCTCATGCTTCTCCTCGAGCGCGCCGAACAGCAGCACGCGCGCGCACAGGTTGTTGAGCTTGCGCGGAACGCCGCCCGAATAGTCGAACAGCGCGTCATAGGCGTCTTCGGTGAAGGTCGGATCGTTCGCCCAGCCGCACATGGCCAGCCGATTCTCGACATAGTCGGGCAGCTCGGCACGCCGCATCGGCTCCAGGTGGTGCGAGGCGATGACGCGCTGCCGCAATTGCTCGAGTTCCGAAGCGCTCGACAGCTTGTCGCGGAACTCGGGCTGGCCGAGCAGGATCGTCTGGCTGAGCGGTTGCGCGCCGGCGCTGAAGTTCGACAGCATGCGCAACTGTTCAAGCGACCCGATCGGCAGGTTCTGCGCCTCGTCGACGATCAGCAGCACGCGACGCCCCTGCTGATGCTGCACGCGCAGGAAATTCTCGATCCGGGTCAGCAGCGTCGCAACGTCGAGACTT
>CAYVVV010000216.1:0-771 GCA_964455325.1 uncultured Sphingosinicella sp. | reverse complement strand
TTGATGCCAAGGCCGGTGGCGATCATCTTCAGCAGATTGTCGGCGTCGACCAGCGACGTGACGATGTTGGCCACCACAAGACGCGAGCGGTCGATCGTCTGCAGCAGCCGGCCGACCAGCGTCGTCTTGCCGGCGCCGACGTCGCCGGTGATGATGATGAACCCCTCGCCCTGTCCAAGTCCGTAGGTCAGGTAAGCCATCGCCTTCCGGTGCGTCTGCGTGTCGACGTAGAAACGCGGGTCGGGCGTCAGCTGGAAGGGTCGGCCCGTGAGGTTGTAGTACTCTGTGTACATTGCCGTATCTCTGTTTCCTGGCGCCGGCCTAGAATCGGTATCGAAGGCCGACGCTGGCGCCATAGCTGGTGCTGTCGCTGCGGTTGTCCGAAATGCGATGCGCACCGTAAACCGAGGCGCTGGCATCGAGACGATCGTTCAACAGCCGGAAATAGCGCGCGCCGAGCGACAGGTACGTGTCCTTGCGATCGCGCGACAGCGCGAACGAATTGCGTGCGACCAGGGTATCGACGCCGACACTCTCGTTGTCGTCGAGGCGGAAGGTGACACGGCCGCGAAGGCCGAAGGATTCATCGTCGCCAAGCAGCGCCGGATCGATGCGGGGCTGCAGCGGCGACTGCAGTTGTTCCGAATCGAGATAGCGGCGGCGGTCGTAGAAGGCCGTCGCCGACCAGGCGATCGACCCCTCGTTGTGCGCGACGGTCAGCGTGCCGAGGTCGGCGCGGAACGTCGCCGGCGTCACCGACTGGGTGAGCCC
>CAYVVV010000215.1:0-3635 GCA_964455325.1 uncultured Sphingosinicella sp. | reverse complement strand
CGCGAAGCCCGAGCGCCGCATCGCGCAACTGGCCAAGGTGCAGATCCTGCGTCGCCAGCCGCGATGCCGCCCGCCGCGCCGCATCGGCGTAGGCGGCCTCGCGCGCGATGATATTCGACAGCCTGACCTGTCGCACGGCATCAGTGCCGAGCGCATCGTAGCTGTCGCCGCGCTTTCCGGTTGCGACCTGCAGGCTGGCGATGGCCAGACGCTGCTGATGCTGCTGCACCGCAGCGATAAGCTGGCTATGCTGGGTGAACGAGGCGACGCGCGTCATCGTCATTCTCCCAGCCGCAGCAGGATGTCGTACATCTCGCGCGCAGCAGTGATCAGGCGGGCGGCGGCGCTGTAGCTGTTCTGGAATACAATCATCTGCGCGAGCTCCTCGTCTAGGTTGACGCCGGAAAAGTCATCGCGCCGCGCGACGGCATCGTCGCGGCGTGCCCCAGCGTCGGCGGCGGCATCGGCGGCGCTGCGCGCATCGGCACCGACGCGCGCGACAAGATCGGCGACCCGCGCGCTTGCACCGCCGCTGCCAAGCGCCGACGCCAGCGCATTGGCGCCGCGCGTGTCGGCTGCGAACAGCGCCGGCTGGCCGACCGCCGCCGACGTGTCGAAGCGCGCGAGCGGCAGTCGCCGCGCGTCGGCGAGTACAGTCGCGCCGGCGAGCGCTGCGTTCGCAGCGGGTGGCACCTGCAACAGCTGCCCAAGGCTGACACCGGTACCGGCACGGTCGGTCGAATCGCTGACAAGCGCTAGCGTCGCGCCGGGCGCGCTCGGCCCGGGTGTGAATGCGAGCACACCTTGCGGGGAAAGCGCGAACGAACCGTGCGCGCCAATGGCGCTGGCGTTGAGTACGGCAAGCAGATCGCTGACGGTACCGCCACTCACCGGGCTGAGGCTTGCCGATGCGATGACGCGGCCGCTTGCGTCGCGGAGCTGGAAACCCGCCGTTTCGCCGGTTGAAAAGCCGTGCGCGTCGCTGGCGATCAGTCCCGACGGGACGAGAGCGGCGGCCGTGATAATGTCGTTCAAGCCGAAATAATGCGCGAAGCCGATGCCGCCGCGCGCCGTCGGCGACGCCGGATCGTCGGCGACGACAACGCCGTTGGCGGGGTTGGCCGCGGTAAGTTGCAGCCTTCCCCCGCTGAAGCTGGCCGTCGCTGCACCGCCAAGACCGGCGTTGATTGCTGTGATGATGTCGCCGACGGTCGCCGTCGCCGACAGGTCCACCGTCGTTCGGGCGACGACGGTTCCGCTTGCATCGGTCACAGCGAAGATGGCTCGTCCGTTGAAGCCGGCGCGATCGGCGGCGACAAGGCCCGTGTTGCGACCGTTGAGCGCGTTCGGGGCAGGCACGGCGCTGCCGGCGTTGCTTGCCGCGTTGAGCGTGCCGGCAATCTCGGCGAACAGCGTCGCCAGCTCGGCCTCGGTTGCCGGCAGCTGGCGGTCGCGCAGATCGAGCAGGCCGCCGAGTTTGCCGCCGACGTTGGCCAGTGTCAGCACCTCGCCGGTCGGCTCACCGTCGGCGCGGACGACGCTGATCGGCGGATAGGCGGCGAGACCGGCAACGGCAGGCGGCGAAGTATAGGCGAGCTGGCGCGCATGCCGGTCGACGAGGACGATACCCGTTTTCGTCGTCACCTCGACGGCACCGGTGGGCTGCTCGCGCACGTCGATGGCGACGAATTCGCCGAGTTCATTGAGCGCCTGCGCGCGCTGGCCGGCAAGGCTGGCAGTACTGGTGCCGGCAAACCCGGCCGCCGCGATCGACGCGTTCAGCGTCTCGACGCGCTTCAGCAGGACGTTGATGCGGTCGATGCTGCTCGCGACCTCGCTTTCGGCTTCGGCACGCTGGCTGGCGGTCGCTGCGGCCAGTCGCTGGATTTCGCGGATCGCACCACTGGCGCGGTCGAGGAAGGCTCGCCGCGCGGTGAGGTCGGCAGGATCCGACGTCAGCGCGATCGCGGCGCTGGTCAGGGCGTTGATGCGGCCGGCCAGCCCGGTTTCCGACCCCGGCGCGCCGAATTCGGCGATCAGACGGTCGAGATAGGCCTGCTGCACCTTGTAGCGGCCGGCATCGCCGTGCGCCGCATAGGCCGCCGCTTCAAGAAAGCGATTGGTAATCCGCTCGACACCCGAAACGCGCACACCATTGCCGACCCCGCCGGCGACGAGTGCCTCCAGTTCGGCACGCTCGCGCGCGTAGCCCGGCGTGTTGACGTTGGCGATGTTGTTCGAGATCGAACGCAGCGCCGCCTGGCTGGCGTTCAGCCCGCTTGTCGCCGTCGACAAGATATGGTTCAGCGACATGCGGCAAGCCTCGCCGGACCGGCAGGATCTGCCGGGTGCAATATTGCCGGTTGCAACGCGACGTGGCGCGGATCTGCGGGCATTCTGACCCCCGAAACGATTTCGGAGATGCACCCGGCAAGGCTCGTGCCAGTTCAGCTAGAAGCGCGTACGCCAGCCCACTTCGACCGCCGTCCTGCTGTCGGACACCCCCGGAGTGTTGGGCGCGTCGGCATCGAAGCGGGCCTCGATGCTGATGTCGCCGATCGCTGTCGGCCATTCGACGCCCGCCTCGACCGAATCGAACGTCTCGCGGTTGCCGGACACGCGGTTGGTCGTGACATTCGTCCGATTGATGTCGACGTTGCGATACGTGCCATAGAATCGGCGGTTGCGGCTGTCGGTCACCGACAGGCCAGCCGTCCACATCTCGCTGTCGCCGTCGAGGCTGTGGCCGAACGCCCGGTCACGGTACGTGAATCCGTCCGTATAGATGAAATTGTTATAGAAGCTGCCGGGATAGCGGGTCGACCCGAGGAACTTGATGGCCAGCGTGTCGGACCATTCGCCAAGGAACGTCCAGCTTGCCCCCGACGTTCCGATCGGTCCTGACAAAGTGACGCCGGCAAGCCGCGCGAACTGTTCGATGAGGACGTTGTCCTCGTCCTCCGCCTCCCACTCGGTGTAGGCCTGCACGGCGACACTGCCGATCATGCGGGTGTAGCTGATGTCGAAACCGGCGAGCTGGTTGCCCGGCTCGTCGGGCGTACCCGTATTGTCGGCATCACCGAGGCCGACGACCGCGTCGAAGATCGTGCCCAGCCCGCAGGGACGACCCTTGCCGCAAAGCTGCAGCCCACGGTTGAGACCGATTTCAAGTCCCGGCGCCGGCTCGAACGAAAAGCGGATACCGCCGATTGCCGGATTGTCGAAGTCGCCGCGAGACTCGGTGGCGATGCCGGCGAAAACGTCGAGCTTCCACGGCCCCAGCCAGCGCAGCAGAGGGAAGTCGATCGGGCTTGTCGACAGCCGCTTGATGCCAACGCGCGGAATTGGCCGCGCGTTGGTCGAAAACAGCAGCGCGCTGTCGTGCCCCGGACCCCACCAGGTATCGACATAGCCACCGTACAGTGCCCAGCCACCGAGCGCGAGCGCGGCAGCCGCCGGCTCGATGTGGACATCCTTGCCCTGTTGACCGTCACGCCAGCCGACGCCGTAGGCGATGTAGAGCTTGCCGAGTTCATGCTCGGCGCGCACCGATATGTCGCCGTCCTCGCGCGCGCTGTCGCCGAAATCGCGAACCACCGCGGGCCGGTTGGTGACGCGGGCACGGGCTTCGTAGC
>CAYVVV010000214.1:0-3654 GCA_964455325.1 uncultured Sphingosinicella sp. | reverse complement strand
AAACCCGCTCATCCCGAGCGAAGTCGAGGGACGCACTTCCTTCATTCCGCCTCGACGATCGTCACGTTGGCAAGCCCGCCGCCTTCGCACATCGTCTGCAGGCCCCAGCGTTTGCCGCGTGCTCGCAGCGCATGGACCAGTGTTGTCATCAGCTTGGTGCCGGACGCGCCAAGCGGGTGGCCGAGCGCGATGGCGCCGCCGTTGACATTAAGTCGGTCCGGGTCGGCGCCCGTTTCCTTCAGCCACGCCATTGGCACGCTGGCGAACGCCTCGTTGACCTCGAAAAGGTCGATGGCGTCGATCGACATGCCAGCCCTGGCAAGCGCGCGCCTGGTCGCGTTGATCGGCGCCTCCAGCATGATCACCGGATCCTCGCCGATTACGGTCATGTGGTGGACGCGCGCCAGCGGCGTGAGGCCGAGCGCAGCGAGACCGCGTTCGTTGACGATCATCACGCCCGATGCGCCGTCGCAGATCTGGCTCGACGTCGCGGCGGTAAGGCGGCCCGATTCGCTCAGCAGCTTGACGCCCTTGATCGCGTCGAGGCTGGCGTCGAAGCGGATGCCCTCGTCGATCGTGTGCAGTTCCTCGTTGCCGTCGGCATCGCGGACGGGGAGGGGAGTGATCTCCGTCTCGAACGCGCCCGCCTGCGTGGCTGCGATCGCGCGCTGCTGGCTCGTGTAGCCGAATGCGTCGAGAGCGTCCTTGGACAGATCGTACTTCTTGGCCATCATCTCGGCGCCGGCGAACTGCGAAAACACGATGTTGGGGTAGCGCGCGCGGATTTCAGGCGCCATGTAGCTGCCAAGCCCGGCTTCCTTGAACAAGGTCGACGGCGTTCCCATCGGTACGCGCGTCATCGATTCGACGCCGGCGGCGATGACGCAGTCCATCACCCCCGACATTACCGCCTGCGCGGCGAAGTGCAGCGCCTGCTGCGAGCTGCCGCACTGGCGGTCGACGCTGGTTCCGGGCACGCTTTCCGGCAGCGACGAGGCGAGCACGGCGTTGCGCGCGACGTTGACGGCCTGTTCGCCGCCCTGGCCGACGCAGCCCATGATGACGTCCTTGACCGCCGCCGGGTCGACGCCGGCGCGTTCGACAAGGCTGTCAAGCACGCGGCCGGCCATCGATGCCGGGTGCCAGTCCTTGAGCTTGCCGCCCTTGCGGCCCCCGGCAGTGCGTGTCGCCGCGACGATATAGGCTTCCATGCTCGATCTCCCGGATTGACCGGCGCCGACTATGGCTTGGCGACGGGCCGTTGCGGCACGCGCACATTGCATAGGTCGATGTAGCCGGCATCCTTCAGGAACCAGCCGTCGCGCGTGCGGTTGGCGCGCGCCTCGACGAACTTCGCGAACGAGGCGCTGTCGGTGCGCATGATTTCGACGTTCAGTCGCTCGGCGGCGGGCACGTCGCTGCCGACGCGGATGCGGCGGATCGGCACGCGCTGTTCGGGCCGTTCGTAAAACCCGAGCTGACCCGTGCCGCGCGGCAGGCTCGACAGCAGCTCCATGCCGGCGATGACGCGGCCGGCGAGCGTGATGTTGCGGTCGAGATGCCGCGGCGCGTGTCCAATGACGACATACAGCTCGCTGCCATTGCCGCTGTCGGGGCTGTCGCCGCGGCCGACGCCAAGCGCGCCGTAACAGTGTGTCAGCCAGGCGCGCTCGCCCTTGCGTGCGACATGGAAGCCGTTGACGAAACCGACCGTGTCGGCGAAGCCGTCGGGGCCGGGAACAGCCGCGATGTCGAGACCGGGGGTGCCTTTTTCGAACTCCGGCGTGATCGTTCGATCGGCGCGGCCGAGCGGCCGGCGCTTCGCTTCGTCCTCGCCCTCTGGGTCGCCCCACTGCACGACATAATTGTCCTGAACGCGGTTGATGCTGAGTCCGTCGAAATAGCCCTGCCGCGCCAGCCGCTTGATGTTGGTGACGCTGTTCGGCGCGAACAGCGGCGCCAGCTCGATCACCACGGTCCCGCCAGCCAAGTCCACGTACAGCGTCATCTCGGGATTGAGCGGACGCCACTCGTCCGGGCGCGCCGCGTCGAGCACCGCCTGTGTCCCCGTCGGCGTATCGGCGAAGCCGAGCAGCAGCACGGCCGTCAGCAGCAGAGCACGTCTCTTCACTTGTACCTCCCTCGCAAACCTGTCTTTACATTGGCGCACCGCCTTCTAGCATCGCCAAAAAACGGCCGTGGGGAAGGGACTGCATGACGCTTCACGTCGCGATCGTCGGTTCGGGGCCGGCGGGCTACTACACGGCGGAAGCGTGCCAGAAACTGAACGGCGGCGATGTCCGCATCGACATCATCGACCGGCTGCCGACGCCGTTCGGTCTGATCCGTGCCGGCGTTGCGCCCGACCACCAGTCGATCAAGGCGGTCGCGAAGCGCTACGAGAAGACCGCGCTGTCGGACAATGTCCGCTTCGTCGGTAACGCCCTCGTCGGCGACGGTGGCGTGTCGATCGCCGAGCTTCAGGCATGCTACGACGCCGTTGTGCTGGCGACCGGTGCGCCGGTCGACCGGCCGCTCGGCATTGCCGGTGATAGGCTTCCCGGCGTCCTGGGGTCGGCGGCGTTCGTTGGCTGGTACAATGGCCATCCCGACTATGCCGACCTCGCGCCGCCGCTCGACAGCGAGGTGGTCGCGGTGATCGGCAATGGCAACGTCGCCATCGACTGCGCCCGCATCCTCGCCAAGACGCCCGCAGAGTTCGAAGGGTCGGACATCGTCGCGCATGCCGCCGCCGCGCTCGCGGTATCAAAAGTGCGCGACATCCACATCATCGGCCGACGCGGCCCGCACCAGGTCAGCTTCACGCCGAAGGAAGTCGGCGAGATGGGCGAACTCGCGCGCGCCGTCGCCGTCGCCGACCCGGCCGCATTCCCGCCCGAGGCCGACGATGCCACGCTCGAACCCGGCCTTCGTAAGGTGCTTGGATCGCTGCGCGAATTCGCCGCCAACCGCGCCGGCGACAAGCCTGTCACGGTGCATTTCGATTTCTTCCTGCGTCCGGTCGAGGTGCTCGGCAGCGGCCGGGTCGAAGCGCTGCGCCTCGAACGGACGCGGCTCGTCGACGGCCGCGCCGAGGGCACTGGGACGTTTGTCGACCTCCGCTGCGGCATGGTCGTCGCCTGCATCGGCTATCGCTCGCTGTCGATCGCCGGAGTGCCCTACGACGAGACGGCCGGCCGCTTCGTCAACGACGACGGGCTGATCGCGCCGGGCCTTTACGCCGTCGGCTGGGCGCGGCGCGGGCCGACGGGGACGATCGGCACCAATCGTCCCGACGGCTTCGCCATCGCCGACCGCATCGCCGCCGAGGTCGTGCCGGCGGGAAAGCCGGGCAGGGTGGGGCTCGACGCGCTGCTCGCCCGCCACGGCATCGATGCAATTACCTTTGCCGACTGGCAGCGGATCGATGCCGCAGAGGTCGCCAAGGCACGCGCCGGCGCGCCGCGCGAGAAGTTCGTCGCCATCGCTGACATGATCGCGGCGGCGCGCCGCTGAAAGGCTTGCGGGCCGGAAACCCCGCCGCTATAAGCCGCCGTCCGCTGACCCGAGGGCATGTGCCCGCAGCGGAAATCCTGCGCGTCGGGGAGTAGCTCAGCCTGGTAGAGCACTGTCTTCGGGAGGCAGGGGCCGGAG
>CAYVVV010000213.1:0-3699 GCA_964455325.1 uncultured Sphingosinicella sp. | reverse complement strand
TGGCAGGCGCGCTCCATCACCGGCGAAGGCTTCGACCGCTACTACGCCTCAGGCACGAGCGGCCCAGCCTTCCGCTGCGCCGCCAACGAGAAGCAACCCTGTGCTTGGGGCGCGATCAAGGCGATGTTGCGCCCAGCGCTCGCATTTCAGTCACACTGTGGCATTTGTGCAAAGGAAGCGGGCCGGGGCGTCGCGGCCCCGGCCCTGCCGGCATCCTTGGTGAGAATGTCAGAAGTTGTAGGCGCGCTCGCCGTGCTCGGCGAGGTCGAGGCCCTCGCGCTCCTGCTCCTCGCTGACGCGCAGCCCAGTGACGAGCTTGGCGACGCCAAAGGCGATCGCCGCGCCGACACCCGCCCAGACAATGGCGACGACGACCGCCTGGGTCTGGATGACGAGCTGCCCGCCGACGTCATAGTCGGCGGCGCCGGGGCCGCCGAGCGCCGGCAGCATGGTGACGGCGGTACCGATCGAGCCGACGATGCCGCCGATGCCGTGAATGCCGAACGCATCGAGCGAATCATCAAAGCCGAACCTTGCCTTGATGCGCATGACGAAAACGCAGCAGGCGACCGCAGCGACGGCGCCGAGAAGGATCGCGCCGAACGGACCCGCGTTGCCCGCCGCCGGCGTCACCGCGACGAGCCCGGCGATCGCGCCCGAGCAGGCGCCGAGCAGCGATGCCTTGTGGCCGAGTGCGCGTTCGGTGAGCATCCAGAACAGGACGGCGGCGGCGGTGGCAACGAAGGTGTTGATGAGCGCAAGCCCCGCTGAGCCATTTGCCTCGAGCGCCGAGCCGGCGTTGAAGCCGAACCAGCCGACCCAGAGCAGGCCGGTGCCGATCAGCGTCATGGCCAGCGAGTGCGGCGCCATGATCTCACGCTGGTAGCCGATGCGCTTGCCGAGGATCAGCGCACCGACGAGCGCCGAGACGCCGGCGTTGATGTGCACGACTGTGCCGCCGGCGAAATCGAGCGCGCCCCATTCGAAGATCAGGCCACCCGCCGCCCATACCATGTGCGCGATCGGAAAGTAGACGATCGTCAGCCAGACCGCCGCGAACACCATCAGCGCCGAAAACTTGAGCCGCTCGACGAGACCGCCGACGACGAGCGCGACGGTGATCGCGGCGAAGGTCATCTGGAAGGCGACGAAGACGAACTCGGGGATGATGAACGCCTCGCTGAACGTGGCGACGGTCGAATCGGCGGTGATGCCGGCGAGGAATGCCTTGCCGAAGCCGGCGATGAAGGCGTTGCCGCCATCACCGAACGCCATCGTGTAGCCGTACATGACCCAGAGGATCATCGCGAGGCTGGCGACGGCGATGACCTGTGTCAGTACCGACAGCATGTTCTTGGCGCGTACGAGACCGCCATAGAAGAGCGCGAGTCCGGGCACGATCATCGCCATGACGAGCACGGTCGCGGTGATCATCCAGGCGGTATCGCCCTTGTCGACGACGGGCGTCACCGCCGTCGCGGCGTCCTGCGCGCGGGCGGCGGTCGCGGTGGCAAGACCGCCGAACAGGGCGGCTGCGCGGATTGCTGGTTTCATGAGTGTCACCTGTTCCCCCAGTGTTTCTATAGTGCGGTTTCGTTGGTCTCGCCGGTGCGGATGCGCACCGCGCCGCCAACGTCGAGCGTGAAAATCTTGCCGTCGCCGATGCTGCCGGTCGCCGCCGCGGCGGTGATCGCCTCGACCACCCGCGGCGCCAGCGCATCGGCAACGACGATCTCGAGCTTGAGCTTGGGCACCATGCTGACGCTGTACTCGGCGCCACGATAGATCTCGGTGTGCCCCTTCTGCCGGCCGAAGCCCTTGACCTCGGTGACGGTCATGCCCTCGACGCCGATCTCGGACAGCGCCTCGCGCACCGGATCGAGCTTGAACGGCTTGATGATCGCGATGACCAGTTTCACGCGCGTACCCCCGTATCTTGGTTGCCGAACTGCAACGGGGGTCTGCACAAGCCATGCCAACTGCTGCACCGCAGCGATTGGCCGAAGATACGGCTGATTATGCCTTTGAGGAAGGCAGTGGCGGGTTTGTGCCCATTTTTTAGGCGGACTTGATGCCCACGCGATAGGCAAAGACCGCGGGATGACCCGCGGTCTTAACGCCCGTGTCGGGATGTCCGGTCAGCGGCGACGGCGCGCCAGGCCAAGGCCGGCAAGGCCAAGTCCGAACAGGCCAAGTACGCCCGGCTCCGGTACGCCGAGCGGCTCTCCGACCAGCAGGATATTGTCGAGAATCGGCCCGACATTGTCGTTGCTGGCGGTCGACCAGCTGAAGGTCAGCGTCTGCGTATTGCTGAGCGAGAATGGCGCCAGGAACGGCTGGAAACCGACGAACGAGAACAGGTTGGTCTGCGACAAGCCGACGATGCCGCTCAGCCCCATACCCCAGCCGGACAGGACATAGGCCCAGTCATCCGGCGTGCCGCCGCGCTGATTGCCGCTGACATCGAAGGTCAGCACATAGCTGCCGGGCCCAGCGTCAGCGTGAAGCTGAAGACCCCGCTGTTGGCGGTCGAGCCGTCCATGTCCATGCAGTTGCCGCTTGCGCCGGCACAGGTGATGCCAAAAGATCCGTTGCCGACGACATCGACAGTTCCGTCAGTCACCTGGCCCGGCGGGTTGAAGGCGGTGAAATTGAGCGCAGGCGCATAGCTGTCGAAATTCTCGCTGTAGATGACCGCGGCTGACGCGGGCGCGGCCCCCAGAACAACAAGGGCGACAACGGCTTGCTTTAACATGGCTTGACCTCCCTGCAACGCTTTGTGGCAAGACCAAGCATGAACTGCGCCAGTTGGTCAGGCGGCGTTCATTTTCAATGAGTTGGCGCACAGCTGCCGAGCGGTGGCAGGCCACAGTGTCAACATATCCGACAGCATGAACTCAGCCGCCGATCACCGCCCGCGCGCGTTCGGCGTCCGTATCGGCCACCATCAGCCGGGCCGGGATCATACCACCAAGGCCAAGCCCGGCCATGCCCGCATCGAACAAGAATGCCTCGATCCCCTCGGCAGCGAGCGTCAGGCGCGCCACGTCGGCGTCGATGCGGTCGCTGTATTCGGCGAGCAGCACCAGCGCCATCAGGCGGGGTCGCCGAAGTAGCGGTCGGTGGCGCGCGTCGGCAGGCCGTCGATGCTGCGCGTGCGGCCGGCGATCCTGGCGAGCCAGGCGGCCGGATTGGCCTGGCGGTGGTACTTGACCAGCGTCTGGCGTTCGCCGTCGAGGGTCATCCTCGGCACGCCCCAGCCGCAGCTCGTCTGCACGCTGTCGACGGCGACGTCGAAGATCTGGCGTGTGCCGGGCAGCATGTCGAAGTGTGCCGCCAGCGCGGCCCAGCCGTCGTCCTGCGGCAGCACCGGCTGCCCGTGGCCATAGATGCGCAGGATCAGCGGTGGCTGGTCGAACGCGCAGAACATCAGTGTGATGCGGCCGTCGGCGACGAGGTGCGCGTGCGTTTCGTTGCCCGACCCGCCAAGGTCGAGCCAGGCGACGCGTTTCGGGCCGAGGACGCGGAACGCATCGTAACCCTTGGGGCTGAGGTTGATGCGGCCATCGGCGGCGGCGGTGGCGACGAAGAACAGCGGCTGTTTCGCGACAAAGGCGATATGATCGTTGGTCAGATGATCGGTGAAATCGGCCATGGCAGGCTGCCGTCCGCGACGTGGAATGCTACGCTGCCGTGCCG
>CAYVVV010000212.1:3258-3729 GCA_964455325.1 uncultured Sphingosinicella sp. | reverse complement strand
CCCGCGCGACCGCCACGCGATGTTCTTTGCAACGCTTGCCGTCATCGCCTCGTCGATCGAGCGGCTGGCGGTCGAAATCCGTCACCTGCAGCGAACCGAGGTGCTGGAGGCGGAGGAATATTTCTCACCCGGCCAGAAAGGCTCGTCGGCGATGCCGCACAAGCGCAATCCGGTGCTGACCGAGAACCTCACCGGCCTTGCCCGCATGGTCCGCGCCTATGCGCTGCCGGCGATGGAAAACGTCGCGCTCTGGCACGAGCGCGACATCAGCCATTCGTCGGTTGAGCGTTACATCGGGCCCGATGCCACGATCACGCTCGACTTTGCGCTCAACCGCCTGACCGGCGTCGTCGACAAGCTCATCGTCTATCCCGAACGCATGCAGGCAAATCTCGATCGCATGGGCGGCCTCATCCACTCGCAGCGTGTACTGCTTGCCTTGACGCAGGCAGGTGTCAGCCGCGAGGACAG
>CAYVVV010000212.1:0-3248 GCA_964455325.1 uncultured Sphingosinicella sp. | reverse complement strand
CAGGCCGACCCCGAGGTGACCGCCAAACTGCCGCACGCCGAACTCGAGCGTCTGTTCGACGTCGGCCACCACCTGAAGCACGTCGACACGATTTTCGCGCGCGTGTTCGGCGAGGATTGACCGTTCCACCACCGCATTGACGTGGCCGACCGCCGCGCGCTAAGCGCTTAAAATCAGATGTGCGCCAGGTTCATCGACAATGCGCATCGCCATTGCCATTTTTGTGGTCTTCAGCACGCTCGCCGTACAGGTGCCAGCGGCGGCGCAGGATATCGAGATTCCTCCCGGCGTCTGTGTCGATCCACGCGGGTGCCATGTCGCGCCGGAGCCGCCACCGGGCGAACTGCCTGTCCCGATTCCGCCAAGGCCGAAGCCGGCGCCCACCGAGGCGGAGCGCATCAAGCCGCTGTCGGCGGCATTTCGCGATCTGCTCGATCTGGTCGATCGCCACCGCGTCCTGAAAGCTGACAGGTATCGGCCGGCACGCCGTGCCCAAAGCTATGCCGAGCTCGCAGCGCAGGTCCGACCGTTGTATGTCGGCATTCAGGTCCAGTTCTCTTTGCTCCGTGACAGTGTCGCCCAGGCGCGCGAGCGGTTCGAAGGGCTGAGAGCCAGTTCCATGCAACTGCGCCAACGCATCGCCGATCAGCGCATGGCGCTATCGTCGGCGACGGCGCGTTACGATGCCATGCGGGCCTACCCCTTGTCGGGCTCTCCTGAACTGGCCCGTCGTGAAGCCGCCGAAACCGCTGCATTGCGCGCGGCCAACCGCGCCTATGCCCGCGCGCGCTCCGTCCGCGCAGATATAATGACCATGCTTGCCGCGTTGCGTCCCCCGGCCGAGCGCGTCCGGCATGCCGCTATCGCCGATGGCGAGCTGCAGTCCATACCGATGCGTCCGCTGCACGTTGATGCCGGGCAAGCCAAGCCGGTCGTCGCGCCGGTTGCCTCGGCACCAATCGTGTTGCCCCAGCCGCGCTGGGTTCCGCTGCTGCCCAGCCGCAACCTGCCGTCAATCGAGGAACAGCTTCGCTACGGTCGGTGGATGGTCGAGACCGTGCCGTTACTGCTGGCCGACCGCGAAAGGCTGGCGGCCCGCAATGCTCCACTGGTGCGCGAACAAGAGCAATTGATCAATATCGCCGATCAAGTCGATGCCGCCCTTGCCAACGTAAATCGCAATATCGACGCGATCGCCCCCGCCTATTATTCGGCGGTCCGGCGCGAAGAACGCGCGGCGCTGAATGCCCCGATTGCCGGCAGCAATATCACAGCCGCAGCGATCACGGAGCTCACCTGGCTGCACGTGCGCGACGCGGTGGTGCGGCCGGCGCTTGTCGCGGTGTTGGGCGAAAACCAGGTGCCGCATGGGCAGGAGCTTGCCGAACTTGCGCGTCAGCTGCGCGAGGAGCCATTGCGCTTTGCCGCGCATTTCAGGCGCGCTCGCGAAACCAAGGCCTTTCTTGACGTTGAACAATCCGTGCTGGCGATGCCGTCCAATTTCATGGATCGAGCCCGCGATGCGGTGCTCGCGATGGACGGGGCCAGTCTTGGCAATGCCGAGGCTGTGCGCGATGCGATTTTTGCCGATGCTGGAGCCGAGGGTGCGGCCCTTGTCGAAAAGGCCAGCGATGCCGGCGACAGCCTTGCAGCGCGGATGCGCGTCTTCCTGACCAAGCTTAGTGGCTCGGGTGGCGAATAAGGGCCGGACCGGTCTCGACTTGAATGCTGCCGCAGCGACGCAGAACCAATGCGGAGATGAGGCACCGCCACCGCCCCGTCGTTATTGTACCGCAGCTTTCGTCTTGCCATTCATGTCACCCCGCGTCTTCCACAGCGAGTAGCCGATGCCGATGGCAAGGATCGCAAAGGTGGCGCCAAGCGACACCGGCGGCGGGATCTTGGCGAGCCCGAGAGCATCGGCGACGAAGATCTTGGAGCCGATGAACACCAAGAGCACCGCCAGCGCGTATTTGAGGTAGTGGAAGCGGTGCACCATCGCCGCGAGCGCGAAGTAGAGCGCGCGCAGGCCGAGGATGGCGAAGATGTTCGACGTGTAGACGATGAACGGGTCGGTGGTGATGGCGAAGATCGCCGGCACCGAATCGACCGCGAACACCACGTCGACGATCTCGACCATCAGCAGCGCCAGCATCAGCGGCGTCATGGACCAGGCGAGCTTGCCCGTCTTCGGATCGGGCTCGCGCACCCAGAACTTCTCGCCGTGCAACCGGTCGGTGACGCGGAAGTGGCGGCGCACGTACTTCAGCACCGGGTTCGCCGCGACATCGTACTCGCGGTCGGCCCAGATCCACATCTTGACGCCGGTGATGATGAGGAAGGCGGCGAACACATAGAGCACCCAGCTGAACTGGCTGACGAGCGTGGCGCCGAGGCCGATCATGATCGCGCGCAGCACGATGACGCCGAGAATGCCCCAGAACAGCACCCGGTGCTGGTAGATGCGCGGCACCGCGAAGTAGGTGAAGATCATCGCAATGACGAAGACATTGTCCATCGCGAGGCTCTTTTCGACGACGAAGCCGGTGATGTACTGCATGCCGGCGGTCTCGCCCATGTACCACCAGACCCAGCCGCCGAACGCCAGGCCGAGCGCGATGTAGACGGCGGACAGGATCAGGCTTTCCCGCACCTCGATCTCGCGCTGCTTGCGGTGCAGCACGCCAAGGTCGAGCGCGAGCAGCGCGATGACGATGCCGATGAAGCCAAGCCACATCCACACCGGCTTCGACAGCCATTCGGAAAACAGGAAGTCCATCGTCCCCTCTGATCGTTCCAAAAGCGCCGCGTTCACGCGCAACTGTCAGATTTTGTCCGACATCACACGCATCGCCATGCGCGCCAGAGGGGCCCGGACTGGCGCCAGATAGGTGCTGCCGGGGCGGTTTCAAGAGTCGGTGCGAATATCCCTGCGTTCGGCGCGCAGCTTGAGCCCGGCGGTCAGCAACGGCGTCGGCGTCCTTTCGAACTCGGCCGGGGTCATGCCGATGAAGCGCTTGAACTCGCGCGTCTTGTGCGACTGGTCGAAAAAGCGCAGCGCTGCCAGATGCTCGTCCGTCGGGTCGCCAAGGCCGCGGATCACCGTCGCCATGTCGAGGAAGCGGCTGCGCCGCAGAACCGTCTTGGGGCTGGCCCCGAAATGCGCCTCGACCTGGCGCTCGAACTGGCGCGTCGACAGGCCGAGGCGCTCGGCCGCGTCCTCGATATGCATGGTGCTGTCGTTGCGC
>CAYVVV010000211.1:3226-3736 GCA_964455325.1 uncultured Sphingosinicella sp. | reverse complement strand
GCGGTTGAGCACCGTTTCCCAGCCCTTCGCCGCGACCCACGCGGCGAGCCGCACCGGATCGGAGCCTTCCTTCTTGTAGTCGTGAAATGCGTAGGCGAGCCCGCGTGCATCGAGCCACAGGCGCGCCTTCTTGACCGTGTCGCAGTTGGGGATGCCATAGAGGTCGCGGCTCATGCCGGCTCCATCGTGTTGCAGAGTGACGGGTGTGACACGGTCCCAAGCAAGAAAGCCTCCGGCGCTTCGGGCCTTGCGGAACCTGGCGCGCGACGCGGGAGGCAAGAGGTCATACGATCAGGCTAGCAAGCCACGGGCCTGTAGGACAGAAGCTTAGGATTTGCGGCTGAAGGCGTGGATGCGCGGGCTCTCGCAGGCGAACAGGGTGTAGTCCTCGTAATAGGCCTCGCGCCCGCGCTGCTGCGCCACGCGGTGCTCGGCCACCCGGCCCCACGCACGCGCCGCGGCCTCGTCCTCCCATTCGCTGAGCGCAATCACCTCGCCGTCCTCGGCGAC
>CAYVVV010000211.1:0-3216 GCA_964455325.1 uncultured Sphingosinicella sp. | reverse complement strand
GCTCTTGAACCCGCGATAGCCCTGTTGCCCGGCGGCGAGCGTTTCCATTCGCGCGGCTTCGGCGTCGTAGGCGGCCTGGTCGATATCGGCGCGCTTGCGGTTGCGAAATACAACGAGGAACATCCTACCTCCCTCCCAGATGCGCATCGGCGATCGCCACCGCCAGCGCGTCGGCGGCGTCGGGTCCGGCGATCTCGGCCCCCGGCAGCAGCACCTTGAGCATAGCCTGGACCTGGCTCTTCTCGGCCGCGCCGGTGCCGGTGACCGCCTTTTTCACCAGCCGCGCGGCGTGCTCGGCGGCCGGCAGCCCGGCGCGCCCGCACGCCGCGAGCACCGCGCCGCGCGCCTGCGCCAGCTTCAAGGTCGATTGCGGGTTCTGGTTGACGAACACTTCCTCGGCCGCGGCGCGATCGGGCCCATGCGCGGCGATCACCGCGACGAGAGCATCGTGCAGGTGCCGCAGCCGCTCGGGCAGGCTCGCCCTAGCGTCGGTGCGGACCTCGCCGTTGGCGACGTGGCTCAGCCGCGCGCCCTCGCTGCACACGATCCCCCACCCGGTACAGCTGAGCGAAGGATCGAGGCCGAGGATCAAGGTCAGGCGAGCTTCTCCATCACCGCGTCGGACACTTCGTAGTTGCCCCACACGGCCTGCACGTCGTCGTCGTCCTCGAGCGCGTCGATCAGCTTCATCAGCGTGCCGGCATCGCCTGCGCCGACATCGACCACGAGGTTGGGTTTCCACCCGAGCTTGACGCTCTCGGGCTCGCCGAGGGTCGCCTCGAGCGCCTTGGCGACCTCGTGCAGCGAGTCCATGTCGGTCCAGATCGTGTGCCCGCCCCCTTCGCCGGCGTCGCTTTCGACGTCGTCGGCACCGGCCTCGATCGCGGCTTCGAGCACTGTTTCCTCGTCCCCGGCGGAGGCCGGGTATTCGATCATGCCCTTGCGCTCGAACCCGTGGCTGACCGCGCCCGACGCGCCCAGGTTGCCGCCGTTCTTGGAGAACGCGGTGCGGATCGAGGTCGCGGTGCGGTTGCGGTTGTCGGTCAGCGCCTCGACGATCGGCGCCACTCCGCCGGGGCCGTAACCCTCGTAGCGCACTTCCTCGTAGTCCTCGCCGCCGGCGGCTGCGGCCTTGTCGATCGCGCGCTGGATATTGTCCTTGGGCATCGACTGGGCGCGCGCGTTGTTGACCGCGAGCCTGAGGCGCGGGTTCATGTCCGGGTCGGGCACCCCCATCTTCGCCGCGACGGTGATCTCGCGCGACAGCTTCGAGAACAGGTTGGAGCGCTTCTTGTCCTGCGCCCCCTTGCGATGCATGATGTTCTTGAACTTGGAATGACCTGCCATGTGTCTCGCGTATGACCCGGTTGACGTCCGGCCGGGTCTTTACGCGAGCAGGCGGCGGACTGGCAATGTCAGACGCTGATCGCGGTCCCCGTCGCCGACACCATCAGCATCGATCCGCCCTGGCCGAGCACCTCGTAGTCGAGGTCGATGCCGACGACGGCGTTGGCGCCGAGCCGCTCGGCTTCCGCCGCCAGCTCCTCGAGCGCCTGCTGCCGCGCCTCGCGCAGGACGCTTTCGTACGCGCCCGAGCGACCGCCGACGATGTCGCGGATACCGGCGAACAGGTCGCGGAAGATGTTGGCGCCGAGGATCGCCTCGCCGGTGACGACGCCGTGGTACTTTTGCGCCGGTTTGCCTTCGATGGTCGGGGTGGTCGACAGGATCATGCCATTTGCTCCATTGCGCGCCGCAGCATCACGCCCGCAAGATGTGCGCGGTAGTCGGCGCTGGCGTGGATGTCGGTATTGAGGTCGTCGTCGGCAAGCGGTGGCACGGTCACGCCTGCGGCCAGGGCGGCCTCGGCGGCATGCCAGCGAAATACGCAGGGGCCGGCGCCGGTCACCGCAACGCGGTAAGCGCCCGCATAGCGCGCCACGAACACGCCGACGAGCGCGTAGCGCGACGCCGGGTGGGCGAACTTGGCATAGGCCGCCGCCTGCGGCACGCGAAAGCCGATGCGCGTGATCACTTCGCCTTCGGCAAGCGCAGACGCGAACATGCCGAGGAAGAAATCGTCGGCGGCATGCGCGGCGCGGTCGGTTTCAATCGTCGCATCGAGCGCGAGAACCGCGGCCGGATAGTCGGCGGCCGGATCGTTGTTGGCGACCGAGCCACCGAGCGTGCCGCGGTTCCGCACCTGCGGGTCGCCGATGCCGCCAGCAAGGGTCGCCAGCGCCGGGATCGCCGCCCGGACGTCGGCGCTCGCCGCAACCTCGGCGTGCTGCGTCATCGCGCCGATCCAGAGCCGGTCGTCATCCCGCGCGACGCCGGCAAGCGCAGCAATGCCGGCAAGATCGACGAGCGCGTCGGGCGCGCGCAGCCGCGACTTCATCGCCGGAATCAGCGTATGGCCGCCAGCGAGATAAGCGACGTCGCCGCCCGCACTGGCAAGCGCGACGGCGTCGGCAAGGCTTGCCGGACGGTGGTAGGCGGGGCCGTTCACGCCGCCGCCCCCGCGGCAGCGCCAGCCCGGATCGCCTTGACGATGTTCACATAGCCCGTGCAGCGGCAGAGATTGCCTTCCAGCTCGTGGCGGATCGTCTCGTCGTCGACGCCGGCGCCGTGCCGCCGCGCGATGGCGATGCCGGCAATGACCATGCCCGGCGTGCAGAAGCCGCATTGCAGCCCGTGCGCCTCCTTGAACGCCGCCTGCATCGGGTGCAGCACGCCATCCCTGGCCAGCCCCTCGATCGTCGTTACCGCCGCGCCGTCGGCCTGTGCGGCAAGCACGGTGCAGCTTTTCACCGCCGCGCCGTCCAACAGCACGTTGCAAGCGCCGCACTGCGACGTGTCACAGCCGATATGCGTGCCGGTAAGGCGCAGCCGATCGCGCAGCACCTCGACAAGAAGACTGGCGGGCGGCACGTCGAGGTCGTGGCGCGTGCCGTTGACGGTGAGACTGATCTGCATGGGCCGCGACACTATCCGTCCGGCATGACCGCGCCAAGACGGGAAACGCCGCACAGGACGGTTCGGCGATCCCGGTCGTTCATCGGCTACTCGCGGATTTCGCTTCGGCGTGGATATAGCTCCCGGTCGAAACCCTCGTCGATCGATAACGGATTTATCGCGCGTATATCGGTCGAGAGGAGAGAGGACGGATAGTGCCTTTTTACTGATCGGCGGCGAATCAGGCCTTTCCGATTTCGG
>CAYVVV010000210.1:0-3788 GCA_964455325.1 uncultured Sphingosinicella sp. | reverse complement strand
ACCAAGAACAACCCGGTGCTGATCGGCGAGCCCGGCGTCGGCAAGACCGCGATCGCTGAAGGACTTGCGCTGCGCATCGCCAACGGCGACGTGCCTGAGGGCCTCAAGGACAAGCGGCTGATGGCGCTCGACATGGGCGCGCTCATCGCCGGCGCGAAGTATCGCGGCGAGTTCGAGGAGCGGCTGAAGGGCGTGCTTGAAGAGGTCAAGGCCGGCGAAGGCGACATCGTCCTCTTTATCGACGAGATGCACACGCTCGTCGGCGCCGGCAAGGCCGAGGGTGCGATGGACGCGTCGAACCTGCTGAAGCCGGCGCTGGCGCGCGGCGAATTGCACTGCATCGGCGCAACCACGCTTGATGAATACCGGAAGCACGTCGAGAAGGACGCCGCGCTCGAACGCCGCTTCCAGCCGGTGATGGTCGGCGAGCCGACGGTCGAGGACACTATCTCGATCCTCCGCGGTCTCAAGGAAAAGTACGAGCTGCACCACGGCGTCCGCATCACCGACGGCGCGCTCGTCGCTGCCGCGACCTTGTCGAACCGCTACATTTCCGACCGCTTCCTTCCCGACAAGGCGATCGACCTCATGGACGAGGCGTCGTCGCGGCTGAGGATGGAGGTCGAATCGAAGCCCGAGGAGATCGAGACCCTCGACCGCCGCATCATCCAGCTCAAGATCGAGCGCGAGGCGCTGAGGAAGGAAAAGGACGTGGCGTCGAAGGAGCGGCTGGCCAATCTCGACCGCGACCTCACCGACCTTGAGGAGCAGTCCAGCGCGCTCACCCAGCGCTGGCAAGCCGAGCGCGAGAAGATGCAGAGCGAGACGCGGCTCAAGGAGCAACTCGACGCGGCGCGCATCGAGCTCGAACAGGCGCAGCGGTCGGGCGACCTCGCCCGCGCCGGCGAGCTCAGCTACGGCGTCATCCCTGGCCTTGAAAAACAGCTTGCCGAGGCAGCGCAGGCGTCGGCAGGCGCGATGCTGCGCGAGGAAGTCACCGCCGACGACATCGCCGCCGTCGTTTCGCGCTGGACTGGCATCCCCGTCGACCGGATGCTGGAGGGCGAGCGCGAGAAGCTGCTGCAGATGGAGAGCCTGATCGGCAAGCGCGTCATCGGCCAGGAAGATGCGGTCAAGGCCGTTTCCGCTGCCGTGCGCCGTGCCCGCGCCGGACTGCAGGATCCCAACCGGCCGCTCGGCAGCTTCCTGTTCTTGGGACCGACCGGCGTCGGCAAGACCGAGCTCACCAAGGCGCTCGCCGAGTTCCTGTTCGATGACCCGGCCGCGATGGTGCGCATCGACATGTCGGAGTTCATGGAAAAGCACGCCGTCGCCCGGCTGATCGGGGCGCCGCCTGGCTACGTCGGCTACGAGGAGGGCGGAGTGCTGACCGAGGCGGTGCGCCGCCGGCCGTATCAGGTGGTGCTGTTCGACGAGGTCGAGAAGGCGCACCACGACGTCTTCAACGTGCTCCTGCAGGTGCTCGACGACGGCCGCCTCAGCGACAGCCAGGGCCACACCGTCGACTTCACCAACACCATCATCATCCTCACCTCGAACCTCGGCTCGCAGTTCCTGTCGGCCTTGCGCGACGACCAGACGGTCAAGGACGTCGAGGACGAGGTGATGCAGGTGGTGCGCGGCCACTTCCGGCCCGAGTTCCTCAACCGGCTCGACGAGATCATCCTGTTCCACCGTCTCGCGCAGGCGCACATGGGACCGATCGTCGACCTGCAGGTGGGGCGCGTCGCCAAGCTGCTTGCCGACCGCAAGATCACGATCGAGCTGACCGACGCCGCACGCCAATGGCTTGGCCGCGTCGGCTATGACCCGGTCTACGGCGCGCGGCCGCTGAAGCGGGCGGTGCAGAAATATCTGCAGGATCCGCTCGCCGACCGCATTCTCAAGGGCGAAATCGGCGACGGCGCCAGGGTGCGCGTCGACGAGGGCGACGGCGCGCTGGCGTTCGCGGTCGCGTAACGGTCAGTTGCCGTTGGTGGAGGAACCCTGCAGGTTGCGGGTCTGGATCTCGTCGGCATCGGCCGATCCCTTTTGCGCCAGCCGCGACCATTCCGCGTTGGTCTTGCAGACGCGTACCTTCTTCGCCAGCGAGCCGGTGATGTCGAGCCGGCGGCATTTGACATAGTCGGGCGCGGACTTGTCGACCTTCGCTTCGTCGTCCGCAATCGCCGCACCGGCCGGCACGGTCGCGGCGAGAACCGCCGCCAGCAGCATGACACGCATCTTCGCTCTCCTTACCGATTGACAACACTATCATCGTTTGCGCGGCTGAACACGAGCTGAGCAATCACCTAGGTCTGTCGGGGATCGGGCGCCAGCCCTGACGCGTCGGCGACCGCGTAGAAACGCTGCAGCAGGCGCCGTTCGGTTTCGGTCAGATGCGGGTTCCACACATCGAAGATCAACACGGCGCGCAGCTCGTCGCTGTCGTTCCATGCCTCGTGCTCGATGGTGTCGTCGAAGGCGAAAGCTTCGCCCACCGTCCACGGCCGCACCTCGCCGCCGACGCGGAAGCGGCAACCGGCGGGCACGATCAGTGGCAGGTGGATGATCGCCCGCGTGTTGCTGACGCCGGTGTGCGGCGGGATGTGCGATCGCGGCCGCAGAATCGAGAAGAATGCCGACGGCGCGCGTCCGGGCAGCTCGGCGCGGGGCAGCGCCTCGAGCGCGGCGGCGGTCTGCGGGCAGCGCCTGCAGTTCGCTTCGTTGCGGACGCCGTACTCCCAGAGAAAATAGGCGCTCCAGTTGAGTGAGCCGTCGAGTTCGCTCCAGATGTTGCGCGGCGTTCCCGGCTCCATCTGCACATAGGGCCGGAAGCCGGGGCTGTCGGCAGCGAACAGCGCTTCAAGCTCGGCGCGGATGATATCGGTCTTTGCCTCGATATCGGCGAGGAACGGGAACAGCGACTTATCGAAGAACTCGTCGGCGGGCAGGAACGCGAAATGCATGCCGGCGCAATGGTTGGCATAGATGCGCCGCCGGCCGAGCGTATGGTCGATGCTCGCCTCGATCCGGCGGCGCTCCGCTGGCGGAAGCGCCTTGAGGTCGGCGCCAAGTCCCTCATCGACGGCGCGACCCAGCGCGGCATTGTAGTCTGCAACATAGCTGGCGCCGTGCGCGAGCGCATCGGCCAAGCCGTCCGGCTTTGGTTCGATCGCCACGCCAAGCGCGATCGCTGCGCCCCACGCCTTCGACGCGGCGCCGCGTTCGCCAAGCCGCTCGTGCAGTTCGGCCTTGCGCAGCCACGCCATGAACAGCGTCTGGTCGATGGCGATCGCTGCATCGAGGCTGCGCCGCTCGGCGGCATCGTCGCCACGCAGGCGATGCGCCTTTGCCGCGTTGAGATGCAGCTCGGGAGCGCGCGGATCGGCATCGGCCGCCTTCCCGAACCAGCTCGCCGCTGCAGCGGCATCGCCACGCGCCAGCGCCGCCAGGCCGAGCGCGTTCAGCACCAGCGGCGATCCCGGCGCGGCGGCCAGCGCTGCGTCGAGGTGCCTTGCCTCGGCGATGGTGTCGCCGCGCTGCCGCGCCGACTGGGCGGCGCGCACATGGGCCTCGGCGTCGGATGAGCGCTGGTTCATGAGCGACCGAATAGTCGGCGCGAACGCGTAAGGCCAGCAGATTGCTTGCGCACGTCGGGCCGGGCCGGCACAACATCGGCATGCAGCGCGACCCCCGTGCAATCCTCGCCGATGCCACATGGCTGGCGCACCGTTTCGCCGAAGACGCCGACCAGGTGCAGTTCCGGCATGTCCCACGCGCGACGC
>CAYVVV010000209.1:0-3805 GCA_964455325.1 uncultured Sphingosinicella sp. | reverse complement strand
TCGATTGGTTCGCTCATCCCGAGCGCAGTCGAACGACGCAGCAACGCAAGTGCGTCGTTCGAATGCGCTCGGGATGAGCGGTGCTGGTGGGCGGCAAATGGGATGCTGCGAATGAACCCCATCATCCAGATCCAGAACGTCAGCAAGCGCTTCGGCGCGCTCGCCGCTGTCGACAACGTCAGCCTCGACATCATGGCAGGCGAGTTCTTCGTGCTGCTGGGCCCGTCGGGCTGTGGCAAGACGACGCTGCTGCGCATGATCGCCGGCTTCGAGGTGCCGACCGACGGACGGATCCTCATCGACGGGCAGGACATGGCGCACGTGCCGCCCAACAAGCGGCCGGTGAACATGGTGTTCCAGTCGTACGCGGTGTTCCCGCACATGACGGTCGCGGAGAATGTCGGTTACGGCCTGAAGATCGCGCGCGTCGGCGCTGCGGAGGTCAGATCGCGCGTCGCCGAGGCGCTCGCCCTCGTCAAGCTCGACGGGCTGGGCGAGCGTCGCCCCGATCAGCTTTCGGGCGGGCAGCGGCAGCGCGTTGCGCTCGCTCGCTCGCTCGTCATGCGGCCCAAGGTGCTGCTGCTCGATGAACCGCTGTCGGCATTGGATGCCAAGCTCCGCGCCCAGATGCAGTTCGAACTCGCCGACCTGCAGGAACAGGTCGGCATCACCTTCGTCACAGTGACGCACGACCAGGACGAGGCGTTGTCGATGGCAGGCCGCATCGCCGTCATCAACCGGGGCCAGGTCGCACAGCTGGCGTCGCCGTCTGACCTTTACGAGTTTCCCGCCAACCGTTTCGTCGCCGACTTCATCGGCTCGGTGAACCTGTTCGACGGCAAGCTTACCGTCGATGATCCCGACAAGGCGGTGGTCGACTGCCCGGAGATCGGCCGCATCTACCTAGACCACGGCGTCACCGGGCCGCACGCGGCCGACGTCCACGTCGCCATCCGGCCCGAGAAGATCGCGCTGCATCCGGCCGAACGCGGCCGGCCGGCGGCACCCGAAAGCCCCGACGGACACAATGTCGCGCACGGCGAGATTCTGGGCATGTCCTACCTTGGCGACTGCACGCTGTTCGATATCCGACTCGACAGCGGCCGTCGCATCCGCGTTTCGCGCGCCAACCTGTCGCGTTACGACCAGGACGACTTCACCTGGAACGACAAGGTATGGATGACGTGGCACGGATCGTCGCCGGTTGTCCTGCTGTCCTGACACCTATCGGCGAAACCGATAGCCGACGCGCCCGATTTCGTATTTCCCGCAGCGGGCACCGCCCCATAGACTGATGGCCATCCGACATCGCCAGGGGTTCCGACATGCTTGATCTTCGCGGCCAGTTCATCGGCGGCCGTGCGCTCGACGGCGATGATGCACCCGAACCCGCGGTCAATCCGGCGACCGGCGACGAGATCGTCCGGCTCGCCAGCGCCAGCCGCGCGCAGGTCGACGCCGCCGTCGCCGCCGCCGAGCACGGCTTCGCCATCTGGTCGCGGATGACGCCGAAGGAGCGCTCGCTGCGGCTGTTCAGGATCGCCGACCGCATCGACGCGCTCGCCGACGCCTTCGCCGAACTCGAAATGACCAATTGCGGCAAGCCGATCAGCACCGTGCGTGCCGTCGATGTCGGCAATACAGTCGACGTCTTCCGCTTCTTCGCGGGCGCCGCGCGCACGGTTCCCGGCATCCCGGCGGGCGAGTATCGCGGTGCCGGCTATACCTCGATGCTGCGCCGTGACCCGCTTGGTGTCTGTGTCGGCATCGCGCCGTGGAACTATCCGCTGATGATGGCGGCGTGGAAGGTGGCGCCGGTGATCGCCGCGGGCAACAGCGTCGTCCTCAAACCATCGGAGCACACGCCGCTCAGCGCGCTGAAACTCGCCGAGGTGTGCGCCGAATTCCTGCCCGAAGGCGTCGTCAACGTCGTCACCGGCAACGGACCGGGCGTCGGCGCACGGCTGGTCGCGCATCCGCGCGTCCGCATGGTTTCGCTGACCGGCGACGTGGCCACCGGGCGCAAGATCATGGAGGCAGTGGCGCCCACCATCAAGCGCACGCATTTCGAACTCGGCGGCAAGGCGCCGGTGATCGTGCTCGCTGATGCCGACATCGCCGCGGTCGTCGAGGCGGTCGCCGAAGGCGGCTACTATAACGCCGGCCAGGACTGCACCGCCGCCTGCCGTGTCTATGCCGACGCCGCCATCCACGACCGGCTTGTCGCCGAACTGCAGGCGACGGTCGAGGCGATCCGCATGGGCGATCCCGCCGATCCGGCGACGACGCTTGGTCCGCTCATCACCGCCCGCCAGCGCGACCGCGTCGATGGCTTCGTCGCGCGCGCCGCCGCCGACACCGATGCCGAAATCGTCACCGGCGGCACCATTCCGGACCGTCCCGGATTCTACTACACGCCAACGCTGATCGCCGGCGCGCGCCACGGTGACGAGATCGTGCAGAAGGAGGTGTTCGGCCCGGTCGTGTCGGTGACGCGCTTCGACGACCCAGAGCAGGCGCTTGCGTGGGCAAACGACAGCGAATACGGACTTGCCTCGTCGGTGTGGACGCGCGACGTCGGCAAGGCGGCAGCGTTCGCGGCACGGCTTGAATACGGCGTCACGTGGATCAATACACACTCGGTCAACGCCACCGAAATGCCGCACGGCGGTGTCAAGTCGTCCGGCTATGGCTCGGACCTGTCGATCTACTGCCTTGAACATTATATGGCGACGCGGCACGTCATGATCAGGCACTGACATGGCGGCGCGCCCCGTTCTTGGCATCATCGCCTGCAACCGCACCGTCGGCGTCGAGCCGGCGCAGGCGGTGATGGAGCGCTACCTGCGCGCCGCCATGACCTGGGCCGACGTCGCGGCGCTCATCATCCCGTCGCTGCCCGACCTGATGACCGCTGGCGAAGTGGCGCCGCGCCTCGACGGCGTGCTGCTGACCGGCAGCCCGTCGAACATCGTCGGCACGCGTTACGACGATGAAGGCGGTGAAGGTCCATTCGATCCCGGCCGCGACGAGATCGCGCTCGGCATGGTCGGCCGCATGATCGATCTCGGCCGGCCAGTGTTCGGCATCTGCCGCGGCTTTCAGGAGATCAACGTCGCGCTGGGCGGAACGCTGCGGCGCGACACGTCGGCGAGCAACGAGCTGATCCGGCACCATGCGCCCGACGGCGTGCCGTTCGACGCCATGTTCGACCATCTGCACGACGTCCGGCTGGTCGACGGCGGCCTGCTGGCGCGGACCTTCGGCAAGCGGGACATGTCGGTCAATTCGGTGCATTTCCAGGGAATCGGACGCCTTGCCGACGGTCTTGCCGTCGAGGCCACGGCGCCTGACGGCCTCGTCGAGGCCTATGCCGCCACGATTGGCGCCGCGCCAGTCGTTGCCGTACAGTGGCATCCGGAATGGAAGACCGGGGAAAACGCCGACAGCCAGACCTTCTTCCGGCTGCTTGGCGAGGTGCTGCGGGGCCGGCGGCCATGACCGGACGCGTCAACCGTTACCTCGCGCGGATCGGCTTTTCTCCCTGACCGGCGCTGCGGCCGCGCACGACGCGGCCACGATGACGCAACCCTTGCTGTGGGAGAGACCCATGCCGCGCAACTACGACATTGCCGAACTTCGCCGCCTCGACGTTGCCCACCACCTGCCGGCGCAGCAGGACTACAAGCTGATCGAAGACATGGGCGGCAGCCGCATCGTCACCCGCGCCGACGGCTGCTACATCTGGGACGGCGACGGCAACCGCATCCTTGACGGCATGGCCGGCCTCTGGTGCGTCAATGTC
>CAYVVV010000208.1:0-3859 GCA_964455325.1 uncultured Sphingosinicella sp. | reverse complement strand
GCTTGAATCAAATCTCGCCTCACATGGCTAGCGATTTATGAGTGCATGACCTAGCTCGCTGATCGAGTCGTCGGTGAGCTTCGCCTGCGTCGTCTTGTCGCTCGTGTCGGCGATGATCCGGGCCGCAGCAGCCGTCGCCAGCGTCGCCGCACGCGCACGGAGGTCAGCCTCGGCAGCGCGTTCGGCCGCAGCGATCTTAGCCTCCGCCATCGCCACGCGACGCGCGACCATCGCTTCGGCCGCCGCCTTGGCGCCATCGAAGATCTGCGTGGCTTCCTGGCGTGCGTGCGCGACAATCGCTTCGGCGTCCTTCGTCGCCTGCGCTTGCTGGTGCTTGTGCTCGACCAGCATGGCCTCTGCCTCGGCGCGCAGCGCCCTCGCCTCCTCAAGGTCGGCACGGATGCGCGCACTGCGCGCGTCGAGCGCGCCAGCGATGCCCCTGAAGGCGCCGAGGCGCCACATCAGCAGCGCGAAGACAACGAAGCCCAGGCCGACCCAGCCATAGCTGTCGAGGCCGAGGAAGGCTTCGTGAGGCGCGTTGGCGTCGTGCTCGACGCTCGCCGTCGTCGCGTGATCCTCAACGACGCTTGGCGGAACGTCGACCGACGTCACCTCGCCCGCGGGTGCTGCCTGCTGCATCGCCGTGTCCCCCTACTGCGCAACCGCCGCCACCGCCTTCGCGGCGTCAGCGTCGCTCGGCCGCGAGCCGGTCAGCCGCTCGACAATGTCGGCGGTCGCGTCGGCGGCAACCGCATCGAGCTTGCCCATCGCCTCGGCACGCAGCCCGGCGATGCGTTCCTCCGCAGCCTTGATCCTGGCGTCGATCTCGCTGCCGACGATTTTCATGCGCGCTTCGGTTTCGCGCGCCGCAGCCGCCTTGGCTTCGCCAACAACTGCAAGCGCGTCGCCGCGCGCCTTCGCGAGCCCCGCCTGATATTCGGCATCGATGCTTTCGGCTTCAGCCCTGGCGGCTTCCGCCGCGCCGAGATCGTCGCCGATCGTGCGGGCGCGCGTTTCGACGACCTTTTCGACGCGCGGCAGCATGCTGCGCATGGCAAAGAACAGCACGCCGAACGCCAGGACAAGCCAGGCGACCTGCGGCAGCGCGACGCTGAAATCAAATTGAGGCATGGGCCCTGGTCTTCATGATCGCGACGAAACGGACGGCGTCGACACGAGTCGACGCCGAACCAGACGCCTGCCGTCAGACGACGAACAGCAGGATGAGCGCGACGAGGAACGAGAAGATGCCGAGCGCCTCGGTCACCGCGAATCCGAACAGCAGGTTCGGACGCATCGCATTCGCCGCCGCCGGGTTGCGCAGCGCACCCTGCAGGAACATGCCGAAGATGATGCCAACGCCGACACCGGCGAGACCCATGCCGATCGCGGCGATGCCAGCGCCAAGGAGTTTTGCTGCTTCTGCGTCCATTTTATGATTTCCCTTCAGTGACTTAGTGTGACAGATTGATCGAATCGTTGAGATACACGCTGGTCAGCAGCGCAAACACATAGGCCTGCACCACGGCAACGAGCAGCTCGAGCGCATAGAGCGCAACGTTCATCGCGAACGGCAGCACGCCGACCGCCGCCCAGATGCCGCCGGCCAGCCCGAGGCTGATCACGAAGCCCGCGAACACCTTCAAAAGGATGTGCCCGGCGGTCATGTTGGCGAACAGACGCACGCTCAAGGTGATCGGCCGCGACAGGAAGCTGATGATCTCGATCAGCACGATCAGCGGCGCGAGGAACCACGGCGTCCCCGGCGGCAGGAACAGGCTGAACCAGTGCAGGCCGTGGCGGGCGATCCCGATCAACACACACATGACGAAAATGAAGGCGGCGAAGGCGAACGTGACGGCAAGATGGCTCGTCACTGTGAACGAATAGGGGAACAGGCCGATGAGGTTGGCGGCAAGGATGAAGACGAACAGCGAGAAGATGAACGGCACGTAGGCGCGTCCCTTCGGCCCGATGTTCTCGTCGACCATGCCGACGACGAATTCGTGCACGACTTCCACCGCTGACTGCCAGCGCCCCGGCACCAGCGACGCCTTGCGCGTGCCGAAGAACATGAACGCCCAGACGAGGAACAGCACCAGCAGCATGAACGCGGCGCTGTTCGTGAACGAAACGTCGTACCCCGCCACTTCGAGGGGCACGATCGGCTTGATCTGGAACTGTTCAAGCGGACTCGCCACTGACCTCAACGCTCCTCATCGTCATCGGGCACCGTGGGCAGCGCCTCGAGTTCCTGCTGGGTAACCTTGGCCGCCTCGGCGTTGACGACCCGCACCAGATTGTAGAACCCGGCCGCGAGCCCAAGCGTGAACAGCACCAGCAACCCCCATGGCGACGTCCCGAACCATCGGTCGACCCAATAGCCAAGGAAGCCGCCGACCAGCGTCCCGACAACGATTTCGAGCGCCAGCCGCGTGCCTTGCCCGAACGCTGATCCAGCCACCTGCATCGGGTCCGGCTCCGGGTTAGCCCGCCGCTTCGCCTCGGCCAGTCGCGCCTCGAACGAGGCTTGGTCGGTCGGGCGTGGGTCGGTCACCGCTGAAAGGACTCCCGCGCTGATGTGGCCAGGCCAAAGAACAGGCGCAGCCGACGGGGGCGTGCACCCCCGACGCGAGCGCCCGTTTAGTGAGGGGTATTGACCAAGTCAACGCCGGGATTGCGGCGCTGCAACATCGTTGCTGCGTCTCCCGACTTCGCTCGGATGAGCGGGGAAGTGGGAAGACGCATGACCTTGCTCATCCCGAGCGAAGTCGGGGAACGCACTCCTATTCCGCCGCGAGCAGCGTCTCGGCGTGGCCGAGGTCGACCGAGACGAGCTGGCTGACGCCCTTTTCGGCCATGGTGACGCCATAGAGGCGGTGCATCCGGCTCATCGTCACGGCGTTGTGCGTGACGATGAGGAAGCGCGTGTCGGTGAGCGCGGTCATGCAGTCGAGGAGGTCGCAGAAGCGCTCGATGTTGGCGTCGTCGAGTGGCGCGTCGACCTCGTCGAGCACGCAGATCGGCGCCGGATTGGTCAGGAACAGTGCAAAAATGAGCGCGATCGCGGTCAGCGCCTGTTCGCCGCCCGACAGCAGCGTCATCGCCTGCAGCTTCTTGCCCGGCGGCTGCGCCATGATTTCAAGTCCTGCTTCGAGCAGATCGTCCGATTCGACGAGCTCGAGCCGCGCCTCGCCGCCGCCGAACAGCGTCGTGAACAGGTCGGCGAAGTGACGGCCGACCTCCTCAAACGCGGTCAGCAGGCGCGCGCGGCCTTCGCGGTTCAGGGAGCCGATGCTGCCGCGCAGGCGGGCGATCGCGGTTTCCAGCTCCTCGCGCTCGGTAGTCGAGGTGGCGAGGTTCGTCTCGATTTCGGCCAGCTCGACGTCGGCGCGCAGGTTGACCGGACCCATCCGTTCGCGCTCTGCGGTCAGCCGTTCGAGCGCGTCCGACTGCGTAGCCGCGTCGCGCACGTCGTCCTCGGCGAAGCCGAGCTGTTCGGGCAACATCTGCGGCGAGCACTGGAAGCGCTCGCTGGCGATCCGGTTGAGTTCGGCGCGCCGCAGCTCGTGGTTCTCGACGCGGGCGTCGAGCCGGCCACGCTCCTCGCGCAGCGTCGACAGCGCCTCGGTCGCGGCGCGCACGTCACTGTCGAGCGCGCGCAGCGCCGATTCGGCTTCGGCGAGCCGATCAGCGGCAGCCTGGCGATCAGCCTCGGCGGCGGCGATGTCGCCGGCGAGTGCCGTCTGGCGCGCCTCGATCACCGCCGGCGCGCCGGCGAGTTCGTCGAACACCGCCCGCGCCGCGTCGATGCGCGCGGTCAGTTCGGCGCGCTGCGCCGCGCTGCCGGCGGTCCGCC
>CAYVVV010000207.1:0-3904 GCA_964455325.1 uncultured Sphingosinicella sp. | reverse complement strand
TGCGCGGCGCCTGGCCGCTGCCGACCGCGCTCGCCTTCCTCGCCTGGTTCGTGTTCGCGCCGCAATGCATCTCGACCTTCGCCGTGACCCGGCGCGAGACCAACAGCTGGCGCTGGCCGATCTTCATGTTTACCTACCTGTTCGCGATGGCCTATGCGGGTGCCGGCATCACCTATTGGATCAGCCGCGCGCTGATCGGCTGAAGGACGGTTTCATGGCAGGTTCGGTCAACAAGGTCATTCTGATCGGCAATCTTGGCGCCGACCCCGAGGTGCGCACGCTGCCGTCGGGCGGCAAGGTCGTCAACATGCGCATCGCCACGTCGGAGAGCTGGCGCGACAAGTCCTCGGGCGAGCGCCGCGAGAGGACCGAGTGGCACAACGTCGTCATCTTCAACGAGAACCTTGGCCGCGTCGCCGAGCAGTATCTGCGCAAGGGCAGCAAGGTCTATGTCGAGGGCCAGCTGCAGACGCGCAAGTGGCAGGACCAGTCGGGTCAGGACCGCTACACGACCGAGGTCGTGCTGCAGAACTTCCGCGGCGAACTGACGCTGCTCGACAGTCGCGGCGAAGGCGGTGGCGGCGGCGATTACGGCGGCGGCAGCGACCGCGGCTTTGGCGGTGGCGGCCAGCGCCAGGGCAGCCGGCCGACGTTCGACGACGACCTCGACGACGACGTGCCGTTCTGAGGCCGGCAACCAGCGGTCGCGCTAGACCGCGATCGGTTCAGATTGAATCACTCTGAACCGTGAATCGCTGTCTAAGATTATGAATAGCGACTGATTCACGTTCAGGTGGACGCGCACAGCGCTTCCACCTGGAACGATCAGGCTCTAGCGGCGGCTGCCGGGCTGACGCAGCACGGCGAAGGGATTTGCGGCCGCCTTCGCCGCCTCCTCGCTGGTGAGATGACGGCGCGCCTCGGCGAGCGCGTCGGGCGCTGCGCGCGGATAGGGATCGAGCGCGAGGCCAAGCGTCTGCGCGGCGATCTCGCCGATCTCGATGGCACGATCCTCGAGCGGCAGCACGTCACAGTCCGCCGCCGCCAGCTCGATTTCCTCACCCGCGCCGATGTCGCGCAGCAGCATCAGCTCGACCGGCTCGTCGACGAGCGCCGGCACGTCCTCGCCCGACACCACGCACGCCTGCACGACCGAGGCGGTGACACGACCGCTGACGCGAATGCCCGCCGCGACCGGCGCCAGTGCGAAGCGCGCCTGAAGCGAATCGAGCGCGCGCAGGTCGAAGCGGCGGGCGAGCGCGTCGCATTCGGTGGCGGTCGCGGCGATCGCACGCTCGATTCCATCGCCGATGTCGGCGAGCGCGACGGCGCGCGCGAACTCGATACCGGTCATGCGACGAGATCCGCGAGCGGCCGCGCGCACAGCGCCTGCCATTCACTGCGCGCGCGGGCTTCGACGGCGACAAGCGCCGCGGTGTCGACGTCGGCGCCGCGATAGACATTGCGCCGGATCGCCAGGCCGAGCAGCGCCGGCGCGGCGCCTTCGGCGAGCGCCTCGCGGTAGGCACCGAGCCGGCCGCCGAGCGCCTGCATGGCACGGCCCATGTGTTTGCCGATGACCAAGTCGCCAATGCCGATTTCGCGCAGGCTGCCGTCCATGTCGGCAACGAAACGTTCGATCAGCAGGCTCGACATTGCGCGCGCACGCGGGTCGGCGTCGTCGCGCTCGAGCCGGACCAGATAGAGCGACAGGATCAGCAGCACCATGTCGAAGCGGCCATCGACATCGTCGGCAACGCCGCCCGCCGTGTACCAGTCGGGGTGGCGCGCGATGTCGACGATTTCGGCATAGAGACCGGCCGACCGGACGTCATCGGGGGTGGCGCCACCTGCCAGCCGTTCAAGCCACTTCCACATCCTGCCCCCTGCGGCCGCCGCGCTTGCCCGGCGACGGCATAGCGCATAATGAGGCTTCGACGCGCGGGCAGCAATCGTCGCCGCGCAGCGAAGGTGCAGGGTTCATGATGAAGGCAGGCATCGTCATTGGCATCGCGGCAGCGGGACTCGCGCTCGCTGGCTGCACGCGCATCCAGGACCGGCAAGGCTATCTTGCCGACGAGGAACTGGTGGCGGCGGTGTCGCCGGGCGTCGACAACCGCGCCTCGGTCGAGAAGACGCTCGGCCGGCCGACGTTCGTGTCGAAGTGGGACGCGAACACCTGGTACTATGTCGCGCGCGCGACGCGGCAGCTCGCTTTCCTGCCTCCGCGGCCGAGCGCGCAAGAGGTGCTGAAGATCCGCTTCGACGACGCCGGCAACGTCGTCGCGGTCGACCGCGACAACACGCTGGCGCAGATCGCCACCATTGACCCCGAAAGCGACACGACGCCGGTCTATGGCCGCGATTCGGGCTTCTTCGAGGACGTGTTCGGCAACATCGGTGCGGTCGGCACCGGTGCCGGCAGCGGTGGCCAGCCGCAGTAGCGCAGCGCCGGCGGTCAGGGCAACCGGGTCGTTACATCTGGCGTGATTTCGTAGTTACAGCCACGCGGATTGAGTTCGCGGAACGCCGCCCAGGCGTCGAAGAACATCACTGTCCAGTCGTCGGGAAGTTCGGCTTTCAGCGCGACGGCGACGGCGAATGCCTCGTCGTTGAGCGCGCGGCCGGGAAAACTGTCCTGCCACCATTCGTTGACGCCGCCGGGCTGTTTCGCACATTCGTCGTCATGCCAGGCGATCAGCGCCTCGATGCGGGCTTTAAGCGCGTCGCTGACCGGCAGCTTGCCGTGCCATGCGGCAATGCCGCCGAGCTCGCAGACGAACACATCGTAGTCGAGGGCAAGCTGAACGAAGCGCTGACTGCTGCTATTCTGGCCCCAGACACAGCCGTCGGCTTCGTGTGGCACGCTCACAGGTCGAGCGTCGATTGCGCGCCTTTCGCCCTGTCCTCGCGCGCTGCCTTTTTATAGCCTGCCTGCCGGTCGAGCAGCGGCACCTTGGGGCGCGACCCGGCGAAATATTCGGCGAGCGTGAAGATCTGGAGTCTCGGGTAGGTGCGGCCGTCCGCGCCCTCGCAGACGAGCGCCGCCGCTGCCTCGCGTTCCATCTCGCGACTTGGATTGGCAACGCAGACGAGGATGCCGATGGGCGCCTTCTCGCGCTCGATGACGCCTTTCAGGTCGCGGACCATGGCAACACCGACATTCCTGCCCGTCTTCACCGAGATGATTGCCGCCTCGATCTGGCTGTCCGCTGCACCAAAGCCCGTTGCGACGACGACAGCCGGGCCGTGCTGCCTGGCTGGCCGATTGGTGTAGGAAAAAGGAACACGCGCGATCGAGCCGGGCCTAAAATCCGGCATAGGCCATGCAATCGGATTCGCCGGCCCATTCGCTGAACTCGGCGAACGGATCGAGCCATGATTCCTCAATGTCGGCGTTGGCCTTTGCCAAGATGACGCAATCACCTTCACGGCGATAGACGACCCAATCGCCGATGCGCAGCTTGAATGCTTCGCGTGCCGCGCGCGGGATCGTGGTCTGCGCCTTGCTGCTGATGCGCGACACGATCATGGCGGCAAGCGTAAGGAGTTTCCTTACTCTCGGCAATGGCCAAACAAAAACCCCGCCGGAAATGCTACCGGCGGGGTCTTTGGAGGTGCGGATGGCCGCGCTTATTGCGGCGCGTTGTCGGCGTCCATGTCGTCGATGACGTCGTTGACCCGGTTCTGATTGTCCCGGATCTTGTCGGCGGTGTCCTGCAGCATGCCGTCGCCGGGCACGTCATAGGCATCGTCGCTGCCGCCAAGATCGTCGGGCATCGCGGCAAAGCCGACCTCGGCGACGCCCATCGCATCGGCAACGGCGGCGTCGGCCGCCACCACCGCGTCGGCCTCCGCCGCTGGCGCCGCAGCGGTGTGGCCGGCAAGGCTGGCGAGCAGCAGC
>CAYVVV010000206.1:0-3912 GCA_964455325.1 uncultured Sphingosinicella sp. | reverse complement strand
GACGACCTGCTGCATCGCCTCGGGGCCGCTGCCGATCAGCGTCGCGCCCTTGATAGGCGCGCCGAGCCGGCCATTTTCGATGCGGTAGGCCTCCGTGCAAGAAAAGACGAACTTGCCCGAGGTGATGTCGACCTGGCCGCCGCCGAACGACTTGGCGTAGATGCCCGACCTGGCGCGGGCCAGGATCTCGGCGGGATCGTCCTTGCCGGCGAGCATGAAGGTGTTGGTCATGCGCGGCATCGGCGCGTGCGCGAAGCTTTCGCGGCGGCCGTTGCCGGTCGGCGCGACGCCCATCAGCCGCGCGTTCAGCCGGTCCTGCATGTAGCCCTTGAGGATGCCGTCCTCGATCAGCACGGTGCGCGAGGTCGGCGTGCCCTCGTCGTCGATGGTGAGCGAACCGCGCCGCGCTTCGAGCGTGCCATCATCGACGATGGTGACGCCGGGGGCGGCGACACGCTCGCCGATGCGGCCCGAGAAGGTCGAAGCGCCCTTGCGGTTGAAGTCGCCTTCAAGGCCGTGGCCGACCGCCTCGTGCAGCAGCACGCCGGGCCAGCCGGGGCCGAGTACCACGGTCATCTCGCCGGCCGGTGCGGCGACGGCGTCCAGGTTGACGAGCGCCTGCGCGAGCGCGAGGTCGATGGTGCGCTGCCACGTCGCCTCCTCGAACAGGCGGTCGTAGAGGTAGCGCCCGCCAAGGCCGTGGAAGCCGGTCTCGCGGCGGCCGTCCTTCTCGGCGACGATCTGCACGTTGAGCCGGACAAGCGGCCGGATGTCGCCGGCGCGGAAGCCATCACCGCGCAGGATCTCGATCACCGACCAGCTCGCGGTCAGCGACGCCGACACCTGCACGACGCGCGGGTCGCGCGCGCGCGCGGCGGCGTCGATCGTCTGCAGCAGCTCCACCTTGCGCGCGAACGGCACGCCGGTGATCGGATCGTCGTCGACATAGAGCTTGCGGTTGGTGCGCGCCGGCGCATCGCCGACCGCGCCGTCATGGCCGCCGCGGACGAGGGCAACGGTCTCGCCGGCGCGGCGGATCGCCGTCTCGCTGATCTCGTTGGCGTGCGCGAAGGCGGTGGTCTCGCCGACGACGCCGCGCAGCCCGAACCCCTGCGTGGTGTCGAAGCTCGCCGATTTCAGCCGCCCGTCGTCGAAGCTGAAGCTCTCGGCGGTGGTGTGCTGCAGGTAGAGTTCACCATCGTCGGTTCCGGCAAGCACTTCGGCGACGATGCGTTCGGCGCGGGCGGGATCGAGATTGGCGTACAGGCGCCGGGCAATGTCGCTGGTCATCGTGCCGATATGGCGCGGCGGCGGGGTTTTGTCACCGGCGCATGTCGGCGGGCCCGCCGCCAAGGATGAAGCGCCGGTCACAATAGCCACAATAGACATAGCCCTTGTCGTCGATCTGCATCCAGACGCGCGGGTGGCCGAGCGGCCCCTCGTCGCCATCGCACGACACGCGCGGCGTTTCGACGTAGCGGACTTCGGGAACGAAGCAGTCGGTGGTCATCGCGGTCGCGCCTAGCATCGCTGCGGCGGCGCTTCAAGCCGGCTACTGGTACTGCACCTCGACGGTGAAGCTGCCGGTGTAGCGGCCGGGCAACTGGTTGGCGCCGACGTTGAGCTGTCCGCCGATGCGGAACTGGAGGATGCCGGTGGCGTCGAGCGGCGTTGAGCTGGGCGGCGCACCGTTGCGCGTGAAGTTGCTGACGGTCATGGTCGCGCCGCCGCCGATGCGGGTGAGCACGGTGGAGCCGTTGGGCAGCCTTACGATGACGCGCCGGTTGGGGGTGCCGCGGGTGATGAACTCCGCCGGATGGAACGTGCCCGACGCGGCGGTGACGCCGCCGGTCGTGGTCCGCGCGAGCGTGTTGGGGTTGATCGTCACCGTCCCGGCCGCGGCGCTGGGCAGCAGGCTGCCGAACTCGAGATCCTGCAGCTTGACGATGGTGAACGGCTCGAGGATGACGAGCTCGACGGTGCCGGTGATCGTCGAAGCCGACACCGGACCGGCGCTCGCTGCGCCGACCAGCAGTGCTGCGCGCAGCAGGCGGCGAACACGCGCCGGCATCAGAAATAGGTCAGTTCGAGAACCAGCGACCCGACGTACGTACCCGGGGTCTGGTTGGCGCCGACGTTGAGCCGGCCGCCGAGCGGGAAGCGCAGGATGCCGCTACCCGGAAACAGCACGAACCGGGGCACGCCAGTCAGGTTGGTGAGGGTCATCGTCGCGCCGCCGCCGACGCGCGTCAGCGTCACCGCGCCGGTGCCGATGCGTCGGAAGCGGACGAGCAACGTGCCCTGGCCGAGCCCCAGGAACTCGGCCGGGCCAAAGTCGCTGCTGACCAGCGTCAGCGGGCCGGTGCTGGTGCGCACGCCGGTCGACTCGTTGATCGTCACCGTGCCGGGGGCGGCGCCAGGGATGATGGCGCCGAAGCGCAGATCGTCGGTCTTGACCATCGACAGCGGTGTCACGACGACAGCTTCAGCCGGGGTGTTCAGCGTCGCAGCGCGCGCGGCAACAGCCGGGCCAAGACATATGGCCACGATCAACGCTGTCTTGAGCGCGTTCCAGAAGACCGCGCGGCCGTATGCATGCATCAAGATACCTCTCGGCATGGCAGGCTAGGCTGAACCCGCTAAGAAAGTACTAATTTCATGTGTTTCCGCCACTCGTTTCGGCGGCGTCCAAACGTGTCAGGCGCGCGCGTTATAGGCGATCGCGCCGGCACGGTCGCCGCGCCCCGAAGTGCGGCCGTAGCCGGCCAGCTGCGTCCCCGCCTGCCGCCTCGCCTCCACCAGCACGGCGTCGATCAGCCCCTCCGACAGCGCCTTGCGGCGTTCAAGGATGCGCGCGTTCGCGGCGAGCGCGGCCTGCAACGCCACCATTGCCTCGGCGACCGCCGCGCGCAATGCCGGCGGCTCGGCGGCGAGCGCCGGGCGGCCGGCGCGCTTCACCGCTTCGGTGAGGTCGGCGATGCGGTCGGCGAGCCGCGCCTTGTCATCGGCGAACACCTTCAGCTCGCCGCCGCGCCGCCGCGCCGTCAGCGCCTCGGTTTCCTCGGCGAGCAGCGCGGTCAGCGCGCGCACAGCGTCAAGCGTTTCAGCGAGCAGGCTCACGGACGGCCTCCCTGCAGGCGGATCACTTCGTCCATCAGCGCCGGGGCAAGGCCAAGCCCACCGCGACGGGCGACGGCATTGCCAAGATGCTCGGCCATCATGCCGCGATAGATGGTTTCGGCATGGCCACCGCCGAACAGGCCATCGGTCTCGACGGTGCCGAGCATCAGCGACGCCAGTTCGCCGATCAGCAGCGCTTCGAACGCTTCGACCGCCGCCGTGCTTTTGGGCTCGACGATCGCCGGCTTCGGCGGCGGTAGCGCGGCGAGAGGATCCATCAGAACACCACCACGTCGGCCTGCAGCGCGCCCGCCGCCTTCAGCGACTGCAGAATGGCGATGAGGTCGCGCGGCGAAACGCCGAGCGCATTGAGGCCGTTGACCATGTCCTGCAGCGAAACGCTGCCGTCGACGACGCGCAGCCGCTTGCCGTCGCCGTCGTCGACGTCAACGCGCGTGCGCGGCACCACCGCGGTCTCGCCGACCTCGGCGAACGGCGATGGCTGCGATACCTGCGGTGCCTCGCTGACCCGGATGGTGAGATGGCCCTGGGCGATGGCGACGCGCGAGATGCGGACGTCGGAACCCATGACAACGGTGCCCGACGCCTCGTCGACAACGACGCGCGCAGGCTGGTCGACGTTGACCGGCAGGCGTTCGACCGCCGCGACGAGGTCGATCATCGAGCCGCGGTAGCCCGCCGGCAGCGATAGCTGCACCGTCGCCGGATCGAGTGTCGCGGCGGCGCCCGGCATCGCCTCGTTGATGCTGTCGGCGACGCGGCGCGCGGTGG
>CAYVVV010000205.1:0-3958 GCA_964455325.1 uncultured Sphingosinicella sp. | reverse complement strand
GTTCGCGACAGGCCGCGGCGGCCGCTACACCTATCACGGCCCCGGGCAGCGCGTCGTCTATGTCATGCTCGACCTCGACCGGCGCGGCCGCGACCTGCGCGGCTTCATCACAACGCTCGAGAGCTGGGTGATCGCCGCGCTCGGCGACTTCGGCATCGCCGGACGCAGCATCGCCGGCCGCGTCGGCGTATGGACCGACACGCCGGCCGGCGAGGCAAAGATCGCCGCGATCGGCGTTCGCGTGCGCCGCTGGGTCAGCTATCACGGTCTGGCCATCAACGTCGCGCCCGATCTTGAACATTTTGCCGGCATCGTGCCGTGTGGGCTCGCTGGCTATCCCGTCACCAGCCTCGCCGCGCTTGGCGTCGCGGAAGACATGGCGGCCGTCGACGCTGCGCTCCGACGGCATTCGCCGTTCGGCTGAAGTCAGGCTGCGAGACGCAGCGGTTCGGCGGCTGTCTTTGCCTTGCGCGGACCACCGAACAGCGGACCCTGGGCGCAGCCGATGCCGGCGGCGGCAAGGCTGACCGCCTCGTCCTCCGCAACGACGTTGGTCGCGACGATCTGCGTTCCCGCCTTGGCCAGCGCGCGCACGATGTTGGGATCGACGCCCGCCAGCTTGTCGGCGTCGATCTTGGCGAAGGCGAGGCGGCCGAACGCATTGAACAGCTTGCCAAGCTCCGGCAACGTCGCACCGCCGACCGCAAACGCAAAACCAATGTCCTCGAGCGCGCGCAGGTCGGCGACCGCCTCCGCGTTGAGCGCCAGCACGGTGGCCGTGTCCATCTCGAACACCAGCCGCTGCGCCAGCGCGGGATGCGTCTCCATGAACCCGTTCAGCTCGGCGCGGAAGTCATCGTTTCGCAGCGCATCGGCGGAGAGGCCGCAAAAGATGCGCGTGCCGGCGTGCTTGTTGCCGATGCGATTGCACAGGCTGACCACGTGGGCGAGCTGCCGCGTATCAAGATCGACCGCTGCCTGGGCCGACGCCGCCGGCAGCCGCTCTGGCGACATGACATTGCCGTCGGCGTCGCGGAACCGCGCCAGCGCCTGATAATGCGCGGTCGCCCGCTGCGGCAGGCGGACGATCGGTTGCAGGTGCAGTTCTAGCCGCGTCTCGCCCACCGCCACCGCGTCGTCCGGCACCACGCCCGCGCGGTGACCATCGGCGGCGGCGCCGGCGCCGCAGCGGGCGGCGACACGCTCGGCAAACCTCAGCAGGTTGTCGGTCACTGCCGGCTCGACCGCTTGGGTTTCCAGCACCGGGTCGACGGGCCGCGCTGCCGTCGCCGACGGGGCGTTCGTCAGCCGCCGCTCGAGCGCGGTCACGTATTTGCCAAGTGCCAGCAATTCGCTACGGCGCCGCTTCGCCTCGACGGCGGCGGCGCGAGCAAGCGCGCGCGTGTCGAGGACGAGGTGGACCAGCATGAACGTCAGCGATGTCGCCGACGCGGCGACTGTGGCGATCAGGGGGTGCACGTCCCACAGTGCCGGCCCGGTGATGGCGAGCGCGACGCCGCCGCAGAGGTAGGCGGCCATGCCGATCAAGCTGTTGCGTCGTTGCGTCATTGCTGCCATCTCCTGCTCGGCGTCGACGCGAGGATTGTCGTCATTCCGCGTGTAAAATTGGTTAACAGCTTATCAACCATGTCCGTTCGCACACTCGTGCCTTGAGCATGGCCTGCTTTCCGACTACCAAGACGTAAAACAAGCCATCAGCAGTCGGGGTGAAGGAAATGATGAGCGAAGTTCGCCTGCGCGTATGGCTGACCGCGCCGCTTGTGCTGGTGCTCGCCGCCTGCGGCGGTGGCGGCGATGCGTCGAAGGCCGGCAGCGGATCGGTCGAAGCTGCCGCCGACGCCTCGGTGGGCGATCTTGCCGCCGACGCCTCGACCGCCGATGCGATGTCGGTTGACGTCGCCGCTGGCGGCGTCGAGCCGATGGTCGATCCGGCCGCTGCCGCAGCGGCGGCGCAAGCCGCGGCAGCGATCGCCACCGATCCGGCGGCCAGCGCGCAACCACCGGCCGCCGATCCGACGCCGGCACAGTGACCACGCAACAGCCAACCCCTGTGGAGGATTTCAAATGAGCCTTGCCGAGATCACCGTCAACATGAAGGAACGGGTTGGCGCCAGCGCTGGCCTCAACAAGAGCGTTAAGTTCGATTTTGGCGACGACGGCGTCGTGCGAATTGACGACAAGGCGTCGCCCGCCGTCGTCGACAACGAGGACGCAGCGACCGACTGCACCGTCAAGGTGTCGATGGCGGACTTCCTCGACATCGCGGCCGGCAAGACCAACCCGCAGATGGCGTTCATGATGGGCAAGCTGAAGGTCGAAGGCGACATGTCGGTCGCGATGCAGCTCGGCAAGGTGCTGGGCTGACGCCGCTGACGCCAATGCGGCGACGGCTAGGTGGTATTGCGATTGCACTTGCGGCGTCGCTAGTCGGTCCGCCGGCGACAGCGGCCGACCTCGGTGGTCCGCCGATGCGGGCGATGACGGCGGCGGAGACGGCCGCGCACGCGGTCTGGTCGCTGCGCTCGGCGCTCAACGTCGCGGCGTTGCAGTGCCAGTTCTCGCCTTTTCTCGCCACGGTGCGCAACTACAACGACCTGCTGAAGCAGCACGACAGCGAGTTCGCGAACGCGTACAAGGCGCTGGAGACGCACTTTCGCCGGCACGACGGCGCCGCGGGGCGGCGCACGTTCGACAGCTTCACGACGCGAATGTATAACAGCTTTTCCGCACTTGATGCGCAGATCAGCTTCTGCGGCGAGGCCGGACGGATAGGCCGCGAGGCGCTGGCGGTGCCGCACGGCGATGTCCGGAACTTTGCGATTGCGGCCGTGCAGCGCTTGCGCGCGGCGCTGGTGGCGCAGCCCGATCCCTACCGTCAACTACAGTTGAGCTATTTGCCGCTGCCGCCGATATCCGATCCGTGCATCGACACGCGCGGCCGGCCGATGCGTCGCTGCAAGCTGTAGCCGGAAAGTCCCGGATCGCCCAAGGCCCCGGCGCAGCGTCGCTGGATCCCCCGATACAAAAGGGCCGCCTTGCCGGCGGCCCCTGCGCAACCGCGATACAATCGCGGTGATGTGGTCGTCGTAATGGGTAATCCCGGTTGGGGCGGGCAGCGCCCGCCCCAACGCCGGGTATTACATCGCGGCGCCGCCGAAGGTGATCTCGACGCGACGGTTCTGCGGCTCGCGCACGCCGTCCGCCGTCTCGACGAGCAGCCTGGTCTCGCCGAACGCCTCGGTAGCGATCGCCGTTTCGGGCACGCCCTGACCAACGAGATAGGCGCGCACAGCGTCGGCACGGCGCTGCGACAGACCGACGTTATAGTCGGCCGAACCCGACGCGTCGGCGTGACCGGCGAGCGTGACGCTGGCTTGACCGGTATCCCTGTATGCCTGCGCCGCGCGGTTGAGGATGTCAGCCGCATCGGGGGTGATGTCCGACTTGTCCCAGTCGAAGAAGACAATGAACGGGCCCGGCGTTGGCGGCGGGGGCGGCGGCGGGGGCGGTGGCGGGGGGGGGCGCCGCCGGCTCGGCCGCGGGCGGCGGCGGCGGCGGCGCTTCCTCGCCGAAGTTGAAGATCAGACTGGCAAGCAGCGAGTGGCTGCGGAAGCGGCCGTCGAAGTCGCGGCCGTCAACACCGACGAGGTGCATCGAATCGGTGTTGAAGAAGCGATACTTCAGGCCAAGGTCGACCTTGTCGCTGAGCTCCCTGCGGACACCGGCGATCACCTGCCAGGCGAAGCCGGTGTCGCTGTCGTCAACGAACGCCGAACCTTGGTCGACGATCTGCAAAATGTCGGGGAAGCAACCGATGGTCAACAAGCGTTGGAGCGATGTGCCGCGCTGCTGCCCGATGTGATATTGATGGACATTACCATGCCGGTCATGAACGGCATTGAAGCCGCCCGTCATATCCGGGCCGAACATCCACAGG
>CAYVVV010000204.1:0-4011 GCA_964455325.1 uncultured Sphingosinicella sp. | reverse complement strand
TACTCGCCGCGCAGGCGATGGGCGCCGATTTCGGCTACATCGGCTCGGCCTTCATCGCGACGGCCGAGGCCCGCGCCGACGAACGCTACAAGGCGATGATCGTCGATTCACGCGCCGACGACATCGTCTATTCGGACCTGTTCACCGGCGTACACGGCAATTACCTTGCACCATCGATCCGAGCCGCCGGGCTGGATCCCGCCAACCTGCCCAAAGGCGACATCTCGACGATGAACTTCGGTTCGGGGGGCAATACCGAGGCGAAGGCGTGGAGGGACATCTGGGGCTGCGGTCAGGGCATCGGCGCGGTCAAGCAGGTCGTACCCGCCGCCGATCTCGTCGCCCGTCTCTGCCGCGAATATGACGAGGCGAAGGCGCGCATCTGTGCCCGTTGAGCGGGCGTTTCCTTCCGCGCGCTACTCGGCGACGCAACGCCACGGCGCAGCGGGTGCCGCGCGCTGCCAGACGGTGAAGAACGGAATCACCCGGCCGCCGCCGTTCTTGGGCGGCATCTTTACCCAGATGTAGCCGATACTGACGCCAAGGTCGCCGCTCGGCGCCACGATCGCACCTTCGTCGGGCGACCAGGCGGTCGTCCTCGCCCAACGAAAGGAGCGGCACCTCGCGGCGCCGCTCCCGGCATTTCGCGTTGTGTCGGCCTAGTTGGCGTATGCCTCGTTGCCGACGAAGCCGATCTTGGTCACCCCCGCGAGCTGCGCCTGTGCCATCACGCGGTTGACGATGTCATAGCGCGCAAGGGCGTCGGGCTTCAGGTGAATCTCGGGCTGCGGATCCATGGTCGCGGCCTGGTCGAAGTAGCTGCGCAGCGTCCTCAGGTCGACTTCCTGGTCGTTCCAGTAAATCGAGTTGAGAAAGTCGATGCTGACCCGGTTGATCACCGGGTCGACGTTGGTGTCGATCGGCTGGTTCTGGTTGGACGGCAGGTCGAGTTTCACCGCATGCGTCTGGATCGGCAGCGTGATGATGAACAGGATCAGCAACACCAGCATGACGTCGATCAGCGGCACCACGTTGACGTCGACGATCTCGTCGCTGTCGGATGCGCCTTCGGTTACGGTCATTCCCATCTAACGAACTCCTTGTCGGCGGCTAGCGCGTGACGGTGCCCATCTGCGGCTCCGAAATGAAGCCGACCTTGACGAACCCGGCGCGCTGCATGGTGAAGATCACGCCGCCGATGTTGCTGTACTCGGTTCCCGCATCGCCACGGATGTGCACCTCGGGCAGCTCAACCGGAACGCCCGCCTTTTCCTGGCGCTCAATTTCGGCACGCAGATGCGCGACACCCTTGTCGAACAGTGCCTGCTTGCTGTCGAGACGCTGGATGCCCCAGAAGATGTCGCCGTCGGCATTGACCGAAATCAGCACGTTCTCAGGTTTCGTCGTCGTCGGCGTGCTGCTTGTTTCCGGCAGGCGCAGTGGCACCGTCTGGATGACCACCGGAACCGTCAGGATGAAGATGATCAGCATGACCAGCATCACGTCGACGAGCGGAACGACGTTGATCGCCGACATCGGCGTGTCGTCGTCCTGCTCCTGCCCGACTGTCATTCCCATAACGCTATCCTTTGTCCTTGTGCGCTCCGTGGACCCCGCCAGTGCGCTGGCAGCGGCGGCCGGCCGGGGTCCCGACGATTGCGATCAGGCGCCGGTCTTTGCGGCGGTGCTGGCCGGAGCGACGGGCGCCGACCGCGCGACACGCGCACCCGACATCAGGAAGCCGTGCACGTCGGCGGAGAAGTTGCCGATCCGCTCCTGAATCGCCTTGTTGCGGCGGATCAGATAGTTGTAGCCGAGCACCGCCGGCACCGCGACGACGAGACCGATGGCGGTCATGATCAGCGCTTCACCGACCGGACCAGCGACCTTGTCGATCGACGCCTGACCGGCAACACCGATGTTGACGAGCGCGCGATAGATACCGATGACGGTGCCGAGCAGACCGACGAACGGCGCTGTCGAACCGACCGACGCGAGGAATGCGAGGCCGCCCTGCAACTTCGAGTTGATCGAGGCGGCCGACCGGGCGAGCGACATCGTCACCCACTCGTTCTGGTCGATCTTGTCAGTCAGGCGACCTTCGTGATGTTCGGCAGCGCGCAGGCCATCATCGACGATCTGGCGGAAAGCCGAATCCTTGGGCAGCTTCGAGGCCCCGTCCTTAAGGCTTGGCGCGGTCCAGAACTTCTTGTCGAGCTCCCCCGCTTCCTGCAGCACCTTGCGCTGGTCCCACCACTTTGTAAGCATGATGTACCACGACGCGAACGACATGAAGACCAGGATCAGGAAGATCGTCTGCGCGATCAGGCCGCCCTGCTGCAGCGCGGCACACAGGCCGTAGGGATTGTCGGCCGCAACCGGGCAGATCGTCGCGAACAGGCCACCGTCACCCTCCTCGGCCGCCCAAGCGGGCGCCGCGGCAATCATCAAAGTCAGTGCGCCACCTGCCGTAAGCGCGGCGCGCGAAACCGTATTTTTCATCGTTACGTCCCCTAGACAATAATCTGCTTGATGGCTTCAACAACCGCAGTGCGAACGGGTCGTCCGCCGCGCCGCGATGGGTTACTTTGGAATCTGCCAGCGGAAAGCCTGGCTGCGCGTTTCCTGGATCGGAGCGCCGCTCGCATCCTGCGCGGGATTGAAGCGGAAGCGGCGTTCGATAAGGCTGCAGGTCTGCTCATCGAGCCGGCTGTAACCGCTCGACCGCGTAATGCTGCAGCTGCCTTTGACCACGCGGCCATCGGTACCGATGACATAGCGCGCGGTGACGGCACCCTCCTCCTCGGCGCGAATCGACGCCTGCGGATAGTCGTCGGCGGTGATCGTGTCGCCAAGGCGGCCGCGCGGAGTAGCCTTCCTCGCCACGCTGGGCGGCGCCGGCGGTGGCGGCGGCGCAACACGCGGCGGCTCTGGAGTGGGAATGGTGGTCTGAATCGTGATCGGCGGCGGTGGCGGCGCAATCGATTCGACGACAACTTCGGGCGGCGGCACGTACGGCGGGATTTCCTCAAGCTCGGGCGGCGGCGGCGGCGGCTCCTCCTCGACCGTCGGCTCCTCGACTTCAAACGTCTCGAGCGGGCCAGTGATCACCTTGAGCGCGCGGATCGCGAGCCCGTTCATGATCGCCCAGCCCAGCACGACGTGAAGCAAGGCAACGACGGCAAGGGCAACCATGCGCTTCGAGCTGATGCCTTGATCTGCGTATGCCATTGACGCGGGATACTCCCTCTTTCTGACCCAGGTGGGGGCCGTCGCCGGCCTCCGCGATTATCGGCTTGTCAACCTTATCTTGTATACACCGAGAAGCAGCGCGGCGCGAGCCGCTCGTCCCTTCCCTTGCCGCCCTACTAGCTTGGCGGCAATAGGCCCGCAACAGGTTTGTCGGGCGTAGCGACCTACGGCATCCGCGCTTCCCAATCGCCAGTGTCCATGCCATTTTCCGTTTTCGGCACGCGCACAATGCCGGTGCCGCAGGATCGGACCGTCAATCCAGAACGGACGCCACGCCATGAAACTATGTATGCGTATGCTATTGACTTGTCTGGCATTGTCGATGGTGACGCCAGCGTCGGCGGCGACCGCGCCCGGGCGCGCCGACCTCGTCGCGCTGACGCTGGCGGCCCCCGTCATCGTTCGTGCCGACATCACCGCGACATCGCGACTTTCCGACAAGATGGCGCCACATCTCGCGGCGGGGTTCAAGCGTCATCTGGTCCGCGCGACGGTTCGAAACGTGCTGACAGCGCCCGGATTCGTTCCGCGGGAGATCGAGTATCTCGTCGATATCGCCCCCGATTCGCGCGGCCGGTTCACCAAGCTGAAGGGAAAGCCGGTACTGCTGTTTCTCAATGCGAGCGGCACCGAAAACCAGTTCGTCCTTGTCCGCCCATGGGCGCAGCTCGACTGGACTGCCGAACGCGAGGCCTATATCCGCGGCATCGCCGGCGAGGCCGTCAGACCTGGCGCCCGCGACTTCGCCGTCACCGGATT
>CAYVVV010000203.1:0-4138 GCA_964455325.1 uncultured Sphingosinicella sp. | reverse complement strand
TGCCATGATCGGCGGCGCGATCCTGGCGGCGCACCCGGCGTCGCGCATGGTCGCGATCGTCCGCGACTGCGAGCCGTTCGTGCGATCGAGCACTGCCATCGAGGGCGAGGATCTGCTGCCGGTCGGCTGGCCCGCGCCGGACAAGCCGCTGACCCCGCGCGAACGGTTCATCGGCATGGGTCGCATCAAGCCGCGTCCCGGCAGCGCCGAGGCGGCCGAGTGGCCGGGCTGGTCGGCAACGATGCGCAACATCTGGCTGTGGCGCGAGACCAACCTGGCGCTGGCCGGCTATCGCCAGACCTTCGGCGACCGCGTCGCGGTCATTCGTTTTGAGCTTCTGTCAACCGATCCGCCGGAGTTCTGGGCACGCCTGGCTGCGCATATCGGCGTGCCGCCGCCGTCGTCGCTCGACGATGCAGCCAACGGAAAATTTACCAACAAGAAGGCAAGTGGATACCAGATCGGCGCCTCGGACACGTGGGCTGATTGCGAGCGGAACTTCCTCCGCGTCGCGGTCGATGAGGTGGAATCGAAACTGGGCCATGCCGACGAGTCTGTCTTACGAAACGCTGTGCGCCGTCGTTGAGGAGGCGCTGCTCACTGCCAGCAACAAGTCGGCGCTGTCGGCGCCGGTACACCGCGGCTCGGCGATGCGCGATCCGGCCGAATGGGATTCGCTGTCGTTCGTTATCGTATTCACGGCAATATCCGAAGCGTTCGGGGTCGAACTCGACGACGACGACGCGATCCACTTCACCAGCATCGAGGCCATCCACGACTTCCTTGCGGAGATCATGGTGGCATGACAGCGCTGCACGCGCGTCTGCTTGATGTCCTGCGCGCCGGGCCGGAACGGCCGGCGATCGATTCAGGGCGGCAGGGGATCACCAGCTATGCCGGGCTGTTCGCGACGGCGGCGGCGCTTGCCAAGCTTTGCGGCGACCGCCCGGCGGCGATCGGCGTGCTTAGCAACCGCCAGGCAGAGGCCTATTGCGCCGTCCTCGCGGCGTTCTTCGCGCGCGTGCGCTTCGTTCCGCTCAATCCCGGCTTTCCCGTCGAGCGGCTGCAGGCGATCGTACGGCTCGCCGGTGTCGATCTCGTACTCACCGACAACGGCCATGTCGACACGGCGCGGGCACTCGGCGCGCGGTTCGTCGACGTGACGCCGGTGCTTGCCGAGCATGCGCGGCACCGGATCGACGCCGCGGCCTTCGACGCCGGCGCGGTCGACGGCATCGCCTACCAGATGTTCACGTCGGGTTCGACCGGCGAGCCGAAGGGCGTGCCAATCGGCTACGCCGCGCTCGACCATTATGTCCGGACGCTGCGCGCCCACATCGATTTTCCGGCGGCGGCGCGCTTCAGCCAGCTGTTCGACCTCAGCTTCGACCTTGCCATGCACGATATCTTCGTCGCGCTGGCGTCGGGCGGCACCATCGTCCCGGCGTCATCGATCGACCTGATGATGCCGCATGCCTACGTCAACCGTGCGCGCATCGACGTGTGGTTCTCGGTGCCGATGCTGGCGATGGTGGCGGCGCGCGGACTTGGGTCGCGAACCCCCGAGCATCGCCTGAAACTGGCTCTGTTCTGCGGTGAACAACTGCCGATGGATTTCGTCGAACGCTTCCGTCCGCTTGTTGCCGGCGATGCCATCTACAACCTCTACGGTCCCACCGAAGCGACCATCGCGTTCACCGCGAAGCGTCTGGGTCCGGCCGATCGCGCACATGCGGTCGCGCCGCTTGGCGAACCGTTCGGCGACAACCGGGTCGCGGTGCTTGACGACCATGGCGCCGTTGTCAGCCTCGCCGAGGGCGTCGAGGGCGAGTTACTGCTCGGCGGTCCGCAGGTGTTCGCCGGTTACCAGCCCGACCGCGGCATCCGCTGCTTCGTGGATGGTCCGCAAGGCCGTTTCTACCGCTCGGGCGACCGCGTCCGCGTCGCTGGTGGCGATCTCCATCACCTCGGCCGCATCGATTCGCAGATCAAGCTGCGCGGCCACCGCATCGAGCTTGGCGAGATCGAGTCGGCGTTCCGCGAGGTCTTCGGCTGCGACGCCGCCGCCGCCGTCGTCGTTGGCGAACATGACGCCGCCGAAATCCGCGTTGCCTACGAAGGCCGCAAAGGTATCGGCGACCTTGCCGCGCTGAAGACGCGACTGCCCGACTACATGGTTCCCAAGCGTGCGATGCGCCTCGACGCGTTGCCGGTCAACGTCAACGGCAAGGTCGACCGCAAGGCGATCGGCGCGATGGCATGGCAAAGCGACGCCTAGCGCCTTACGTCGTGCTTGTCGCGTTGCTGGGCCTAGCCGCGATCGGGCATCAGCTGCGCTCGTACGACATCGACCCCACGATCGCCTGCAACTACCGTCTCGCCAATCACGATGCGCCGGCTGCGGATGTCCTGTTCATCGGCAACAGCCGTTTCGGCGCGTCCATTGATCCGGCCTACCTCGCCGATCGCCTGTCGTCGGCGATCGGTCGTCCGGTTCGCGTCGAGCGGCTGGCGCTGCTGTGGTCGGATGTTCCCAGCCTGCGGCTGATGACCGCCGAATATGTACGCAACCGCGGCTTTCCACGGCACGTGGTGCTGATGATGTCGTACAACCGTATCGCCGCCGCGCAGCCGAAGGTCGATGCGCCGGTGCACGTGCCGCGCAGCATCGCCTTCGGCGATGTCGCCGATCTTTATGCCATCCAGCGCGCCGCAGTGCTCAACGACCATGGCGCTGTCGTCTCGCGCCGCCTTGAGCAGGGCTATCGCAGCTTTCCGGCTGTGCTGCTCGACAAGCTGACGATGAACATCTACGGCGCGCTGCGCGCGCCAGCGCACGCGCTCGGCGGCCGCGGCAGGATCTGCGACGGCGATGGCATCTTCAAGCAGTCGGACCGCTGGCCGTACCGAAACCTTTCCGATGCGCTGCTCGACCAGCCGGTCATCACACCGCCGGCCGCCGCTGCCGCGGCGTGGCGCGCCGAAGTTGCCGGCTATCTGCCGCTATCGCCGTCGTCGCCGATGCGCGTCTATGAAACCGACCAGCTGCAACAGCTGATCGGCTTTCTCGCCGCCGGTGGCAGTGCCGTGCATCTCAGCGCCATGCCGAGCTATTCCGAAACGCGTCTGTCGGCGGCCGATCGCGACGGCATTGCCGCCGCCTTTGCCGGGCGCGACTTCATCGACGTCTTTGCGCTGTTCGACACGCCGCGCGGCACCGAGCTGGCGCAGAGCTTCCGTGACAGCAACCACGTCAACGCGCGTGGCGCGGTGATCGTGTCGCAGTTCTTCGCCGACCAGCTTGCGCGGCGCGTCGAATGACCGATCCGCTCGTCCAGCTGCTGTTCATCCTCGTCGCCTGGGTCGTCTGCCAGGCGACGCGCGATCGCAGCGCCGCGCTGGTGCTGACGCTGTCCGGCGCCGCGTTCGTCGCCGTCCACGCGCCGGTGGCGGCGCTGGTCATCCTGTTCAGCAGCGTCGAGGCGATGCTGATGGTGCTCGCCTGGCGGCGCCTCGACCGGCAGTCGGCGTGGCGCAAGTACGGCGCCTATCTCTTGTTCCTCAATCTGTTCTTCGTCGACTTCCACCCGCTGGTGCTTGGCCTCAACGTCGAGACGCTGGCGATTTCGTTCGCGCTTGTGCGCATCTTCATGACCGCCAAGCAGCTGCTGGCGTCGCGCGGGGCGATCGCCCGGAACGATGTCGCCTGGATCGCCGTGGCCGCCTTCTTCCTGCCGGCGATCGTCGTCGGGCCGGTGTTTTCGGGCCTTGACCTGCGCGACGCGAATCGGGGCGAGGTGATGGCGGCGGTGACGACGCGCGACTACCGCATGATCCTTGGCGGGCTGGTGCTCGCCATTTTGGTCAACCCGGCGCTGGGTTCCGCGGTCGACTTTGTGACCGGCGACGACGGTCTCGCCGCGCCGGCCTTCGCCGCCGCGCCACTTCTGTTCGTGCAGCTGTTCGCTGCTTTCTGGGGGCAGTCGCTGATCGCCGAACACAGCGCGCGCTTTTTCGGCTTCACGCTGCCGCAGAACTTCGATCAGCCCTGGCTGGCGAAAACGGTGCCCGACTTCTGGTCGCGCTGGCACCGGTCGATGGCGCAGTTCGTGATGCAGTACATCTTTCTGCCGCTCAA
>CAYVVV010000202.1:0-4144 GCA_964455325.1 uncultured Sphingosinicella sp. | reverse complement strand
AGCAGGTCCCAAGGGTTTGGCTGTTCGCCAATTAAAGTGGTACGTGAGCTGGGTTCAGAACGTCGTGAGACAGTTTGGTCCCTATCTGCCGTGGGCGTCGATATTTGAGAGGAGTTGCCCCTAGTACGAGAGGACCGGGGTGAACATGCCTCTGGTGTACCTGTCATCGCGCCAGCGGTGCAGCAGGGTAGCTATGCATGGACGGGATAACCGCTGAAAGCATCTAAGCGGGAAGCCTCCCTCAAGATAAGATATCATCGAGCCGTGGAAGACCACCACGTTGATAGGCCGGGTGTGTAAGCGCGGTAACGCGTTCAGCTAACCGGTCCTAATTGCTCTGTTCGCACTTGAAGCCCACACTATCATCGTCAGCGCTGATTGGCTCTGACGGCAGCGATTTCAAATGTCTCGCATGCACCGCCTCCATAGCTTGGTGGCCATAGCGCCTGTGCCCCACCCGATCCCATCCCGAACTCGGCCGTGAAACCAGGCAGCGCCGATGGTACTACTGCTCAAGCAGTGGAAGAGTAGGTCGCCGCCAGGCTTTGCAGGCGGTGCACGCGAGGCAGAAACCCATTCACATGTCCGGTCCCGCCGATGCGGGGCCAACAGCTTTGGCGCGGGATGGAGCAGCCCGGTAGCTCGTCAGGCTCATAACCTGAAGGTCGCAGGTTCAAATCCTGCTCCCGCAACCACCTCAACTTGCGAAGTGAAGCGTCCCGGGTTTTCCGGAGGCGGTTTCATTTGGGTCATGCAACCCTATCGAGGGTCTCTTGGGCTGCATAATAGTTCCCTCACCTCGCGCTCCAGCGCCTTGACCCGACCCCGGTCGCTGGCGGCCTGCGCCGCTGGTCTCGCGAGCCAAGATCGTTTTGGGGCTCGCCTCCTCGCGACACCAGCGGCGCAGCGTCTCGGTCGTGCAGCCAACCTTGGCGGCAATCGAACTCATCGCTGCCCACTCCAAGGGATAATCGCCTCGGTGCTCCTCCACCATACGCAGCGCGCGGTCGCGGAACTCAGGCGAAAACTTGTTCCTTGTAGCGCTCATCGTGGCTCCTTCTCACATACAGGAGCCCCAGGAAAACCCGGGACGCTTCAGGGCGCGGGCGCGCGTTGCAGCGGCCGAAGTCTTCTTCCTTCGGGGGATCCGGACCGAGTATTGACGCAGATCGTCCGAGCTCGCCCGGCGATGGCGTACACCCCGCGACGCCCCATCCAACGCCATGGCACCGGTCAACCACAAGCAGCGCGGCTTTCGAACCAGCGGGTGACCAGCCCCCGCGCCTCGTCGATGAGTGCGTACATAGCTGCGCCCGCGCGGTCCGCGTCGTGCGCGACGATGGCATCGTAAACCCGCTGGTGATCGGCAACACTCGCCAGACGAACGCCTTTCATCTGGTTGGAGACGCGGATGGATGTATGCAGTGCGGCTGCAACCAGGTCGCGCAGCCGTGCATAGAACCGGTTTCCCGATGCCTGCAGCACAGCAACATGAAACGCGATGTCGGATTCAAGCACGTCGTCGGCGCCCGAGTCGGCCGCGCGCATGCGGTCAAGCGCAGCGGCAATACCGGCAACAGCCTTCGGCGTACCGTCCGCAGCGGCCAGCCGTGCCGCCATCGGTTCGACGGCCAAGCGCACCTGCATAAACTCGATGAGCAGTCCAGGTTCGAAGTTGCGCGCCATCATCCAGCCGAGCACATCCGGATCGAGGATGTTCCAGGCGGTGTCGGGCTGCACCCAAGTGCCGCTGCGGGGACGAGACGCCAGCAGTCCCTTTGCGGCCAGCATCTTAGTGGCTTCGCGCAGCACGCTGCGGCTTACACCGTGGATGCGGCAGAGTTCGCTTTCGATTGGGAAGGGTTTACCACTGCCATAGACACCGGTGATGATCGCCTGACCAAGATCGTTCATGACCTGAATCGTAAGGTTCTGGCCTTGCCGTGACACGCGCCTAGCTGCCTCGATGGCAATAACGATATCGCATTTCCCGCACTCCGACGTTACCCGGTCGATACATCAAGACATCGCCAGCAAGCTGTTGCGACGCCAGCGCTGCAGCGTCAAGACCGTCGCGTGCGGACGTTACATAGAGTTCGTCCAGCCGATCGCCGCCGAAGGCGACACAGGTCGGCTGACTGACTGGCAACTCGATCATCTTGTCGACCTTACCATCGGGTCGATAGCGGACAATGCGCGATGCGCCCCACTGTGCGCTCCAAAGACAGCCATCGGCATCGACCGTTGCACCGTCTGGGTACGCGCCGTCGGGTGTGGTGGCGAATAGCCGGGGCCGCCCGATAGCACCGCTGTCGACGTCGAAATCAAAGGCCATGATGGTCCGCTTCGGACTGTCGGCAAAATACATGGTGCGGCCGTCGGGGCTCCAGGCCAGCCCGTTCGAGATGGCAACCCCGCCATGACGCATGTGCGCGGCGCCGTTGCTGTCAAGGCAATATAGCGCACCGGTGCCAGCTGCTGCCAGCGCCGCGTCTTCAACCATGGTACCCGCCCAGAAACGGCCCTGTCGGTCAACGCGGCCGTCGTTGAACCTCAGTCCGGGCCGCAACGTTTCCGGACGGTAGAGCCAGTCGACATCGCCGCCGCTGCGCGCTGCAATGCCGATGCCGGTCTCGAACGCGCAGAGCATGTTCCGGTCGTCGCCATCAATGAGTGCGAACGAGCCAACACGCTCGGGCATCGGTACCGTTACGGCATTGTCCGAACCGACTGGCAGATGCATCAGCAGGGCCTGCTGGATGTCGGTCCACCAGAGGCCGCTACCCGCATGCCACTGGATGCCCTCGCCAAGTGTGTTCCCCGCCGGGATGACACGCTGCGGCGTCACGCCAGAATGGCCCTGTCATAGGCCGCAACCAGACTGGCTGCGCGCCGCTGGACCTCGGCGGCCGACATGCCGGGCTGGTAAAGCTCGCTGCCAATGCCGAATCCATTCACGCCGGCCTTGATCCACTCCGCCATCGCGCCGGCACCGACGCCGCCGACGGCAAGCACGGGGATCCAAGGCGGTAACACCGCCCGCAGCGCGCGGACGTACGCTGGACCAAAGGTCGCCGCCGGGAACAGTTTGAGTGCTGAGGCACCCGCGTCACACGCGGCGAACGCCTCGCTGGCTGTGGCAAACCCAGGCATGGTAGTCATGCCAGATGCAGCGGCGCGGGCAATGACCGAACGGTCGGTATTCGGCGAGACGATCAGCTGGCCGCCCCGTGCTTTGACAGCGTCCACCTCGGCAGGCGACAGGACGGTTCCTGCCCCGCATAGGCAACGGTCGCCAAGCGCACTGGCAAGACGAGCGATACTGTCAAGCGGATCGGCCGAATTCAGCGGCACCTCAATGATGCCGAAGCCGCTTTGATATAGCGCCTCGGCGACCGGAACCACTTCGTCTGGCGTTATACCGCGCAGAATGGCGACCAGTGGCCGCCGATCACCAAATCCCGCCGCCGTTAGCTGCATGTCGTCATTCTCTGGATCGTGTTGAGACCGGCCAGCGCGGCAGCTTCGCCATCGATGGTCGTCGCGTTCCGCCCTATTGCCGCAAACGCACGCGCATAGCGATCAACGATATCCGCCTCGCCAACGAAAACCACGCTATCGGAAGTCGGCGCGTCACTGCACACGCTGGCGCCCGCCGAGACAATTTCCGCACCAATCAGAAGGCCGGAGAGGAAGTCGTGCGCAGCGCTTGCGGTCATGCCGCCGCGCAACTGCCGGCTGCGCGTCTCGAACAACAGAAATGGCAGTTGTGCCGCGCCTGCCTCGATGCTGCGGGTTACCCCAGCGTCGAAGGCGCCGGTATCGCAACCATCCGTTGCCGCGCCGTGCAGAAGAATGCTGTGCTGTCGGAGCGCGCCAAATAGTTCACCGGTCAGCCCGGTTGTAAAGCGCTCGATCATTCCGTCGTTGAGCAGGGCCCATTTGCTGTGTGTGCCGGGAAGGCAGATGATGCGCCGCCCCAGGGCCAGCTTCGGGTCGAGCGCCAGTGCGCCGACAATCTGGGTCTCCTCGCCCCGCATGACATCGGGCACGCTCAAATGATTGATGCATGCCAGCCCGGGCACGATCGCCACGCGTATGCCCGCCGCAGTCAGTCGGACCTGCGCCGCCGCCAGCCTGCCGC
>CAYVVV010000201.1:0-4193 GCA_964455325.1 uncultured Sphingosinicella sp. | reverse complement strand
AAACCCTATCTCACAGTACCGTCATTAGGAAAGTGACCGAGCTGCTGGGCAAGCCCGGCGATTCGATCGTCGGCTTCCTGTTCATCGGCACCGCCGGAAAGCCGCTCGTCGAGCGTCCGCGTCCGGCGCTCGACGATGTCATCGCGGTGTGGCAGCCTACTTGAGCCGTTTGGCGCGAACCTGCCGCTTCTGGCGCGGAATCTTGAGGTTGTAGCCGCCGAGCGAACCGCGTTCGATGACGACGTCATCGCCGACGCGAACGGTCAGCAGCTTGCCGTCGAGCTGCTTCCACAACTGGCCGTTGTCGAGCAGCAGGACATAAATGCCATAGCGGTCGGTGAGCACCTCGCTGACCTTGGCGCCAAGCTCGCTGAGCTTGTCCTCCGACAGCGTGTCGCGTTGCGCCGTGGTCTCCGCGCCGAACTGCTGCACCTTCTTCGCCGCGGCCTCCTCCGCCGCCCGGCGAGCCGCAGCTTCGGCTTCGACGGCTGCCGCGCGCGCCGCCTCGGCCGCCGCCGCGCGCCGTTCGGCGACGATGCCCGCCGCAGCCGAGATGCGCTCGGCGATCGCATCGTAGCAGGCAAGCCGCTGGGCATCGGCGACGATGCCGGCGCATCGTGCGATGTCGCCGTCGGGCACGTCGGCGCTGGCGGCATGGGCCAGCCCAGCAACGGCGATTGGCAGCAGCAGTCGTTTCATCGCGATATCCTCGGGCGGCGACACTAGCCGCTGTTGCGCCGAACTCAAGCGCGAGGGTTGACCGGTGTTGGTGTCTTATGGTTTTATGACACTATGTGGCAGACGGCGCGCCCGATCTACGTCCAGATCCGCGATCTGATCGCCGCGGCGATCATCGACGGCGTCTATGGCGTCGGCGACGCCCTGCCCTCGGTGCGCGTGCTCGCCGCCGAGCAGCACGTCAATCCGCTGACCGTGTCGAAGGCGTATCAGGAACTGCAGTCGGCGGGACTCGTCGCCGCGCGGCGCGGACTCGGGCTGTTCGTCGAGCCGGGCGCGCGCGAACGGCTGCTTGACGAGGAACGCAAGATTTTTCTCGGCACCGAATGGCCGGCGATTCGCCGCCATATCGACCGGCTTGGCTTGAACGTTGCGGATCTGTTCGATACCGCGACGGCGTGACGCAATATATCCTTGATGCCCTGCTGCCGGTCGTCCGCGACGCCGGCGCCCTGATCGAATCGGTTCGCGCCAGTGGCGCCGGCGCGCGCGCCAAGCGCGACCGTTCGCCGGTGACCGAGGCCGACGAACGTGCCGAAGCGTTGATTATCGGCGCGTTGGCCCGGATCGACCCTGGCGCCGTCGTTGTCGGCGAGGAGGCGTGCGCCACACATGGCAAGCCGCTTGTCGTGCCGCGCTTCTGGCTGATCGATCCGCTTGACGGCACCAAAAGCTTCCTCGACGGCGGCGCCGACTATTCGGTCAACGTAGCGCTGGTCGAGGACGGCGAGCCCGTGCTCGGCTTGGTCGGCGCGCCGCGCGACGGGACGATCTGGGCCGGGGTACGCGGCCTTGGCGCCTGGCGTATCGATCGCGACGGCGGCCGACGGGCGATTCGCTGCCGGCAGATGCCGCGACGCCCGGTCGTCGTCACCAGCCGCACGCATCTTGACGACGAGACGCGGCGCTATGTTGCCGCGATCGGCGACGCCGACGTCAAGCCGAGCGGGTCGTCGCTCAAGTTCTGCATGCTCGCCGAGGGGTTGGCCGACGTCTACCCGCGCTTCGGGCCGACTTCGGAATGGGACACGGCGGCGGCGCACGCGGTGCTGCTGGCGGCGGGCGGCGCGATGTTCGATGCCGGCGGCAAACCGTTTCGCTACGGCAAGCCCGACTATCTCAACGGCGCCTTTCTCGCGCTCGGCGATGCCGCAGCCTACGCCGCGCTGCCGCCGGTCAGCGGCTTCGTCGCGCGCGCCGCGGCAAGCGCGAGCGCGGCGCGCAGCTGAACCGGATCGATCCGCGCCGGATCGCCGGTCAGCGCGTCGAACGCCGCCGCGGCATCGGTCTGCGCCAGCGCCTGCCGATAACGGCTGCGCAGCCGCGACAGCAACGCGTCGTCACCATCCATCGCTGCCGCCACGGTGACCCGCAGCACCGTCACCAGGTCGCCGGCAGCAGCATCGGGCGACGGCAGGTCGCCAACGGCAAGCTCGATCACCGCCGCCCAGTCGCGCGCCGCCCAGGCCGCCTCGGTGCGCAGCCGCCGCGCCGCCGGTCCCGTCGCCTCGGCAAGCAGCGCCCTGGCGGCCGCCGGCTTGCCAACCCCGATCAGTGCCGCTGCCCGCTCCAGCCGGAACCTGTCCAGTGTCTCGGCGGGTAAGTCGGAAGCCGCCGAGTCGCTTAGCACAGCCAGCGCGCGCGCATGATGACCGCCGGCGTTGAGCAAGCCGGCCAGCTGTACCGCGACGATCGCGCGCGCAGTGCCGTCAAGCCGGTTGTAAACCTGGTGTTCAAGCAGGCTCGCCGCCTGTGCGTTGAGGCCGAGCCTGGCAAGCCGGTCGGCGATTCGCCGGACCATGGCATCCGCCGCCGGGCCCTGCGGCGCGAACTCACGGAAATCCCAGAACAGCGCGAACGCGTCGACGGGTGCCAACGACGCACCGCCATCGGCGAAAAGCTCCTGGAAGCGGGCATCGAGCGTCCGCCTGACACCCGGCGCGTCGTGGTAGAGCGCCACCGTGCCATAGTTTTCGAAGACACCGCGAATATCGCCGACCCGATCCGACAGGCGGCCGGCTGCCATCAGCAGCTCGCGCTCGGCGATGCCGCCGCGCCGCGCGTGGCGCAGGCGATCGAGTTCGGCAAGCGCCGCTGCGGGCGACAGCGTGCCGGCATCGACACGCAGTTCGCTGAGCGCCACCGTGGCGCGCAGCGCGGCCACCGGATTCGGGCTTGCCGCCGCTGCTGCAAACTGCGCCGCGGCAAGCGCCGGCTGGCCGCGCCGGCGGGCAATGGCGCCGCGCCAGAACGCCGCCTCGCCGGCTAGCCGCGGCGGCAATGCCGTCATCCGGTCGAGCAGCCGGCTGGCACCCGTATCGTCGCCAAGCGCGACGCTGGCACGCACGGCCGCCATCACATCGGTCGCGCGCCGCGTCCCCGAACAGGCGAAGTTGCGCAACACGTCGGCATGCCGGCCGAGCCGTGCCGACGCCCGCATCCGCTGCCGGCACGCCTCGGCTACGCCTTCGACCGCCGGCGAATCGAGCAGCGCAAGCGCCGCTTCGGCGTCGCCGAGCGTGGTGAGGACCGAGGCGTGCAGCAGGCGGAAGTCGGCGGCGTCCGACCGCAGCGGCGTGTCCGCCGCGATGACGCGCAGGACGCCGTCGGCTTCGGCGGCAAGGCCGCGCGCGGCATAATCGCGGGCCAGCCGCCAGCGCCACGCCGGGCGGTCGGCGTCGGGCGCGACGCTCAGCGCCTCGAGCACCGCGCGCGTGTTCGCCGCCGACGGGCTTCGTTCGGCAGTGGCGGGCGCAGCGAGCGCCGTGACGGCAATCAACAGGAAGCGCAACTGGCCCATCGTCGGCGACGTTATGGCGAGGATGGTTAAATGTGCGCTAAAGCGCGCCGGCCTCTTCGGCTTCGCGAACGGGCTGACCGGCGAGCGCCATAGTCAGCGCCGACGCCGCCTTCGGATCCATCTCGGCGAGGATCGCCGCGGCGGCGCGTTCGCGCATGTGGCTGGCAACATCGACCTGCACCGCAAGGTCGAGCCGCTCGAAAATGCGCGCGGCGTCCCTGGGGCGCATCGCCTGATACATCTTGACCAGCGCGGCGATACGCGAGTCGGCGCTGTCAAGCATGGCGTCGCCCGGCGCCGCCCCGGGCAGCCGCAGCGGACGATCGAGCGCGCGCACCGGCCGCGCACTCGCGCTCAGGCGGTCGAGCTTATCGTCGATGCGTTTCTCGGCGGCCGCGAGCATTGCCGCCTGCAGATCGGCCTGGCGCGCGCTGTCGGCCTCGCGCGTGCGTCTGGCGAGATCGCTGGCAATGGCCGCGCCGACGCGCGATTCGACCGCCGACGTCGGCGCGGCGACCGCGCGGACCTGTTCGCCGGCGGCGAACACGGCATCGATGCGGCTGGTCAGCGACGCCGCCGCCGCAACAAGCGCGAGCGGGATCCAGGGCAGGCGTACCACGACTCAGCCGCCGCTGCGCGACACGGTCGGCCGCGT
>CAYVVV010000200.1:0-4235 GCA_964455325.1 uncultured Sphingosinicella sp. | reverse complement strand
GGTGTAAACGAGATGCTCTACCAACTGAGCTAACCGCCCGCGATCGCTGCTCTGTGACGAAAAGTGCTGGCACGCGCAAGCCTCAAGCCTCGATGCGGTCGCGGATGTTGTGCCCCATGCGCGGCAGCAGCAGGCGCAGCAGCGGGCCTGTCATGACCGTTGTCACAACCGCCATCACCACCAGCATCGTGAACACGCTGCGTGGCAGCACGCCAAGGTCATAGCCGATGTTGAGCACGATCAGTTCCATGAGCGCGCGCGTGTTCATCAGCGTGCCGAGCACGCCCGCTTCCGCCGGCGTCATCGCGCAGCTGCGCGCTGCGAGGTAGACGGGCACGATCTTGCCAAGCGTCGCCGCGGCGAGGATCGCTGCAAGCCAGCCGAGGTCCGCAGCGCCCAACCCCAGCAGGTTGGTGCGAAGCCCGGTATAGGTGAAGAAGACCGGAAGGAAGAAGACGAGCACGAACTGGCCGACCTGTTGCTGCCAGGCGCTGGCGAACGCCTGATGCCGGTGGAACAGCACGCCGACAGCAAAGCCGCCGAAGATGGTGAAAATACCGAGCTTGTAGGTGACTATGCCGGCCGCGAACATCAGCGCCAGCACGGCCGCCATCAGCGTCGGCGGGATACGTCCGTCGCGCAGCGGAAACCGCGTGACCAGCCACGCCGACAGGCGCGGGCCGCCGACCGCCCACACACCGATGAAGGCGGCGATACCGCCCAGCGTCGCCGTCGCCAGCGCGCCGGTGAGCGTCGCGACAGCGTAAGCCGCGATGCCGGCGAGCAGAACCCAGCCGGCGATGTCGTTGAACGCTGCCGCGCTGATCGCAATGACACCGATCGGCGTTCGCGTCAGCCGGTACTCAGCAAGAATGCGGCCAAGGATGGGCACTGCCGTGATTGCGAGGGCAACGCCCATGAACATCGCGAACGCGACCGGTTCGGTGCCCGGTGCAAGCCACGACGCCGCCGACAGCCCGAGCCCGATGCCGAGCGCAAAAGGCACCGCGATCGAGGCGAGCGCGACCCTGATGACGGCCTTGCGGTTACGGTCGTGCGCAAGATGCGCGAACTCGAACTCGGCACCGATCTGAAACATGAGGAGGATGAGGCCGATCTGGCTGATGACGATGATCGGTGCACTCGCCGCCTCGCCGAACAATGCTGCCGATGCCACCGGGAAAACATGGCCGAACAGCGACGGACCGAGCATGAGCCCGGCGATGATTTCACCGACCGCGCCGGGCTGTCCGAACCGTCGCGCAAGCGCGTTCATCAGCCGCGCCGCGCCGATCATGATGATCAGTTGAAGGAGGATGGTGAACAGCAGCTGTTCGTTCGCGTGTACCGACGCCATACCCCCCTCGCTATCGACGCGGACGACAAGGCTCGACGACCGCGATGAAGTCCCTTAACGAGTTGCCGAACCGCATAACAGGACATGCCCATGACGTCCGACACGCTGATCCTGACGCTGGAGACGGGCGAGGTCAAAATCCGCCTGCGGCCTGATGTCGCGCCAAACCACGTCGCGCGTATTCGCGAGCTCGCCGACGAGGGCTATTATGACGGTGTCGTCTTCCACCGCGTCATCGATGGCTTCATGGCGCAGGGCGGCGACCCGACCGGCACCGGCAGCGGCGGCTCCGACCGGCCGGACCTGCACGCCGAGTTCAACGCGCTCCCCCACGTTCGCGGTACCTGCTCGATGGCGCGCACGTCCTACCCGCATTCGGCGAACAGCCAGTTCTTCATCTGCTTCGACGACGCCCGCTTTCTCGACGGGCAATATACGGTGTGGGGCGAGGTCATCGAAGGCATGGACCACGTCGACGCGCTGCCAAGGGGCGAGCCACCGGCAAAGCCCGGCAAGATCGTGAGGTTCCGCTCGGCGTGAGCGCCGAGGGCGCTGGTGGGCGCGACAGGGATTGAACCTGTGACCCCTCCCGTGTGAAGGGAGTGCTCTACCGCTGAGCTACGCGCCCGTCGTGCGTCGGGAAAGGCGTCCTTAGAGTCGCCGTCGGCGGCTGTCCAGTACCTGCATGGCACCAAATGAAAGGCGCGACCGTCATGGCCGCGCCTTCATGCACCGACTGAAAACCGGCCTAGTTGACGGCGTCCTTAAGCCCCTTGCCCGCCTTGAACTTGGGCTGGACGCTCGCCGCAATCTTCATCGTCTCGCCGGTGCGCGGGTTGCGGCCGGTCGATGCCTTGCGCTTCGCCGTGGCGAAGGTTCCGAAGCCGACGAGGCGAACCTCGTCGCCTTTCTTCAACGCCTTGGTGATGCTGTCGAAAACGCCTTCGACGGCCTTGCCCGCGTCGGTGCGCGAAAGACCCGAAGCGTCAGCAACGGCGGCGATGAGTTCTTGCTTGTTCATTCCCTGATACCCCCAAGTCGGAAGAGTCGTTGGTCGGCGAATTAGCCGATCGCCATCTAAGAACCCGACTCCGGCAGTGTCAAAGGGAAAACCGCCGATTCTCGGCGGTTTTCTGGCACTCACCGCTTTTTTTTGCATCAGTGCCGAAGCGAAAGGTCGTCGGCGCCCGCAACGTGCGGCGCAACCGCCTGCGCGGTGACGTCGGACTCGATCCATTCAATCGGCTCGACAGGGCGCACCAGCGCGATCCTGAGCACTTCGTCGACGTGCGCCACCGGCCGGATGCTCAGGCCTTCGCGGACGTTCGCCGGAATCTCGGCAAGATCCTTCTCGTTCTCGGCCGGAATCAGCACCGTGGTGATACCGCCACGCAGCGCTGCCAGCAGCTTTTCCTTCAGCCCGCCGATCGGCAGCACGCGCCCGCGCAGCGTCACCTCGCCGGTCATCGCCACGTCCTTGCGCACCGGAATGCCGGTCAAGGTCGAAATGATCGAGGTGACCATGGCAATGCCCGCTGACGGACCATCCTTCGGCGTCGCGCCCTCGGGCACGTGCACATGGATGTCCTTCGCCGTGAACAGCGTCGGCTTGATGCCGTACTGCGGCGAGCGCGAGCGGATGAACGAGTGCGCGGCCTCGATCGATTCCTTCATCACCTCGCCGAGCTTGCCAGTGGTGCGGATATTGCCCTTGCCCCGCACGGTCACCGCCTCGATGGTGAGCAGTTCGCCGCCGACCTCGGTCCAGGCAAGGCCGGTGGTCGCACCAACCTGATCCTCTTCTTCGCCGATGCCGAAGCGGAACTTGCGTACGCCCGCAAATTCACCAAGATTTTCAGGCGTTATTGTGACGGTCTTCGCCTTGCCTTCGAGGATCTGGCGGAGCGCCTTGCGCGCCAGCCGGGCGATCTCGCGCTCCAGCGTGCGGACACCCGCCTCGCGCGTGTAGTAGCGGATGAGGTCGCGCAGCGCAGCATCCTGAATCGCGAACTCGCCGTCCTTGAGGCCATGCGATTCGATCTGCTTCGGCAGCAGGTGCGCCTTGGCGATTTCCAGCTTCTCGTCCTCGGTGTAGCCCGACAGCCGGATGATCTCCATGCGGTCGAGCAGCGGCTGCGGCATGTTCAGGCTGTTCGCCGTCGTCACGAACATCACGTCGGACAGATCGTAGTCGACCTCGAGATAGTGATCGTTGAACCGGGCATTCTGTTCCGGATCGAGCACCTCGAGCAGTGCCGATGACGGATCGCCTCGGAAGTCCTGGCCGAGCTTGTCGATCTCGTCGAGCAGGAACAGCGGGTTCGAAGTGCCGACCTTCTTCAGGTTCTGGATGATCTTGCCGGGCATCGAGCCGATGTAGGTGCGGCGATGGCCGCGGATTTCGGCCTCGTCGCGCACGCCGCCCAACGACTGGCGGATGAACTCGCGCCCGGTAGCCTTGGCGATCGACTTGCCGAGCGAGGTCTTGCCGACGCCGGGCGGGCCGACGAGGCAGAGGATCGGTCCCTTCAGCCGGTTGGCGCGTGCCTGCACGGCGAGATACTCAAGGATGCGCTCCTTGACCTTCTCAAGTCCGTAGTGGTCGGCGTCAAGTATCGCTTCGGCGGCCTTGATGTCCTTTCTGACCTTGGTCTTCTTGCCCCAAGGCAGCGCCAGCAGCGTGTCGAGATAGTTGCGCACGACGGTCGCTTCCGCCGACATCGGCGACATCGCCTTCAGCTTCTTGAGCTCGGCCTCAGCCTTCGCCTTGGCTTCCTTCGACAGCTTGACCTTGGCGATCTTCGCGGCGAGCTCGTCGACCTCGCTGCGCCCTTCCTCGTCGCCGTCGCCAAGCTCGCGCTGGATCGCCTTCAGCTGC
>CAYVVV010000199.1:0-4239 GCA_964455325.1 uncultured Sphingosinicella sp. | reverse complement strand
TCAAATCTCGCCTCACATGGCTAGCGATTTATGAGTGCATGACCTAGACGGCGGCCAGGCGGAATATCAGCGCCGCTTGCGGCTGCATAAGCGGTAGCTCGATGCCGTGCTCGACCAGCACGTCGCCGCGGAAAACCCCGATGGTTGCGCCTGCCCTCAACGACAGGCGATCCGGTGCCCACACCAGGTCGAGCCGGTAGTCGCACTTCAAATCGAGTCCTTGGAAACAAAAGCGGCCCGGGTGGGTTGCGGTGTGCGTGCCGGTCAACACGTAGAGAAACATCGCCTCGCACCGATCCTCGGCGACAACGCCAAGAGCCTGCGCCCACGACGGCATGTCGAGCCGCACCAATCGTCCCGTGTGCAGAAGGCAGCGATGCTCCTTGTAAAGCGCGATCGCGGCCGAAAGTGCTGCTGTTTCGCCCTCATCGAGCTCGCGAAGGTCCATTTCGACGCCCATGTGTCCGAACAGCGCGACGGCGGCGCGGAGTTGCATCGGCAGCACGCGGCCGGTGATATGGCAGGTGCGCGGTCCAACATGCGAGCCCATCACCTCGATCGGATAGATATATGAGCAGCCGCGCTGAATCCGCAGTCGATCGAGCGCGTCGTTGCTGTCCGACGTCCAGACACGATGCGTTCGCTTCAAGATCTCGTAGTTGGCGCGCCCACCGCCGGAAGCGCAGCTTTCAATTTCGATATGCGGATGCGCAGCACGCAGTCGGTCGATGAGCGCATACACGGCAAGCGCCTGCCGGGCGGCAACCGCCGTACCGCTGCTGCCGGGATGGTTGATGTCGCGATTCATGTCCCATTTGAGATAGGCAATGTCGTGTTCCGAGAGCAGCGCGTTCATCGCTGTAAACAGGTGGTCGGCGACCTCGCGTCGGGTCAGGTCGAGTACGAACTGGTGCCGAGCCTTGATCTGTTCGACGCCAGGCAGTGCCAGCACCCAGTCGGGATGTCGGCGGTACAGGTCGCTGTCGGGGTTGACCATTTCGGGCTCGACCCACAGTCCGAACTCCATGCCCAGCGACCGGACATGCGCGATGAGCGGGCCCAGGCCGTCGGGATACACGTCGCGGCTGACCACCCAGTCGCCAAGGCCGGCGCAGTCGCTGCGGCGGCCACCGAACCAGCCATCGTCAAGAACGAACCGTTCGACGCCAAGCGCGGCGGCTTTGGTGGCAAGCGCGCGCAGCGTTTCTGGCCGATGATCGAAATAGACCGCCTCCCAGCTGTTGTAGTGCACCGGTCGCGGCCGTTGCCTGATCTCGGGCGGCAGGATGCGGTTCCGCACGAACGCGTGCAGCTGCTGTGACAGACCGTTGAAGCCTTCAGCACAGACTGCCGCGTAAAGCGTTGGCGTCGTGTAGGACTCGCCCGGCGCAATGCGAACCTCGCCGGGCAACAGCAACTCGGCCATGGCCAGGTAGCAGCGCCCGTCGGCAAGCCGCTCGATCCGTAGCGTGTGATTGCCGCTTGCACCAAGATGAAAGCCGGCAACGCGCCCCGTCGTTTCGTTCGCCCCTGACTCGGCGACGATCACCTGCGGCGGACAATCGTGCGACGTGCGGCCCCGCCGGTTCTCTGCCACGAAGGCGCCAGGTCCGATGGCTTGCCGTGCCACCGCGAATTCGCCTGCCCAACGCCCTGAAAAAGTGACCAGATCCTGCGCCCAATGCGGCAGCGGCAAGACCGGAGCTGCAAGATGATCAAGCCAGTAGTCGGTGTTGCCGTCGTTGCTGAGCGTCGTCGATGCCGACAGCACACCGGTTTCGGCATCGAGCGTGATCACATGCGTCAGCGACAGTGCGCAGTGGTCATCGCGGGCGACAAGACGAACCGTATCCGATCCGGCGCCGGTGTCGATGTGGACGACGGTCGGTGCCGGCGCCCAATCGCCGCCGGCGCGATGACCGGCAAGACCGGGCGCACCTACAAAGCCGCGCGCCATCACCGGCGTCAGCGCGATGCGCGGTTCGACGAAGGGACTCGCTGGTGCAATATCGCGTGCAGCAAGCCGGGCGGCACCGTCGGCACTGGTTGCCGTCGATAGCGTCGCGCCCCAATAGATGACGAAGGATTCGTCCAGCGTTCCCAGCATCAGCGTCGTCTTGCCACCGTCGAGTCGGACACTCGTAACACGTTGATCGGACATCACATGACTCCCCAGCGCTGTATGGTGAATTGATTTATATGATAAATTGTATAGACACTGTCGAATCAATCCGGCGCGGTGGCAACCGACCGCTGCCTAACGCTAGATCTGCCGCGGCAGGATCGCTTGTCAAAACGCCTGGGGAAGCACGATGCTTGGTGTTTGCTACTATCCCGAACACTGGCCCGAGACGATCTGGGCCGATGACGCCGCGCGTATGCGCGCGCTTGGGCTCAGCACCGTTCGAATCGGCGAATTTGCGTGGTCGCGCGTCGAGCCGCGACCCGGCGAATATGAATTCGGCTGGCTTGACCGGGCGATAGCGACACTGGCCGATGCCGGCCTGAAGGTTGTGCTGGGCACGCCGACGGCAACGCCGCCAAAGTGGCTGATTGACCGTCATCCCGATATCCTGCCGGTCGATCCTGCGAGCGGCCATGTCCGCGGCTTCGGATCGCGCCGGCATTACGACTTTTCCAGCCCGACCTACCTGCGCGAATCGCTGCGCATCACCGAGGCGCTGGCGCGTCGCTATGGCAGCAACGCGGCTGTCATCGGCTGGCAGACCGATAACGAACTGTGCTGCCATGATACCGCACTGAGCGGTTCGGTCGCGGCTCGCGACGCTTTCCGCGCATGGTGCGCGCGCCGCTACCAGTCGATCGATGCGCTCAACCGGGCGTGGGGCAATGTCTTCTGGTCGATGGAATACGGCGACTTCGACGAAATCGAACTGCCGCTGCGTGCCGTGTGCGAGACCAACCCGGCACATCGTTTGGCCTATCGCCGCTTCTCGTCGGACCAGGTCGCGCGCTACCACGATGCGATGGTCGCCGCGATCCGCAAGCACGCGCGCGGTCAGTGGGTGACACACAATTTCATTCCGATGGACGGAACCGCCGTCGACAACTACGCGATCACGCGCGACCTCGATTTCGCCAGCTATGACAGCTATCCGCTCGGGATCACCGACATGGCGTTCGCCGGACTGCCGGCGGACAGTTTCCGCCCGATCATGCGCACCGGGCATCCCGATCTGACCGCGCTTTATCTCGACCAGACGCGCGGCCTGTCGCGCGATGCCTTCTGGCTGATGGAGCAACAGCCAGGGCCGGTGAACTGGGCGCCGCACAACCCGCGACCGGCGCCCGGCATGGTGCGGCTGTGGAGTTTACAGGCGTTCGCGCACGGTGCCGCCTGTGTCAGCTACTTCCGCTGGCGTCAGGCGCCGTTCGCGCAGGAGCAGATGCATGCCGGCCTGCTGCGTCCCGACCACCAACCGTCCGACGCCTGGGGCGAGATCGAGGCAGTTGCTGCCGAGCTAGCCATGCTCGGCGATATTGACGCGCCAGCACCCAAGGCGGCGGTGGCAATGATTGTCGACATCGAGTCGCGCTACGTCAGCGATATCGAGCGTCAGGGCGCCGGCTACCATTATGACAAGCTGCTGTTTCAGTGGTATTCGGCGCTGCGCGGGCTCGGCGTAGATATCGATTTCGTACCGCCGGGCGCCGCGCTTGATGGGTACCGGTTGGTGCTGGCGCCGATGCTGGCCATGCCCGATGACGCCGCGGTCGACGCCCTGCGTGCTGCAAAGGCACACGTCGTTCTTGGTCCGCGATCTGGCGGGAAGACTCGCGAATTCACAATACCCGACGCGCTTGCACCAGGGGCGCTTGCGGAATTCGTGCCGCTCCGCGTGCGCTGCGTTGAAACGCTGCGCCCGGATTGTTCCGGACAGATCATCGCCGGCGGCAAGACCTATGAAAGCGGTGTCTGGCGCGAGTACTTGGCAGTCACCGGCGGTGAAATCGTCGCGCGCTACCAAGACGGTGAAGCCGCCGTGGTGCGCCAGGGTCGCTTTACCTATCTAGCGACGCTGACCGACACGATGTTTCTGAAATCGCTGTTCGCCGAGCTTTGCAAGTCGGCCGATATTGCCTTCGTCGATCTGCCGGACACGCTGCGGATGCGGCGCCGAGGCCGGCTGACTTTCGCGTTCAACTACAGCGATCAAGCATGTGCCGCACCGGCCCCTGCCGGCGCCGCCTACGTGATCGGTGGACCCACGATTCCAG
>CAYVVV010000198.1:0-4265 GCA_964455325.1 uncultured Sphingosinicella sp. | reverse complement strand
ATGGTCTCGTCGGCGGCAAGGCGTGCCGCCACCTGTGCCAGCGCCGTGTCGCCGAACGACGGAATGACACCAATATAGGCGTTGGCGGCGCCTTTCTCGAGCCGGGCGGCGAGGCCCAGCACATCGGCTTGCGACTTCAGTCCCGACGCGCCGAGCGCGGCGGCGTAGTCGCCAAGCGACCGCGTGTCGACGGGCGTGCCGCCGAGCTGCTTGATCGTCGTCGCGAGCGCGTCGCGGTGCGCCTTGTGGTGCGACTGGAAGGCAACCGCGACACCAAGCACGTCCTTCGACAGGAGGCCGCTTTCGGCGCCGAGCTGATAGGCGCCGATCGCTTCGTGTTCGAGGCCGAGCGCGACATTCAATATGGCGACGTCCTGCGCCGCGGCGGCGCCCTTGCCCTTGGCGAGCGCGACGTTGCTGCCCAGCACCGACAGTGCGGCGGCGGACAGCACGAGCTTGGTACTGCCAGTCAAAAGACCGCGCCGCGAGGCAATGGCGGTGGTTTCGTGGTCGGTCATGAATCGATCCTGTTTCGCTTGCGGAAGGGCGGCCCGATTGCCACCTTCACCCTGTGATACGGGTCGCCAGCCGCGGACAGATGCGCCGCGCTTGGAAATATTTTGGCGTCGGCGTTACTCGCCGGCGTCGGTTTCCGGCTGTTCGAACTGGAGCTGCGTCATCGCCGCGTCGACGGGGTCGAGCAAACCCGCTGCCTTGAGTTCGCCAAGACCGGGCAGATCGCGCCGGCTGGCAAGTCCGAAGTGGACGAGAAAACCCTGCGTCGTCGCATAGAGCATCGGCCGTCCGGGCACCTCGCGGCGGCCCGCCGGCCGCACCCAGCCTGCCTCCATCAGCACGTCGAGCGTGCCCTTGGAGATGGTGACGCCGCGAATGCTCTCGATCTCGGCGCGCGTCACCGGCTCGTGGTAGGCGATGATGGCGAGCGTCTCGAGCGCGGCGCGCGACAGTTTGCGCGACTGTTCCTGTTCACGGCGCAGGATGTGGCCAAGATCGGGCGCGGTCTGGAAATGCCACTTGTCGCCGCGCTCGACGAGATTGACCCCGCGCGCGGCATAGCTTTCGGCGAGCGCGTCAAGCAACGGCTGCACCGGCACGCCGTCGGGCAGGAATCCAGCGATCTGGTCGCGCGACAGCGGCCTGTCGGCGGCGAACAGCACCGCCTCGATGATGCGGAGATGGTCCGCGTCTGTCATGGCCGGCGGCGCAGGTAGATGGGCGCGAAGCTCTCGGCCTGCGACAGTTCGGTCTTGCCGACGCGCGTCAGTTCGAGCGCTGCAACGAAGCTGCTGGCGATGCTGGAGCGGCGATAGTCGTCATCGGTGATGCCGTCGGGGAGGAAATCCGACAACAGGCGCCAGTCGAGCGCAGCGCCGAGCAGCGCTTCCAGCCTCTCGAGCGCTTCCTCAAGCGACAGGACCGGTCGCCGCCGGATCTCGTAGCTCGACGCGCGTCCGCGCGCCGACAGGTCGCCATAGGCGCGCAGCAGCTCGTAGAGATCACAGTCCCACGCCGCCGTGCGGACGATCCGAAGCCCTTCCGGCGCGCCGCGCAGAAAGACGTCGCGGCCGAGCTGGTCGCGCGCCATCAGCCGGGCGCCTGCATCGCGCATCGCATCGAGCCGCTGTAGGCGCAGCTGCAGGCGCAGCGCCAGTTCCTCGGCGGTCGGTTCTGCCTCGCTTTCCTTCGGCAGCAGCAGGCACGACTTCAGATAGGCCAACCACGCCGCCATGACGAGGTAATCGGCAGCAAGTTCGAGCCGCAGCCTCTTCGCATCCTGGATGAAGGCGAGATACTGCTCGACGAGTTCCAGGATCGAGATGCGCGCAAGGTCGACCCGTTGCGCACGCGCGAGGTGCAGCAGCACGTCGAGCGGCCCCTCCCACCCCTCGATGTCGAGGTTGAGCCGCTCGGCCTCGCTGCCCGCGAACGCGACGGGGATGACGTCGCTCATGCCGCCGCCAGCAGCCGGTCGCGCGCGGTCGCCAGGCTGGCGACATCGCTGTCGGCGGGCACCGCCGGCCACGCCATGGCGAGGTCGAGTCGCTGTCGTGCTGCCTGCGTCATGGCGGGCGCGGTCTCGCACAACCGGGCGTTGCTGTCGAAATCACCGCCGCAGTAGAGCGCCACATCACAGCCGGCGGAAAGGACATCGGCGGCGCGCCGTTCCATTGTGCCGGTGAGCGCGTGCATGCCAATGTCGTCGGACAGCAGCAGTCCGGCAAAGCCGATGTCGCGGCGCATGACGTCGACGACGACGGGCGAGCGCGACGCGCAGGCGTGCGGATCGAGCGCGGTATAGACGACATGTGCGGTCATCGCCATCGGCGCCGATGCCAGCCTGCGGAAGGGTTCGAAATCACGGTCGAGTTCATCGCGGCCGGCAGCGACGACGGGAAGCTGGCTGTGACTGTCGGCGGTGGCCCGGCCGTGACCGGGGATGTGCTTGACGACACCGACGACCCCGCCCTCGCGCAGCCCGCGCAAGGTTGCATCGCCAAGCGCCGCCACCGTCGTCGCATCACTGCCGTAGGCGCGGTCGCCGATGACGTCATGCGCATCTGGCGCCGGCAGGTCGAGCACGGGCAGGCACGCGATGCTGATGCCGAGATCGACGAGCATCGCCGCGATCGCGCGGGCGTTGAGGCGTGCCGCCTCGATCGCCGTGACAGGCGCCCTGCCGAACGCCTCGCCAAAGACCGCGGCAGCCGGGACGGCCGGCCAGTGCGGCGGTCCAAGCCGCACCACGCGGCCGCCTTCCTGGTCAATGAAGATTGGCAGCCGATCGCGCCCCGAGAGCGCCCGCAGCTCCTCGGTCAGCGCGCGCACCGCGGCGGGTGCACCGATGTTGCGCGCGAACAGGATGTACCCGGCCGGATCGGCGGCGCGGAACAACGCGCGTTCGTCATTGGTCAGCCGTTGCCCGGTCAGGCCGAGGACAAGCGGCGTCACCGCACCACCGCACACTGCTCGCCGGCGGCCTGCACTCTGGCGCAGAGGGCGGCCGCGTCGCCACCGCCGCTGGCACGGAGGCGATACAGCGTGCGTCCACCAGCTTCGACCGGCTGCACCGACTTTGCAAGGCCAGCGAGGAGCCCCTTCGCGGCGAGCTTCGACCAGACCGCGTCAGCCGCCGCGGCACTGTTGAACGCGCCAAGCTGGACAGTGACCGATCCTGGCGCAGGTATCGGCGCTTCCACCCTGGGTGGTACAGGCTGCGGCAATGTCTCGGCGTCGACCGCGATCTTCGGCTGCGGCGTCGGCGGACGCTTCACGTCCGCGGCGGGGGCAGGCGGCGTGGCCTTCGACGGGGGAGTCTCGGCCTTGCGGACTGTCGCAGCGGCAGTTGGCGGCGCAGTGACGGGAACCGGCTCCTCGGGCAGCGCATCGAGCGCAAGCTGACCGGCCGGATCGGCGCCTTCGGCAACGGCGTGCGTCAGGCTGCCGGTATCAACGTCGATCCCGCCGGGATCCGCCGGCCGTTCCTTGTACGGCCCTTCTGGCGCCTGGATCAGCGGTACTTCATCGGTTACTGCGACAGGCACGCGGTCGGCCGAAAAACGGTCGGCAACAAACCAGAGTACCGCGACCGTTGCGACGACAACCGCACTCGCAGCGACCATGCCGCGCAATGGAAAACCGCCACGGTCGTCATCACCATCGTCAATGCTGTCCGCGGGTTCGAGCCACGGCAGCGCCTCGTCGTCATCGTCGCGAACATTGGCCACGGCTCAGTTCATCTCCTCCACCGGCGTCACCCCGATCACCCGAAGGCCGCTGGCGATAACCTGCCCGATGCCAAGCGCTAGCGCCAGCCTCGCGTTGGTAATGCCGGCGTCGCCTGCGACGAGGAAGCGCTTCGACGGATCGTCGTTGCCGCGGTTCCAGTTGGCATGGAACGCGGCGGCGAGGTCGCCGAGATAAAAGGCGATCCGGTGAGGTTCGTGCGCCGACGCCGCGCCATCGACGATACGCGGCCACTGCGCCGCGAGCTTGATGAGGTCGAGTTCGGTCGTGTCCAGCCGCGCCAGATCGGCCGCCGTCGGTTCGCCGACCACAATGCCCGCTTCGGCCGCACGCCGGGCCAGCGAGTGGATGCGCGCGTGCGCGTACTGGACGTAAAAGACCGGGTTGTCCTTCGACTGTTCGACGACCTTGGCGAAGTCGAAGTCGAGCGGCGCATCGGGCCGGCGTGTCAGCATCATGAAGCGGACGACGTCCTTGCCGACCTCGCGCACGACGTCGGC
>CAYVVV010000197.1:0-4296 GCA_964455325.1 uncultured Sphingosinicella sp. | reverse complement strand
CGGCGCGTGCGGCCTCGATCGTCGCGTTGAGCGCAAGCAGGTTGGTCTGCTCGGCGATATCGGCGATGCGCCCCACGATGCCGCCGATGCCCGATGTCTCCTCGACGAGCGACGCCATCATCGCACTGGTCTCCGCGGTCGATGCCGTCGCCGCGGCGCCGCTGCCGAGCTGGCGTCCGACCTTGTCGGACATTGCTGATGCGACATCACCAAGTTCGACGGCCGCGTCGGCGACGATACGCGCGGCCTTCGCAGCGCCGGTTGCGCTTCCGAAAACCTCGGCGGCGTCGGCCCCGGTTCGTTCCGCGATCACGGTCAGCGATCGTGCCGATCGTTCAAGTTCTTCCATTGCCGCAGCGATGCCGGCGACGACGCTCAGGACCGATTGCTCGAACTGATCGGCGAGCGTCATCATCTCGCGCTGACGCTTCGCCTGCGCCGCGTTGCGCGCGGCGAGCGCGGCGTCGGCGGCGGCGAGCCGTTCCTCGTCGAGGCGGGCCCGCTCGGCCGCTCGGGCGCTCTCAACCTCGGCACGGTCGCGCTCGGCGTCGGCACGCGCACGTTCAGCCGCAGCGACGCGGTCGCTGTCCGCCACCGAGCGTACCAGCACGGCGGTCTGGCCGAGCAGTGCATCCATCAGCATCAGCACATAGATCGGCAGCAACACGTAAAGAGGACGGTTTCGGTACCGAACGCGAAGATGAGGGACAGTTCGGCGGTGATCGCCGTCGACACCGTCGCGGTCAGGCTCGCCGCGGGCAGTGCGATGTAGGTGAGCGCTGAAATCGCGGCGCTCGCGACGAGGAAGCACATGATCAGCATGGCCGCGCCGGTACCCGCCTCCATCGCGACCGATACCAACAGCACGCCCCAGCAGACATTCTGCAGCATGACGAGCGCAATGAAGCAGTAGCTGTCGGTTGCCACCACCCGGGCATCGCCTTCGCCGACACCGCGCTGTAGCCGCGCCGACGCGCGCCGCTGCAAACGGGCGCTGGCGAGATAGACGAGCAGCGCGCCGCAATAAGCGGCGAACTCGACCGCCGACAGGCCGTCGCCGACGAAGATCGCCATCACCGGCATCAGGATGGCGGCGGGCAGACTGACGCCCGCCTGCGCGCGCAGCGCCTTTTCAAGCTGCGAGTTCAGCACCGCGACGTTCGTCGGCCGCGCGTCGATGCGCAGCAGACGCAGCTTGTCGGCGATGCCGACGCGCGCGACCGATGCCGTCGCCGCTGCCGAAGAGTCCATCGCTGTCGAGCCCCCGCGGTTCGTCGAGCGCAGCGGAGGATAGGCGGTGCTGGTAAAGAGGCGCTTAACCGTTCGTGCTCAGCGTTCCACGCACATGGCGATCCCCATGCCGCCGCCGATGCAGAGCGTCGCGAGGCCCTTCTTCGCGTCGCGGCGCGCCATTTCGTGCAGCAGGGTGGTGAGGATGCGCGCGCCCGACGCGCCGATCGGGTGGCCGATGGCGATGGCGCCGCCGTTGACGTTGACCTTGTCGGCGTCCCAGCCGAGCTCCTGCCCCACCGACAACGCCTGCGCAGCGAACGCCTCGTTGGCCTCGATGAGGTCGAGGTCGGCGACCGACCAGCCCGCCTTTTCGAGTGCACGGCGCGAGGCGGGGACGGGCCCGATGCCCATGTAGGCGGGATCGACGCCGCAGCTCGCCCATGACGCGACGCGGGCGAGTACCGTGGCGCCACGGCGCGACGCTTCCTCGGCCGACATCAGCACCAGCGCGGCGGCACCGTCGTTGAGACCGCTCGCGTTGGCGGCGGTGACGGTGCCGTCCTTCTTGAAGGCGGGTTTGAGACCGGCCATCGCCTCGATCGTCGCGCCGGCACGGATATATTCGTCATGCTCGACGACGGTGTCGCCCTTGCGACCCTTGATCGTGACGGGCGCGATTTCCGCCTTGAAGCGGCCTTCGGAGCGGGCGCGTTCGGCCTTGGTCTGCGAGCCAAGCGCGAACTGGTCCTGTGCTTCCCGGCCGATCTGGTAACGTTCAGCGAGATTTTCCGCGGTGATGCCCATGTGATAGCCGTTGAAGGCATCCCACAGGCCATCCTTGATCATCGTGTCGATGAACTCGATCGCGCCCATCTTCTGGCCCGAACGCAGGTGCTGGCAGTGCGGCGCCAGGCTCATCGACTCCTGCCCGCCCGCGACCATGATGTGCGCGTCGCCATTGGCGATCGCCTGCGCGGCAAGGCCGACGGCGCGCAGGCCCGATCCGCACACCTGGTTGACGCCATAGGCAGGCGTCTCCTGCGCGATGCCGGCGGCGATCGCCGCCTGCCGCGCCGGGTTCTGGCCCTGGCCGGCGGTCAGCACCTGGCCGAGGATGACTTCCGACACCTCGCCAGGGTCGATCCCCGCCTCGGCGAGCGCGGAGCTGATGGCCACGCGGCCAAGTTCGTGCGCGGGGGTGTTGGCGAAGCTGCCGAGAAAACTTCCTACCGGGGTGCGCTTGGCAGCGGTGATGACGACGTCGGTCATGGAGTGACTCCTGCTGGATTTGCCGCCTCATAGCGTCGCCGGGCGGCGGAGCCAATCCAGCAGCGGTTCCCAGAGCTGTGCGCGCGCGTTCGCGCCGACAACCATGCCGACGTGGCCGGCGGCGATGTCGTGGCGCTCGCCGAACGGAGCCGCTGTCGCTGCGGGGACGATGCGGTCGCTGCGCGAAACGATGGTGAGGATGGGTTTCCCGGCCGCGCGTGGGTCGGCACCCCAGACGCCGGTGGCGATCAGGTTGGCGCCGAAGAACTCCTCGAAGCACTGTCGCGCCGCCGGCAGCGCCACTGGCGGGCCGTCGTTCGCCCAGTCCTCGATGGCGATGAACGTGCGTGCCGCATCGCTGTCGGGGTCCATCGCCGCGAACGCCTCGAACTTGCGCGCTGCTGCCGCGGGGTCAAGGCTCCAGAACGCCGGCTGGACGAGGTCCATCGGCACGACGCCCAATGCCTCCGCCGTCGGCCGCATGGTCTGCCAGTACGCTGCAAGCTCGGCGCGCCGCGCCGTGGGATAACCGCCAAAGTCCCATGGCGCTGCGATCGTCGCGACGCGCGCGACACGCCCATGCCCGGCGGCGGCGAGCGCCATCGTGCCGCCAAGGCAATAGCCGACAAGGTCGAGCGCTTCGCCCAGCGCCTCGACAAGCGGCAGCAGCCGCGCTTCGACGTAACCGTTGACATCGAGCGCCTGTTCCGCCGCGCCCGGCGTGCCCCAGTCGACGAGCAGCGGCCGGACACCGCCGGCGGCGAGGAAGCGCAGCAGCGAGCGCTGTTCTGAAAGATCGAGAATATGGGGCGGGTTGACGAGACTGGGGACGAACAGTGCCGGCCGGCCGCTGCCACCATAGTCGAGCACGCGCGCACTGCCGGCCGCCGCGACCACCGGAAGCGCCGCTGCCGGCCGCCGCCATGGGTGCGCCTGATAGGCGGCGACGGCGTGCAGCAGTCGTCGCAGCCGTGCCGTGTCGTCGCCGGTCTGCCGGCGCACGATGTCGAGGAACAGCGGCAGCGGATGCGGCCCGCGCGGCCGCGCGCTCACGCCGTGTTGCTGCGCAGCATCGCATTGTGCTACGCGCTTCGCAATCGCAGCATCGAGTGTCGACATGTCCGACGAAGCACCCAAGCCCGAACCCGTCATCATCAAGAAATACGCCAACCGGCGACTCTACGACACCGGCTCGTCGAGCTATATCACGCTCGAGCATTTGGGCGACATGACCCGGCGCGGCGTCGATTTCAAGGTCGTCGACGCCAAGACCGGAGAGGATCTGACGCGTTCGGTCCTCACCCAGATCATCATGGATGAAGAGAACCGCGGCCAGACCATGCTGCCGACGAACTTCCTCCGCCAACTCATCGCCATGTACGGCGATTCGATGCAGTCGATGGTGCCGCCCTATCTCGAAGCCTCGATGGCGGCGCTGCGCCGCAACCAGGAACAGTTCAGGAAGTCGATGGCCGGTGCAATGAGTCCGTTCGAGGCGATCGCCAAGCAGAACATGGCGATGTTCGAGGCCGCAACCAGCATGATGACGGGGAAAAAGCCGTCCCCAGCCGTCGACGAGAAATCGGAGCTCGACGAGCTGAAGCGCGAGATGGCTGAGCTTCGGGCGAAACTGGAGAAGCTGGGGCGGAACTAGCTGTTTGGTCCGTCATTTGATGGTGCGGGTTTAGGTTGAAGCGATCAGGCTCGCTGTCCAGCATTTGCAGAAGTATTTGTGGGGGTGATGCAGTCGTGGAGGTGGGCTGTCGGCTGGGCATGGCTGTCGTGATGGCAGCG
>CAYVVV010000196.1:0-4343 GCA_964455325.1 uncultured Sphingosinicella sp. | reverse complement strand
TGCAACACATCGAACGCCTGCTGGAAGCCGGCGACATCTACCAGGTGAATCTTACGTTTCCTGCCGACGTCGACTGGCGCGGACACCCGCTGGCGATCTATGCGCGACTGCGCCGCACGCAGCGCATGGCATATGGCGCCGTCGTTTCGACGGGCCGCGAATGGCTGTTGTCCGCTTCGCCGGAACTGTTCTTTGCACTCCAAGGCAGCGAGATCACGGCAAAGCCGATGAAGGGCACCGCGGCGCGACTGCCATCGCCCCCCGAGGATCAGGCGGCGGCGGCGATGCTGGCCGCCGACGTCAAGAACCGCGCCGAGAACCTGATGATCACCGACCTCATCCGCAACGACCTGTCGCGGATCGCCGCCCCGGGCAGCGTCATCGTCGCGGACGCGTTCGCCGTCGAGCGGTACCCGACCGTACACCAGATGACGACAACGATCGGCGCACGTCTTCGCTGCGGGCTTGGGTCTGTCGACATCATCAAGGCGTTGTTCCCATGCGGTTCGGTGACGGGCGCACCCAAGATCCGGGCGATCGAGGTGATCGACGCGATCGAGGCGCGGCCGCGCGGTGCCTATACCGGGTCGATCGGCTGGATCGCGCCCGGCGGCGATACCCGTTTCAACGTCGCGATCAGGACGATTGCGATCGCGGCGGACGGAACCGCATCGATGGGCGTAGGATCGGGGATCGTCATCGACAGCAACCCATCGGCAGAGTGGCTGGAGTGCATGCAGAAACTGTCATTCGTAAGTGCGACAAGCCGGCCGTTCCACCTTTTCGAAACGATGGCGTTCGATCCGCTGTCCGGAATCGCCCTGCTCGACCTTCATCTCGACCGGCTGACCCGATCGGCGGCGCATCATCTGTTCGCGTTCGACCGGCATGACGCCCGCAACCTTTTGCAGGCCGTCATCGGTCGGCTGAAGTCCCCCACGCGGGTCAAGCTGACGCTGGCGCCCGACGGGGCAATGGCGATCGCCTGCGCGCCGTTGCCAGTGACGCCGGCGGTGGCCGACGTTCGCATCGTTCCACTGCCCGTCAGCGCGGATGATTGGCGCCTGTACCACAAAAGCAGCGACCGTACGTTCTATGATGAAGCGCGCCGGCGGGCGGGCAGTTTCGAGGTCGTTTTCGAGCGACCAGACCGACGCGTGACCGAAGGCAGCATCGCCAACATCTTCGTCGATCGCGGCGGCGCCCTGCTGACGCCGCCGGTGAACGACGGCCTGCTGGGCGGTGTCTTGCGACAAAGCCTGATCGACAGCGGCCGCGCGTCCGAGGCGAGTCTGACACGGGACGACCTGAAGGACGGGTTCTTGCTTGGCAACGCGGTTCGCGGTCTTTTTGCCGCCCGGTTGGTTGATTGAGCGAAATCGCATCCCTATAGGCTGCAGCGCAAACCCGCCGGAGCCCACATGATCGCCCTGTCCACCGCCATCCAGCGCATCCAGCCGTCACCAACGATTGCTGTCACGCAGAAGGCTGCGGCGCTCAAGGAAGCCGGCCGCGACGTTATCGGTCTCGGTGCCGGCGAACCCGACATGCCGGTGCCTGACTTCGTGCAGGAAGCCGCGATCGACGCGATCCGCAAGGGCAACAACAAATATACCGTGGTCGACGGGACCAACGCGCTCAAGGAAGCCGTGCGCAGAAAGTTCAAGCGCGATAACGGGCTCGACTACGGCATCGACCAGATCACCGTCAATGTCGGCGGCAAGCACACGATCTTCAATGCCATGCTGGCAACGCTCGATCGCGGCGACGAGGTGATCGTACCTGCCCCCTATTGGGTTTCCTATCCCGATATCGTGCAGTTCTGCGGAGCGACGCCGGTCATCGTCGAAGCGGGAATCGAAAGCGGGTTTCGCATTTCGCCCAGCCAGCTTGACGCGGCGATCACCAATAGGACCAAATGGCTGATCTTCAACTCACCGTCGAACCCGACCGGCGCCGTCTATTCGCGCGACGAGATCGCGGCGCTCGGCGACGTGCTGCGGCGCCATCCGCATGTCTGGATCCTGTCCGACGACATGTACGAGCACATCATCTACGATACGAAGTTCGCGACGATTGCCGAGGTCTGCCCCGACCTGTACGAGCGGACACTGACCGTGAACGGCGCCTCGAAGGCCTATTCGATGACCGGCTGGCGCATCGGCTATGCAGGTGGGCCTGCTCCGCTCATCAAGGCAATCGCGAAGATCCAGTCGCAGTCGACGACCAACCCGTGCGCCATCGCACAGGCGGCAGCGACCGCGGCGCTCGACGGGCCACAGGACTTTCTGGATGAGCGGGTTGCAACGTTCCGCAACCGCCGCGACCTTGTCGTGGCGATGCTGAACCAGGCGCACGGCCTGAAGTGCGCGACGCCTGGCGGCGCCTTCTACGTCTATCCGAGTTGCGGCGAGCTGATCGGCCGGCGGACACCGTCGGGCAAGGTACTGGCGAACGACGAGGACGTCGCCGGCTATCTGCTCGAAGCCGAAGGTGTCGCCGTGGTGCACGGCGCAGCGTTCGGCGGGTCGCCTGCATTCCGCATCTCCTATGCGACGTCGACCGACCTGCTCGAGGACGCCTGCCAGCGCATCCAGCGTGCCTGTGCGGCGCTGCTGCCGGCCTAGGCTCTGGACTCAATAAGCTTGCATGCGAAGGGATTGGTCGGTTCAACGCTATCTATTGGAGGGGAGGCGTTGATGGTTGGACGTTTGACGTGGCTGAGCGATGCGGAGTGGGTTCGGATCGAGCCTTTGCTGCGCCCTGCTCGCCGCGCGCGGCGCCGAGGCCGTGATCCCGCCGAGCGCCTCACGGGTGCGCCAGGTCCCCTACGATCGCGCCGCTTACAAAGCCCGCAACCTCGTCGAACGCCTCTGGTGCCGGCTCAAAGACTGGCGGCGCATCGCCACCCGCTGCGACAAACTCGCCGCCAACTACCTGTCCGACACCCTCATCGCAGCCAGCATATGCTGCTGGTGCAATTGAGTCCGGAGCCTAGACCAATACCGTGGCCGTATGGATGGCGAGACCGACAAGGCCGCCGACAAGCGTGCCGTTGATGCGGATGAATTGAAGGTCACGGCCGACGGCATATTCGACACGGTCGGTCACGGTCTCGGCGTCCCAGCCACGCACAGTGTCAGAGACGATACGGACCAGCTCGTCGCCATAATCTGCGACGATGCCGACGATTGCGCGGCGGGTGTATTTGTTGAGCGCCGCACGCAGCGCCAGGTCGCTTTCGATCGTCTCGCCGACGTGACGTGCGGCCTCGCCCAAGCGTCCGGCGAGCGCCTGATCGGGATCGGCGAGCGAGCGGCGGAGCGATGTCTTGGCGTTGGTCCAGACACCATCGAGGAAATGCCCGAGTTCGGGGTTATCGATCATCTCGAGCTTCAGCCGCTCGACACGGAGTTGCGTTTCCGACTGGAACTGCAGATCGAACGCAAAGTCCTTGAGGCCGACCATGATCTTTTGCCGCAAAGGATGCGCCTCGTCCGCCGCCATTTCGTTGAGCAGCTTGCGCAGCGCCTCGATGATCGAATTCGCGAGCCGCTCGTCGATCGAGGCGAGGCGCAGCAGCCACATCGTGCGCGCCTCGACGAGTTCGCGGATCAGTCCCTCATTCTGATCAAGGACGCGCGCGCACCACGTGATCCCTGAATCGACGAGCGGCTGCAGTCGGCCATCGTCGATCGACCGGTCGAGCAGGCGCCCGAGCAGTGGCGCCACCTCCAGCCGTCTGAGATTGCCCGACAGCGCCCCGCGGATCCAGCCGCCTACCGCCTCGTTGTCGAGTGCGTCGAGCAACTGCAGGCCCAGCCTGCCGATGCTGCCGCGCAGCCGCCCCTGCTCGGGAGGGCTTGCCAGCCAGCGGCCGACCGCGCCAGCAAGGTCGAGCGCCTGCAGGCGGCGCGCCACGATCCTGGGTCCGAGGAAGTTGGTCTTGAGAAAATTGGCGAGGTTGTCGCCGAGCCGATCCTTGTTGCGCGGGATGATCGCCGTGTGCGGGATCGGCAGGCCGAGCGGGTGCCGAAACAGCGCGGTGACGGCGAACCAGTCGGCGAGACCGCCGACCATCGCCGCTTCGGCAAAGGCCTCGACGAAACCGGCCCAGACGTAAGTTTCGGTAAGCGACCGCGCGGCGATGAACAGTAGCGCCATCGCCACCAGCATGCCGGTGGCGACGAGCTTCATTCGGCGCGCCGGATCGGCGGATGCAGCTTTGGCCGGCGGTACGATCGAACGCGATCCTATTCGGCTGGTGTTGGTGCTGCCGCCTTGCCGCCTCGATGGTCGTGGGTCAAGAACCTGCCGAACTTCGGCGCGAGCCACTTCTCGAC
>CAYVVV010000195.1:0-4374 GCA_964455325.1 uncultured Sphingosinicella sp. | reverse complement strand
CGCCGACGCCTGTGGTCACCGTTGCGCCCGCTGCCTTCAACTCGACCGCCATGCGCCTTGCGGTCTGATGCTCAAGAAACGACAGCTCGGGGTTCTGGTGGAAATGCGTGAACAGCGCGCCGAGATGCTTGTCGTAGTCGGCCTTGATCGCGCTCTTCAACGCCTCATCGGCAACAGCGGGCGTGGCAATCAGCGCGCTGCCAAGCGCGAGCATCCAGCGGTTCACGGCGTTCTCCCCAAGATCAGATGGGTGCGAACACTAGCCAAATGCCCGCCGCTGTCCACGCCCAAAGCGGGGTGAGGCGGCACCGACGCGGACGGCACGCTGCCGCTGCCCGGCGCCGCGGCTGCACCATCGTGCGGCTTCGTCACGCAGACCGCCGGCTGGCACCATGACCCCGCGGGTAAACGATCCGGCGCACAACTCCGGCTTTGGAACAAAGCGGGACCGGCACTATGTAGGACCAATGAGCAACATCGCGATTCGCACCTCGCTCGCCGACCCGTCCGACCTGCCCGCATTCCAGCCGTTCCGGCCCGAGCGGCCGGAGAAGTCGGAGGGCGGGAGACGCTTCGAGCTTGCCAGCGACTACCAGCCGTCGGGCGACCAGCCGCAGGCGATCGCCGAGCTTGTCCAAGGTATCGCCAACGGCGAGCGCGACCAGGTGCTGCTCGGCGTCACCGGATCAGGCAAGACCTTCACCATGGCGAAGGTCGTCGAGGCTGTGCAGCGGCCGACACTCGTCCTTGCCCACAACAAGATCCTCGCCGCGCAGCTTTACGGGGAGTTCAAGTCGTTCTTCCCGAACAACGCGGTCGAATATTTTGTCAGCTATTACGACTATTACCAGCCCGAAGCCTACGTTCCGCGCACCGATACCTATATCGAAAAGGAATCGAGCGTGAACGAGGCGATCGACCGCATGCGCCATTCGGCGACGCGCGCGCTGCTCGAACGCGACGACGTGCTTATCGTCGCCTCGGTGTCGTGCCTGTACGGCATCGGCTCGGTCGAAACCTATTCGGCGATGACCTTCAAGCTCGCCAGGGGCGACAGCGTCGACAGCCGCGAGATCATCCGCAAGCTCGTCGCGCTGCAGTACAAGCGCAACGACGCCAATTTCGTGCGTGGCACCTTCCGCGTGCGCGGCGACAGTCTCGAGATCTTCCCTTCGCACTACGAGGACATGGCGTGGCGGATCGGCTTTTTCGGCGACGAGATCGAGGAGATCGCCGAATTCGATCCGCTGACCGGCGAGCGCGGCGCCAAGCTCGATACGATCAAGGTCTATGCCAACTCGCACTATGTGACGCCGGGGCCGACCTTGAAGCAGGCGATGGTCGCCATCCGCCACGAGCTCGCCGTACGGCTGAAGGAGCTGGTCGCCGAAGGCCGCCTGCTGGAGGCGCAACGGCTCGAGCAGCGCACCAACTTCGATCTTGAAATGATCGCAGCGACCGGCAGCTGTGCCGGCATCGAGAATTATTCGCGCTTCCTGACCGGCCGGCTGCCCGGCGAGCCGCCGCCGACATTGTTCGAGTATCTGCCCGAAAACGCGCTGCTGTTCGTCGACGAAAGCCACCAGACGGTGCCGCAGATCGGCGCCATGGCGCGCGGCGACTTCCGCCGCAAGCTGACGCTTGCCGAATACGGTTTCCGCCTCCCTTCATGTATCGACAACCGGCCGCTGAAGTTCGAGGAATGGGACGCGATGCGGCCGCAGTCGACCTTCGTGTCGGCGACGCCCGGCCCGTGGGAGATGGAACGCACCGCCGGCGTCTTCACCGAGCAGGTCATCCGCCCGACCGGCCTTGTCGACCCGCCCGTCGAGATCCGCCCGGTCGAAAGCCAGGTCGACGATCTCATCGGCGAAATCCGCGCAACGACGGCGCAAGGCTATCGCACGCTCGTCACCACGCTGACCAAGCGCATGGCCGAGGATCTGACCGAATTCCTGCACGAGGCGGGCATCAAGGTCCGCTACATGCACTCCGATGTCGAGACGCTGGAACGCATCGAGCTGATCCGCGACCTGCGCATGGGCGTCTATGACGTGCTCGTCGGCATCAACCTGCTGCGCGAGGGGCTCGACATTCCCGAATGCGGGCTCGTCGCCATCCTCGACGCCGACAAGGAGGGCTTCCTGCGGTCAGAAACCAGCCTGGTGCAGACCATCGGCCGCGCCGCGCGCAACGTCGATGGGCGCGTCATCCTGTACGCCGACACCATCACCGGATCGATCGAGCGCGCGCTGCGCGAAACCGACCGCCGCCGCGCCAAGCAGATCGCCTATAACGAAGCGAAGGGCATCACGCCGCAGACAGTGCGCAAGAACATCGGCGACATCATCGCACACGTCGCCGACCGCGGCGACCGCGTCACCGTCGACATCGACGATGACACGCCGCACCTCGTCGGCCACAATCTGAAGGCCTACATCGCCGAGCTTGAGCAGAAGATGAAGACCGCCGCCGCCGACCTCGAATTCGAGGAAGCAGCGCGCATCCGCGACGAGATCAGGAAGCTCGAGGCGTCCGAGCTTGGCCTTCCCGCTGACCTGCAAGTCGCACGGCGGAAGGGCCGCGCGGCGGAGGGAAAGCCCGGCACGCGCAAGGGCCGTTTCGGCAAGACGACGCGGCGGCGGACAGGGATGTGATGTCGCGAGCGGGATAGGCAGCAGGCGGGCAAAGTCGACAGCGTGCTGACGATGCCGAAGCTCCGCGAGAGGGCGGAGTACACGCCTTGGCCGACCGCGCTGCCAAATCAATCCAAGTCCGCCAAAGCGGTGCCGGACGCAGTCGGTCGCACTGCCCGTCGTGCCGCGGAACTGCTTCGACCTTGCAGTCGAACGCCGCGCACTATGCCAGATTGTCGACTGCATCGTTCCAGCTTCGCGCGACTGACGGTCCGTCGCTTCGGTGCGCGCGCGGCAATTGTCCAGCCCCTTGCACGCGATAGAAACAATCAGGCCGCCATGCTATGGCGTCGGCAGGGGGTATCATCATGAACATGAATGCGGCCGCGCCCGTGCACGCGAAGGACCGGTTCCAATCGCTTGATTTCGTGCGCGGCGTTGCCCTGTTCGGCATCCTGCTGATGAACATCACCGCGTTCGGGCTGCATCCCGCCGCCTATTCCGATCCCAGCATCCAGGGCGGCGCGAGCGGTGCCGACCTCTGTTCGTGGATCGTCATCCAGATCGGCTTCGAGGGCACGCAGCGCGGCCTGTTCTCGCTGCTGTTCGGCGCCGGCGTCATCCTGCTGACCTCGCGGCTGGAAGCGGCCGGCCGCAGCGACGCCGCCGACATCTATTACCGCCGCAACCTGTGGCTGATCGCGTTCGGCGTCGTGCACGCCTACGTCCTGCTCTGGTGGGCTGAAATCCTCTATTCCTACGGCGTTACCGCGCTGTTCCTGTTCGCGTTCCGCAAGCTGTCGCCGCGCCGACTGATCGCCATCGCTGCTGCCGGCATACTCGTCATCAGCGCCTGGAACCTCAGCGACACGCTCGATGCGATCGACATGGCCGAGGCGAGCGCGGCGGCCGAAACCGTCAAGACATCGGGCGCGACATTGTCCAAGGACCAGCAGGCGGCGATCGATGACTGGGCCGACTATGTCAGCGAGCACAAACCATCCGCCGAAGACGTCGCCGAGGTCACCGCCGACCGGCGCGGCGGTTATGCCGACGTGATGATGAGCGTCGTGCCCCTGAACCACGAGGCGCAGTCGTGGTGGATGTACCGGTTCTTCTTCGACATCTTCTCGGTGATGCTGTTCGGCATGGCGCTGTTCAAGCTGGGTTTCCTGACGCTGGTACGGCGCACGCGCGACTATCTGGCGCTCGTCGTGGTCGGCTACGCGATCGGCGTTCCGCTCAACATTTGGGAGGTGCAGACGGTCATCGCCGGCAATTTCGACACGCTGTCGATCGTGAAATCGAAGACGACCTATGACATCAGCCGCATCGCCATGACCGCCGGCCATCTCGGCCTGCTGCTGCTGTTCTGCCGGTCGGGGCTGCTCGGCTGGCTGCGGCGGGCGCTCGCCGACGTCGGCACGCTCGCCTTTTCCAACTACATCGCCCACTCCATCGTCTGCGCCTTTGTCTTCTATGGCTTCGGCTTCGGTCTGTTCGGCCAGCTGCAGCGCCACGAACTCTATCTGGTCGTGTTCGCCATATGGATCGTGCAGCTCGTCATCAGCCCGATTTGGCTGAGACACTTCCGTTTTGGGCCGCTCGAATGGGGCTGGCGCTGGCTGACCTATCTCGAGCGGCCGCCATTCCGGCGCACCGGTGCGGGAACGCCGGCGATGGCGTAGACGGGCCGGGAACAGCGGCGGTATGATCGCACGGGACCTGATGGAGCCAA
>CAYVVV010000194.1:0-4388 GCA_964455325.1 uncultured Sphingosinicella sp. | reverse complement strand
TGGTGCCCAGGGGCGGAATCGAACCACCGACACTGCGATTTTCAGTCGCATGCTCTACCAACTGAGCTACCTGGGCACATTCGCTGCGCAGCGAACGGAGGGCGCGTCTTAGTCGGCACGCGCGCGGGCGTCAATCACCCGATGGCGGTTCCTCGTCCGACGCAGCGGGCACGCGGTAGCGCTCGTCGAGCCAGGCGAGCAGGTCGCGGTCGCGGCACAGCTGCGAGCAGAACGGAGCGAACCTGGGCTGCGCCGGCCTGCCACAAACGCGACAAGTGTCAGGCGTGCGTGGCATGCACGTGCCCTCCATGAAGCGTGAGCGTCTGGTCGGCGACGAGCGTCACGTCGCAGCCAAGGCGCGCCCTGAGCGTGTCGAGAAGCGGCGGCCGTCGCTGGAGCCAGTCGACGACGTCAGCACGGGCAGTCAGCGTTCGCCGCCCGCGGCCATGCGAGCGCGTGGCGAGGCGCAGCAGCGTGAGCGCAGCGGTTGCAACCGGCGCGTTGTGGACGCGCTCCAGGATCGAGGCGCGCGGGCGCGGGCGGACGATCTGGATGAAGCCGAAGCCGTTGACCGCGGTGCGCTCGAACGGCGGCGGCAGCACCGAATCCAAGAGCGCAGCCGCTTCGGCGCGAACCGCCCTGTCGCGCACCGTCGGCAGGTCGATGCCGATCGATCCGCCGATGTCGAACCGCATGATCGCCACCGCAGCAGCTCGCGCCCCGGCAAGCGCCAGCGCCGCTGGTTCGAGGTCGCCGTCGACATCGATGAGCGTCATGGCCGGCGTCGGCGACAGCGTGAGGACGCCGCCGTCGAAGCGGACCACGCCCGCCTCCGCCTCGCCGATCGCTTCGTTCCAACCGTCGATGGCGTCGACGACACGCCCCGCCGGCACGCCGGGGCCTTGCGCGATCCGGCCTGGCCGGGCGCCGGCGACACCACGCGCAACGACCTTCGCAAGCCGGGGCCGGCCGCGTTCGGGGATCGCCTCACGCACCACCTCGACCCGAACAACGCCGCCCTCACTCACCGGCGGTGGCGGTTCGATCAGCGCGTCCTCGTCGCCGAGGCGCACGATACCGCGTCGCCCCGGGAGTTTCGTCACGAACCGCGCGTCCCAGATCTCGCCCGCCTCGACGCCGTCGTCGGCGCGGCGAATGCGCATCTCGGCAATGACGCCCGCCAGCATGCGCGCTGCGCGCACCTCGCCAATGCCGTGCTCTATCAGCCAGCCGGTCATAACGTTGGCCTGACACCGGCCGCTTCGAGCAGCGTGCGCGCCTCGAACAGCGGCAGGCCGACCACGCCCGAATAGCTGCCCGACATAAAGCGCACCAACCCCGACGCGCGGCCCTGAATGGCGTAGCCGCCGGCCTTGCCGCGACCTTCGCCGCAGGCAATGTAGGCATCGATCTCGGCCTCGGTCAGCCGCTTGAAAACGACGACGCTGATCGCGAGGCGTTCGCGCAGCCGGCCATTGGTATCGATCACCGCAACCGCGCTCAGCACGCGCTGACGGCGACCCGAGAGCCTCTGAAGGAAGGCGCGCACGTCATCATCGGTGTCGGCGGGGGGGAAGATGAAGCGGCCGGTGGCGACGGTCGTGTCACCGGCGATCACCACCTCGTCGGCACCGCGGCCGACAGCGCGCGCCTTCGCCGCCGCAAGGCGCATAGCATAGTCGCGCGGCAGCTCACCCTTCAGCGGCGTTTCATCAATGTCGGGGTTTTCAACACGATCGGGCGCAAACCCGATCTGTGCAAGCAGTGCGCGGCGACGCGGACTCGAAGAGGCGAGAACCAGCGACGGCACGCGCGCGCGCCTTACTTGAAGCGGTACGTAATACGGCCCTTGGTGAGGTCGTAGGGCGTCAGTTCGACGAGAACTTCGTCGCCGACGAGCACGCGGATACGGTTCTTGCGCATCTTTCCGGCGGTATGACCAAGGATTTCGTGATCATTCTCCAGCCGTACGCGGAACATGGCGTTGGGCAGCAGTTCGGTGACCTGCCCGCGCATTTCCAGAAGCTCTTCTTTCGCCATTCAGACTCCTCAGCACGCGGTTCGGCGTCGGTGGATCAGCCCTTGGCCGAAATCGGCTGCAAAGGCAAGTTCAGCCTGCCAGCCGCCAATCGACGACGCTGCCGTGCGGATGCGCGCACGCAAGCAGGCGGTCCTCGCCCCCCGGCCAAAGCCGCAAGCGCAGCGCCGGCGGCACCCCTTCGGACGCGTCGTCCATCTCGAACCGCAGCCAGGCGAGCGGCGCGGCTGCCGTCGCCGCCGCGCCCGCGCGGTCCATGTGCCCGGCAATGCGGGCACGGCTTTCGCTGACGAAATACTGATAGGCAATGCTGTGGAACAGGACCGTCACCGCGCCCGCTACCGGCGCGACGTGGCGCTCGGTCCAGTCGGCGGCCTCGGCGCGGTCGATCGGCGGCGGGTCGGCGGCAGCGGCATCGAGCGCCGCGGCAAGACGGGCAAGACGCACAGGCTGATCGGGCCAGACATAGGCCAGCAGCCGCTCGCGCGCAGCCGCATCGGTGACGTCGATTGGCGCAAGGTCGCCGCCGCGACGCTCGACGATGCGCACCTGGGCTGCGGGCGGCGGCGGGCCACGCCATTCGGGCACCAGGCGGATCGGCGCGCCCGACGTTTCGATCACGCGACCACCGAGGTCATAGGCGTAGGCATCGAGCCGCAGGTTGAGCCCGGCGCTCGGCCCCAGCTCGAAGACGCGCAGCGGCAACCCCGTTGCATCAGCAATCGCAAGCATCCCGGGCATCAGCACGGCCGACCGCATGACCTCGTTCGTCTGCGGCGCGCGGTCCAGCCATGTCCGCAGGGCATCGTCATGGCGCGCGATGGTCCGCCGCAGCACCCCGACGAGTGCCCCGGCGTCGAGCGTTGCCGGTGGATAGAGCGCGGCCAGATCGGGCGCCGCGCCGCTGCGAACCAGCGCGTGCAGACCGCCCGCGACACGGATCGGCAGCGCGTCGGCGAAGGCATTGCCCGGCCAGTCGAGAACGCGTCGCCCCGTTGCCGTCGTGCGATCGAGCACGCGCGGCAACGCGTCACACAGCGCTGCCATGAATGGCGACCCCAATGTCGCGCACCAGTCGACCTGCTTCGCGAATGCGGCAATGGCACCAACGCCACGCATCAGCTGCCGTGCAGCCTCCGCGCATTCATGGTAACGCGGGCGTGGACCGGGGCGAGCATTCTCGCGGCCGCGTCGAGCGGATCGCGCGCGCGTGTTGCCGCAATCACCCCCCGCGACACGGCATCGACCTTTTCAGGCACCATGCGACCGACTTCACGCATGTCGAGTGCGGCCGGAAACCAGGCGGCGTTGCCAAGCATGGCGCTCCGCTTCGCCAGCACCACGGCGGTCGCCGACCATATCTCGACCGACATGGTCCACAGCCGTGCCATCGTCGCGCCGGTCGTCCATGGATCGATCATGCCGTGCCCTCGATATAGCCGAAATGCCGCCGTTGCGGCGCTGCGCCGGCTTCTTTACAGGCAAGCGCGATGACCGGCGACCTCATATTCGCAATACCCAAGGGACGCATCCTCGACGAGGCGCTGCCGCTGCTGGCGCGTGCCGGCATCGTCCCCGAGCCGGCGTTCAGCGACGAGGCGAGCCGCGCGCTGATGTTCGCGACCAATGTTCCCGGGCTGAGGCTGATCCGCGTGCGCGCGTTCGATGCCGCGACCTTTGTCGCGCACGGCGCCGCCGACATGGGCATTGCCGGCAACGACGTGCTGCTCGAGTTCGGCTTCAGCGAAATCTACGCGCCGGTCGATCTTGGCATCGGCCGGTGCCGGCTGTCGGTGGCGGAGCCCGCCGACATGGCGGCGCGCGATGACCCGCGAGCATGGAGCCACGTCCGCGTCGCGACCAAATACCCCAATCTGACGAGCGCGCATTTCGCCGCGCGCGGCGTGCAAGCCGAATGCGTCAAGCTCAACGGTGCGATCGAGCTTGCGCCCAAGCTCGGCCTTTGCCCGCGCATCGTCGACCTGGTGTCAAGCGGGCGCACGCTGAAGGAAAACGGGCTAGCCGAGGTCGAGATCATTGCCGAGGTGACGAGCCGCTTGATCGTCAATCGCGCCGCGTTCAAGACCAAGGCGGCGGCAGTTGCGCCGTGGATCGAAAGGCTTCGCAATGCCGCAGCGGCTTGACGCGAGGGATGCCGCTTTCACGGCGCGTTTCGCGGCACTGGTCGACGCCGGGCGCGAACCGCCGGCAGACGTGTCGGCAGCCGTGGCGGCGATCATCGCCGACGTCCGCACACACGGCGATGCCGCGCTGTTCGCGCTGACTGAACGGTTCGACCGGCTGGCGCTGACGCCCGCGACGGTGCGCGTCACCGAAGCCGCGATCGACG
>CAYVVV010000193.1:0-4453 GCA_964455325.1 uncultured Sphingosinicella sp. | reverse complement strand
GCGGTGGTTCAAGGTTGACGGGTGGCCGCCCGACCACGCGCTCGTACGTCGCGCGCGCATTAGCGAGATTGCCTTCAGCGGCGATGTTCTGGCTGCGCGCCAGCGCCAGCCGCGCCTCGCTCTGGGCGACGTCGGTCCGCGTAAGATCGCCAACCTCGAAGCGATCCTTCGACGCCTGCAGCTGCCGCTCGAGCACCTTCACCTGGTTCGCGGTCAGTTCCACTTCGGATTGCAAGCGAAGCACATCCATATAGGCGGTGACGGTGTCGAAAATCGTCTGGTTCTCGGTCGCGCGCAGTTGCTCGCGGCCAGCGACGTCGCGGTTCTTGGCGGCGTTGATGCCCGCCTGGATCTGCCCGCCCCGGTACACCGGCTGCGTCAGCCGGACGCCGACCGTCACCAGGCGGCTGAAGTCGTCGAAATTGCCCGGGCCGGTCGTCTCCTGGTCGAGCGTTGCCTGCGCGCCGACGGTCGGCCGGATACGGCCAAGCTGCTGGACCAGCTGTTCCGACGTCGCCTGCTGCCCGGCGCGGGCGGCGGCTAGCGTCGGATTGTTGGCATAGGCGGCGGCCATCGCCTCGCGCAGCGTCTCGGCCGCCGCGGGCGCCGCTGTGGCGATGATCGCCACGCTGCCCAGCACCAGTACGCGCATCCTCGCCATCTGCACCCCCGACAAGCTAGAATTCAAAGGCAAAGGCGCGTTCGAAGCCGGGCAGAACCGGCGCCGAAGCGTCAACAAGGCGGGTCCAGCCGACGTGACCACCGGAAACCCTGCCGATCGCAACTGAGGGCGCCGAGTCGCGCGCGAGCAGCACCGTGGTGATGCGCCCGCCGTCGCGGACTTGCGCCAGCAAGGTCTCGGGCAGCGTTTCGATCGCGCCATCGATCAGCAACGCGTCATAGGGCGCGCCGGCGGCGTGGCCCTCGGTGAGCGGCGCCTCGACGACATCGACGTTCGACACGCCGGTCTTCGAGATCGCCGAACCGGCGCGGCGAACCAGCGTCGCGTCATCCTCGACCAGTGTCACGTGGGCGGCCATCTGCGCGAAAACCGACGCCGAATAGCCCGTGGTGCCGCCGACGACCAGGACTCGATCGTGCGGCTGCACGTCCAGCGCAGCGATCAGCTTGCAGCCAACCAGCGGAGCCAGCAGGTAGCGGCCCGGCACGACCTCGACATGCTCGTCGCGATACGACAGCGTCGCGACATCGGCGGGCACGTACATCTCGCGCGGCACATACTTGAGCGCCGCGATAAGCCGGGGATCGTTGATTCCCGACGGCCGCAGCTGCCCGTCGATCATCGCGCCACGCATCTTCCTAAAGTCCGGCAGTTTCACGAGCCTTGACGCCTCCTCGACCAACTACTGTCCTATATGAATAGGACACCGCACTTGCAAGCCCTTGTGCTTTAGGGCCTTCGCGGCAGTGCGCCAAGCCGGATTGCAAGTCGATCGTCTTGCCGCATGGCACGTCAATCGAATTAGCCAAGCCGCCTGCGGCACCGGTCAAGGCCGTTTACACCGGCCAGCAAGTTCGGCTAGAGAGCGCCACCGCGTCGGGCCCGATGGCGGAGTGGTTACGCAGAGGACTGCAAATCCTTGCACGCCGGTTCGATTCCGGCTCGGGCCTCCATCCTTATCCTTGCGAATGTGCCTCCGCGGTGCTCAGGCGTCGAGGCAGTCGCGACAGATCGGGCCAAGGCGTTCGGCCTTCGCCGCCGGGTGGTCGAGGCGCACCGCACCGCTCGACGTCGTACAGGCGGCTTGCCCCAGCAGCAGCATGGCGAACAGCAGTTTCACGCCCCACCTCCCCATCAGTGACGCGACATTCCCGGCAGAAACTGAACCGCGCGCGCAATTCTGTCAATATCACCATTGCATAGGTAATATTATTGCTGTCAGCGCAACGTGAAAGCCGCTGGCATTAGCGCTGCCCGGTGATTATCAGCGCCAGCGACACGCAGGAGCCCGGACAATGGTCGAAGCCGAATGGTGGGAGGCTGGCGACACCAGCGAACTGGCGGCGGCCGTTGCCGGCGACATCCAGTTCATCATCGAAAGCGCGCTCGACGCGCGCGGCCAGGCGCTCATCGCGGTTCCCGGCGGCAAGACGCCGGTACCGATCCTCGAACGGCTGGCGAAAGCGCCGCTCGACTGGAAGCGCGTGACCGTGATTCCCACCGACGATCGCCTGGTGGCGGTCGACAGCCCGTTGTCGAACGTCGCCATGATCGCCCGCATCTTGCTGCCGCTCGGCGCCCGCGTCGTGCCGATCGGCAGCGACAACAGCGACTACAAGGCCGCCGGCCGCGCAGCCGACGCGCGGTTGCAGGATCTGCAGTGGCCGCCCGATCTGGTCTGGCTCGGTGTCGGCGAGGATGGCCACACCGCGTCAATCTTCGCCGGTCCCGATCTTGACGAGGCGCTGAGCGGCCCTCGCAGCCGCCGCGCGATCGGGGTCATACCCGACCCATTGCCGCCCGATGCGCCGGTGGCGCGGGTGACGCTGACGCGTGCCGCGATCGCATCGGCACGGACGCTGATGCTGGTCGTCACCGGCGAACGCAAGCGGGCGCTGCTTGAAAAGGCGATCGCTGACGGACCGCTGTCCGACCTGCCCGTCGGCCGCGTGCTTGGCGAACTCGATCTCGCGGTCGATATCCACTGGTGCCCGTGACCGGGCAACGCCGTCAGACCATCAATTCCGCCATCGCCTCGACGATCGCGTCGGTGTCGAGCCGGTATTCGCGATAAAGGTCGGGCAGGTTTCCGGTTTGCCCGAAGCGGTCGGTGCCGAGCGGGCTGACCCGGTGCCCATGCACGCCGCCAAGCCACGACAGCGCGGCGGGCGACCCGTCGAGCACAGTGACTAGGCCAGCACCGGGCGCCTGCACGGACAGCAGCGATTCGACGTGCGACGTCCTGGCATTGCCATCCCGCCAGCGTGCCGCGCGCGCGGCGCTCCAGTCGCGGTGCAGAAGGTCGGGCGAGGTCACCGCAAGCAGTCCGAGACCCGGAATGTCTTCGCTCAGCACATTCCACGCCGCCAGCGCCTCGGGTGCGAGCGCACCCATGTACGCGATCGCTGCCTCGGCATCGCGGGCAGGCGGACGCAGCCAGTAAGCCCCCTTGAGCGCGTCCGCCTTCCAGGCGTCGCCGTCGCGTCCCACTTGGGTGATGCTGCGCGTCGTCAGCCGCAGGTAGATGGAGCCGCCGTTCGTCGCCTGCATATGGCGGAAGCCATGTTCCATCATCAACGCCAGTTCGTCGGCAAATGCCGGCTCGAAGTGCGTGAGGCCCGGCTGGCCCATCGCGATCAGTGGCGGGTTGATCGACTGGTGGGCGCCTCCCTCCGGCCCCAGGGTGACACCGGACGGCGTCGCCACCAGCATGAAGCGCGCGTCCTGGTAGCAGGCGTAATTGAGCGCATCGAGCCCGCGCGCGATGAACGGGTCGTAGACGGTGCCGACGGGCAGCAGCTGCGCGCCGAACAGATCGCCGGCAAGCCCGAACGCTGCCAGTGTCAGGAACAGGTTGTTTTCAGCGATGCCAAGCTCGACGTGCTGGCCCGCGGGTTCGCCCGACCATTTCTGCGCCGACGGGATCTTCGCCTTCTGGAACACATCGGCAAGGTTCTGCCGACGGAACAGCCGACGCTGGTTGACCCAGCCGCCAAGGTTGGTCGACACGGTGACGTCGGGCGAGGTGGTGACAATGCGGTCGGCAAGCGGATGATCGGACTTCGCCAGTTCGAACAGCATCTTGCCGAATGCAGTCTGCGTGGACTGTTCGACATCGGTCGGCGCCGACAGGCCGGGTACCGGGATCGAATCCAGCGGCCGCGCCGGCTGTGTCCGCCGGATCGGTGCTGCTTCGACCAACGCGCGTACCGCAGCCGCAATGTTGTCGCCCAGGCCGGCATAGGGTTCCCATTCGTGTCCCGCAGCGATGCCGAGTTCAGCACGCAACTGCGCGATCTGGCCCGGGTTCATCAGGCCGGCATGGTTGTCCTTGTGCCCCGCGAATGGCAGGCCATAGCCCTTTACGGTGTAGGCGATGAACAGCGTCGGCCGGTCATCGGCCGCCGCCGCGTCGAACGCTTCGCACAATGTTTCAAGACAGTGGCCGCCCAGGTTGGTCATCAGCCGCGCCAGTTCGGCGTCATCACGCCTCGCCAGCAACGCCTTGACGCCGCGCACGCTGCCAATGTCGGCGGCGAGCCGCGCCCGCCACGCCGCGCCGCCCTGATACGTCAGCGCCGCGAAATCCGCGTTCGGGCAGTTGTCGATCCAGTCGGCGAGCGCCTGCCCGCCCGGCTCCCTGAATGCTGCCCGCTGCAGCCTGCCGTTCTTGGCGGTGATGACGCGCCAGCCGCAGGTCTCGAAGATGTCGTCAAAGCGGCGGAACATGCGGTCGGCGGTGGTCGCGTCCAGTGACTGCCGGTTATAGTC
>CAYVVV010000192.1:0-4518 GCA_964455325.1 uncultured Sphingosinicella sp. | reverse complement strand
CAGTTCCAGTTGCGATTGACGTGGTGGTGCGAACGATTGCGCGCGGCGCCGGGCGGATTGACGTTCGCCCAGGCCATCACGCGCCACTCGGCCGGCGCAGCAGACGTTGTGCCCCCGCGCCAGGTCGATGTCGCGTGGCTCGCCATCGCTGCCGCCCATCGCATCAAGGCGATGACGTCGGGTTCGGGCCAATGGGCAAGGTCGGTGGCGGAATGCCAGCCGCCGACGTTGCTGATCGACAGGCCCGGCGACGCCGTGCGCCGCTGCACAACCGCGTCGATGAGACCGGCGCGACGCGAAAGCGCCTCGGGCCAGCGAAACACCAGCAGTGGCGCAGGAAACAGGTTGACCTGGCTGGCGATGCCGCGCCCCGCCTGTGCCTTCTTGATGAATTCGATGCGCGTCACATGCGTCTCCGCGCCGGTGCGAATCGCCGCGCCGGTCGTTTCGGGTGCAGCATAAACCATTGCTGCCTTCTCTATCACTAACGCGTGCGATATGAGGCGGCGCGTCTTCCCTGACCTTCACGAAAGCGGGCTGATCGATGGCTGGTGATTTTGATGTGATTGTCATTGGTGGCGGTCCGGGCGGCTATGTCGCGGCGATCCGCGCCGCGCAGAACGGGCTCAAGGCTGCCTGTATCGAATCGCGTGCGACGCTTGGCGGCACCTGCCTCAACGTCGGCTGCATCCCGTCAAAGGCGCTGCTGCACGCGTCGCATTTCTATGCCGAAGCCAGGCATGGTGCGCTGGCAAGGTTCGGCGTCAACGTCGGCAAGGTCGACCTGGACCTCGCAGCGATGCAGGCCGAAAAGGCGAAGGCGGTAGGCGAGCTGACCCAGGGCATCGAATTCCTGTTCAAGAAGAACAAGGTGACCTGGCTGAGGGGCCACGGCCGCTTCGCCGGCCCGAACAGCGTCGAGGTCGATGGCAAGACCTACAGCGCAAAATCGATCGTCATCGCGACGGGCTCATCGGTGACGCCGTTGCCGGGGGTCGACATCGACCAGAAGGTCGTCGTTGATTCGACCGGTGCGCTGGAACTTGCCAATGTCCCCGGCCACCTCGTCGTCATTGGTGGCGGCGTCATCGGGCTCGAGCTGGGATCGGTCTGGCTTCGGCTCGGCGCCAAGGTGACCGTCGTCGAATATCTCGACCAGATCCTGCCCGGCATGGACGGCGACGTGCGCAAGGACATGGCGCGCATCCTCAAGAAGCAGGGTATGACATTCCGCACGTCGACCAGGGTCACGGGCGCAAAGGTCACCAGGGGCAAGGCGACGGTCAGCATCGAGCCGGCGGCGGGCGGCACCGCCGAAACGCTGGACGCCGATTGCGTTCTGGTGTCGATCGGGCGCAGGCCCAACACCGACGGGCTGCAGCTCGACAAGGCAGGACTGTCGACGAACGCGCGCGGGCAGATCGAGGTCGACCACAAGCTGATGACCAATGTTTCCGGCATCTATGCGATCGGCGATGTCACGCCGGGACCGATGCTCGCACACAAGGCCGAGGACGAAGGCATCGCCGTCGCCGACACCATCGCCGGCCGTGCCGGCTACATCAACCACGAGGTCATCCCGGCTGTTGTCTACACCATGCCCGAAGCGGCTGGCGTCGGTCGCACCGAGGAGGAACTCAAGGCCGCCGGTATCGCCTGCAAGGTCGGCAAGTTTCCATTCCTTGCCAACAGCCGCGCCAAGACCAATCGCGATACCGACGGCTTCGTTAAGGTTATCGCCGACGCCGCGACCGATCGCGTGCTTGGCGTCCACATCGTCGGCTCACTCGCTGGCACGATGATCGCGCAGGCGGCACAGGCGATGGAGTTCGGTGCCAGTTCAGAGGATATAGCGCTGACCTGTCACGCGCATCCGACGCACGCCGAAGCGCTGAAGGAGGCGGCGATGGCGGTCATTGGCAAGCCCATCCACGCCTGACCGTGCGCCGGCGCCTAGCGGTAGGAGAACGTCGGCTTGCGCTCGTCGCTGCGCGCGTTGGCGGCCGCGCGATAGGCATCCTTGCGACCGTCGGCGACGCAGACCGAATGTTCGACGCTCCCCGGTTGATGCGCGCGGCAGCTGTCCTTGACGCTGCGATCGATCTGCGCGGTGACGCGGCGGTCGCTCAGCCGCGCGCTATCGGCACTCGCCGCTTGCGCCGGAAAACCGGTCAGCAGCGCCGCCGCAATGATGGGCAGGAGCAACAGGGCGCCAATCGTAATGCGATGAACCTGGTTCATTGATGACCACTCGCAAACGTCCCCAGCCCCGGCGGCACCATTGCCGCATGTCATTCATTACACTGCAAAGATGAACGTAGATTGTACGGAATCGACAAGGCGCAGGTTACAATCGACGGATATGCTGCGATCGTCGATTGAGATGTTCAATCGCCTGGGTCGACCATGATCGCCCGGTCGCGCACGGGTGCACGAAACCGTTGTCGCGTGCCCGCGGGCAGCCGCCGATGGTGGTCCGTTCGTCCTCGGCTTACCGGGCCAGCCAGGTGAGCCAGGCCGGCGGTGTCTTTGCCTGCGCCGGCGGCCGGCTGCCATAGCCGATGCACGCGATGCAGCGCGCCTGCATCGTCGGTCCCGCCGCGATCCGCGCTACCGCGTCGAACGCCACGAGACCGCGCAGCTGCTGCACGCGCGCGAGGCGCCCCATTGCGTCGACCGGCGCCGCCTCACCCGAATCGCCGCCGAACAGGCCGGTGAGCAGTTGCAACGGCAACGGCGGCGTCAGCTCGATGTCGACGGTGCGGACCTTGGCGGGGTCGAGTCCGGCCCGTTTCGCTGCCGCCACGACTGCGGCATCGAGTCCGCCGAAATGATCGACCAGCTTCAGCTGCCGTGCGGTGCCGCCGTCCCAGACGCGGCCCTGGCCGATGGCGTCGACGCGCTCGGCAGGCAGCTTGCGGGCGCTGCCGACAATGCGCAGGAAGCGGCTGTAAATGTCCTCGACCGAGGCCTGCATCAGCTCGCTGACCTCGGGCGTCAGCCCGCCCAGTATGTCGGGGGCACCCGAATAGGGCGTGCTCTTGACGCTGTCAGCGTCGATGCCCAGTTCGCCGAGCGTGCGCTGGAAGGTCGGCACGACGGCAAAGACGCCGATCGATCCGGTGACCGTCGACGGCTGCGCGTAGATCTCGTCGGCGGCGGTCGCGATCCAGTAACCGCCGCTCGCCGCGACGGGACCGAACGAGGCGACGACCGGAAGCCCTTCGGCCTTTGCCACTGTCAGTGCCTCGCGGATCTGTTCCGATGCCGTCACCGAGCCGCCCGGCGAATCGATGCGGACGACAAGCGCCCTGATGCGTTCGTCGGCGAGCGCGTCCTCGATCAGTGTCGAAATCGTGTCGCCGCCGGCCATGCCCGACGGCGCCTCGCCATCGATGATCTCGCCTGCGACGTAGACGATACCGACGGCATCACCGCCGCCCAGCGGACCTGCCGGAGCTGCCGACTTGTAGTCGGCGAAGTCGATGCCGTTGAAGTCGCCCGGCACGTCGCCGTCGCCTGCGCCAACGCGCTTCGCCATCGCTTCGCCAAAGGCGGCGCGTGTGCCGATCCGGTCGATCATTCCTGCCTTCAACGCGGCGCGGGCGAAGTCGCCTCCCGACGCCGCCAGCAGGGGTCGCAGCCGTGCCATGTAGCCGCGCACGTCGGCCTTCTGGCGCCGGTCACCGACATCGGTGAGCCACGTTTCCCACAGCGCGTCGACCAGCGCCTGGTCGGCCGCGCGCGCCTCCGGCGACGCCTCGGTCAGCATGAACGGCTCGACCGCCGACTTGAACGTGCCGACACGGAAAACGTTGACGTCGACCGAAAGCTTGTCGAGTGCCCGCTTGAAATAGAGGTTCGACCCGCCGGGTCCGGTCAGAAGCACTGCGCCCAGCGGATTGACCCAGACCTCGTCGGCGTGCGCGGCAAGATAATATCCATCGTCGAGATAGGCGGTCGCGAACGCGTGCACCGTCTTGCCCGCCGCGCGGAATCGGCTCAGCGCGTCGCCAATCGATTGCAGGTTGGCGAGTCCCGCGCCCCAGAAACCGTCGAGGTCGAGCACGATCGCCTTGATGCGCTTGTCCTTCGCGGCAGCGTCGATCGCCCTGACCACCGCTGCGCTTTCGATTTCGGCCGGCATCGCCGCGCCACCGGCGATCAGCGTCACCGGATCGGGGTCGCGCGCCTGATCGACGATGAAGCCGTCGAGCCGGAGCACGAGCGCGCTGCCCTCGGGAACCGCCGTCGGTGCCGCGCCCTGCCGCGCCGCGACGACGGTGAGCACCAGCATGAACAGGAACAGCAACGCCAGGGCGTCCTTGACGCCGACAAGAAATCGCCAGAAACCGCGAATGATCGCCATGTCGTCCGTTCCGCCGGGATCTGTTGCAGTTCGATGTAGGCTGCCCGGCGTTTATGTCCAGTTGACGCGCCCGCGTGCATCATTTTTTTGTGCCGCCGCCGTTGACAGCGAGCACAGCCGTCCACATATGCGCGTGCGCTGGCACTCAT
>CAYVVV010000191.1:0-4656 GCA_964455325.1 uncultured Sphingosinicella sp. | reverse complement strand
ACGCTTGCCGATTTCGTCGGCCTCGACACGCTGCTGAGCGTCATGCGGGTGATGCAGGAAGCGACGGGCGATCCCAAGTACCGGCCCGCGCCGCTGCTCGTCAAATATGTCGAGGCCGGCTGGTACGGGAAAAAGTCGGGGCGCGGCTTTTACGATTATTCCGGCGACGCGCCAGTGCCGACGCGCTGAGCGTTCAGCCGAGTCCGAGCATGAACCCGGCGAGCGCTGCTGACATGAGGTTCGCCAGACTGCCCGCCGCCAGCGCCTTCAGCCCCAGCCGCGCGATCATCGGCCGCTGCGCGGGAGCAAGCCCGCCGGTGACCGCCATCTGAATGGCGATCGAGGAAAAATTGGCAAAGCCGCACAGCGCGAAGGTAACGATGGCCGCCGTCGCCTCGGAAAGGCCGGCCTGCGCCTGACCCAGGCTGATGAAGGCGACGAATTCGTTGAGCACGATCTTCTCGCCGAACAGGCCGCCGGCGGCGCCGGCCTCCGCCCACGGCACCCCGACCAGAAACATCACCGGCCGGAAGACATGGCCGACAAGGCGCTGGAAGCTGAGCCCGTCGACGCCGAACCAGTTGCCGATGCCCGCCAGCAGTCCGTTCGCCAGCGCCACCAGCGCGACGAAGGCAAGCACCATCGCGCCGACGGCGACGGCAAGCCTGACACCCGTTTGCGCACCCTGTGCCGCCGCCATGATGATGTTGGCCGGACGCTCCTCCTCGCCGGCGAGCTCGACCACCTCGCCGCCGGTGCGGGCGAGGTCGGCAGGGTCGTCGGGCATGATCAGCTTGGCCATCAATATGCCGCCGGGCGCAGCCATGAAGCTTGCCGCCAGCAGATAGTCGATGCGGATGCCCATCGCCGCATAGGCGGCAAGGATGGTGCCGGCGACGCCAGCCATGCCGACCGACATGACGAGGAACAGCTGCGCCGGGCTCAGGGCGGCAAGATAGGGCCGGATGACGAGCGGCGATTCCGACTGGCCGACGAAGATATTGGCCGCCGCGCACAGCGATTCGACCTTTGACACGCCGGTCACCTTTTCCAGCGCACCGCCGATCCAGCGGATGATGAGCTGCATGAGGCCGACGTGATAGAGAATGGCGATGAGCGCAGCGAAGAAGACGATCGTCGGCAGCGCCTGGAACGCGAAGCTCTGCCCCAGCTTGTCGCCCATCAGTGGTCCGAACAGGAATTCAGAGCCGGCGCGCGCGAAGCCGAGCAGATCGGCAACGCCGTCCGACATCGCCGACAGTGCGCGCTTGCCGGCCGGCACATAAAGCACGAGCGCCGCGATTGCCGCCTGCAGCGCGAAGGCGGCGCCGACGACGCGCAGGCGAATCCAGCGCCGGTTCGATGACAGAAGCACGGCGAGCGCCAGAATGGCGGCCATACCGGCCAGCGCGACCATATGCTGCATCGACCCAGTCCCCCGAACGATCCCCCGTGCTGCTATAGGCGTCGGCAGCCTGCGCCGCCAGCGGACACGCGGGACTTTCGCTGCTGCAAGAAACCGTCTAGCAAGCGGCATGGCGACGACAAGGCCGATCGCGCGCTCGCTGTTCGCGCTTTCAATCCTTTACGGTGGCATGACCTGCATCGCGGGTGTGCTCGGCAACAAGCAGGTGGCGATCGGGCCGCTCGCCGTCGAGGCGGGCATCTTCGCTTTCCTGCTGCTCGTCGTGCTGGCAAGCGCGACCGCCGAACTGCACGGTCGCGCCGTCGCCGACCAGCTCGTGCTGTTCGGTTTTGTGCCGCTCGTCGCATCGATGCTGCTGTTCCTCATCGTGCTCGGCCTGCCCGCATCACCGAAGATGAACCCCGAACGCCTTCGGGGCTTTCAGCTCGTGCTAGCGCAAAGTCCGCGGCTGATGGCGGCGGGCATCGTTGCCTATGGCGTGTCGCAGATCCTCAACGTCCGCGTGTTCAGCGCTCTGCGGCGCGAGCGCGGCGGCGAGTTGTGGCTGCGCGGCGCCATCGCCAGCGTGCTGTCGCAAACCGTCGATACGCTGATCTTCATCACCCTGGCGTTTGCCGGCGTGTTCCCGATCCTCGACCTGCTCGTCGGGCAAATGATCGCCAAGGTGGTGCTGTCGGCACTGCTGGTACCACCGCTTATCGTCGGCTTCGTCGCGATCGGCCGCGCGCTCGACCGCTAGCGGCACGCGGCCGGCGGCGCGGCGCGTTCGGTTTCGATCTCGACGGTCGCATGGTCGATGCCATGCTCGTCGTGCAGCCGCGCCTTGATCGCCGCCTTGACCGCCGCATGGTCGGCAGCGGGCGCAACCATCGCCTCAAGCGTCACCACCGGACGCGCCTCGGTGATCGACCACACGTGGACGTGCTGCACCGCGACGAGACCATCGACTGAATGGACGAGGTCGGCGGCAATCGCATCGCGCGACATCCCCTCGGGCGCGCCCTCCAACAGGATGTGCGCGGCATCGCGGGTCACTGCCCATCCGCTTCGGACGATGATCGCAGCGACGATGAGCGACAGCAGCGGATCGGCCGGCGTCCAGCCGGTGGCGATGATGATGGCGGCGGCCGCGATCGCGGCGATCGATCCAAGCGTGTCGCCGAGCACATGCGCCAGCGCGCCGCGGATGTTGAGATTGCGCCGGTCGGCGCCCGACAACAGGCGGAACGCGGCAAGGTTGACGACGAGCCCGGCGGCCGCGACGCCCAGCATCAGCATGCCGGCGACCGGGCGCGGCGCTGCCAGCCGTTCGATCGCCTCGACAACGATGAGGCCGGCGATGACCAGCAACGTCAGTCCGTTGACGAAGGCGACAAGCACCGAAAAGCGGTCGAAGCCATAGGTGCGCCGCCAGTCGGCCGGCCGCCGCGCCAGCCGGAACGCGAACCACGCGAGTGCAAGTGCACCGAAGTCGGCGAGCATGTGGCCTGCGTCGGCGAGCAGCGCAAGCGATCCCGAGATCAGCCCGCCGGCGACCTCGGCGAGCATGAACGCGCCGGTCAGCAGTGTCGCGAAACCGACACGGCGTTCGTTGTCGGCGTGCACGCGCGGCGCTTGGTGCGTGCCATGCCGGCCGTCACCGTCTGCGTGCAAATGCTGATGCGCCCCGCCCATTCATCACAGACTTGACGCATGACGGGAAGCACCGTCAAGCGCGGATGGAGCGTCGCACACGCACATCCCTGCGGATCACGAGCTTGAGGCCGGACCAGACGGCATCGACGGCGCAGACCTTGACGTCGACATAGCCCATCGGCAGCGCGACGGCACGAACGACATCCTCGGTGATGTCGGTCGCCACCTTCGCTGCCTTCTTCGGCCATGACACCCAGATCGCACCGTCAGGCGCGAGGCAGGTGCGCAGACGCAGGAGCTCGACTTCGAGATCGGCACGCCGCGTCTCGAAAAGATGTGCCATGGCAAGCCCCGGTGCCGGCGCCTCGAGCAGCACGGGGACATCGCCCGATGCCTCGATCGCTTCGGCGACGCTGTCCGGCATGGCCTTGCGCCAGGTCGTCTGTCCGGTCCTGACCCCGAGCTTCCGCGCCAGCGGCGTTCCTGAATAGCCCGACATCGCTTCCCCTTTCCGCGCGAGGCCTTATAGCGACGCTAGCACGAAGGGGGAGCCCGAAGATGACCGACCACGCGCCCGATCCGGCGATGCTCGCCAAGGCGGAGACGCTGACCGAGGCGTTGCCCTACATCCAGAAGTACGTCGGCTGTACCTTCGTCGTGAAGTACGGCGGCCATGCCATGGGCGACCCCGCGCGCGCCGAGGATTTCGCCGAGGATATCGTGCTCTTGAAGGCGATCGGCATCAACCCCGTCGTCGTCCACGGCGGCGGACCGCAGATTGGCACAATGCTGAAGCGGCTCGGCATCCAGTCGTCGTTCGTCGACGGCCTGCGCGTCACCGACGCGGCGACTGCCGAAGTAGCGGAAATGGTCCTGGCCGGCGCCATCAACAAGGACATCGCCAGCTGGATCGGGCGCGCCGGCGGCATTGCCGTCGGCATTTCGGGCAAGGACGCCGGACTGGTGACGGTACGCAAGCTGACCCGGACGACGCGCGACCCCGATTCCAGCATCGAGCGCGAGGTTGATCTGGGCTTCGTCGGCGAACCCGTAGCAATCAACCGACAGATCATCGACGTCATGACCTCGTCGAACGTCATTCCGGTGGTCGCGCCGATCGCCATGGGCGAGGACGGGCACACCTACAACGTCAATGCCGACACCATGGCCGGGGCGATCGCCAGCGCGGTCGGCGCGGCGCGACTGATGCTGCTGACCGACGTGCCGGGCGTGCTGTCGAAGGACAAGACGCTGCTCACCGATCTCGACCCGGCACGGATCGAGGCGCTGATCGCCGACGGCACCATTTCGGGCGGCATGATCCCCAAGCTCGAAACCTGCCTTGCCGCGGTCAAGGCGGGGGTTGAGGCGGCTGTCATTCTCGACGGCCGCGTCCCGCACGGGCTGCTGCTCGAAATCTTCACCCGCCAGGGCGCGGGGACACTGGTGCGGGCGTAGGTGCGTCCCTCGACTTCGCTCGGGATGAATGGGGTTTTCCACCGACCCATTCATCCCGAGCGAAGTCGCGGGACGCACTAACCGACCTGCCGCCCTTCGCTCGGCCAGTAGGGCGCGCGGAGGTCCTTCTTCAGGAT
>CAYVVV010000190.1:0-4677 GCA_964455325.1 uncultured Sphingosinicella sp. | reverse complement strand
CAATGTTTCGTAGGCGCGCGCGGCGCGTGCGCTGGCACGGAACGCCCAGACGAGCAGCGCCAGGTCGACAACGAGGAAGGGGACGACGGGCCACGCGCCAAGCAGCAGCAGGCGCAGTCCGACAAGCAGCATGACGAGCGCGGTTGCGCCGACTACGATCAGCGCCTGGCGGGCGTCGAGCGGCGGCGGCGGCATCAGCTTGAGGTCGAACGTCAACATGGCGCCGGCTTCTATCAACTTGCGGCGAGGCGGTGTAGGGCCGTGGCATGAAGCCGCACGACGCCGCCCGCTTTTTCGAGCGCCTCCGCACCGCCAATCCCAACCCCCGATCCGAACTCGACTATGTCAACGACTACACGCTGCTCGTCGCCGTGGTGCTGTCAGCGCAGGCAACCGATGCCGGCGTCAACAAGGCGACCAAGGCGCTGTTTGCGAAGGTCAGGGATCCCGCCGCGATGCTCGCACTCGGCGAGGACGGGCTGAAGGTGCACATCAGGACGATCGGCCTTTACAACGCCAAGGCGGCGAACATCATCGCGCTGTCGCAGGCGCTCGTCGACCGGCATGGCGGCAGGGTGCCGCATGACCGTGCTGCGCTCGAGGCACTGCCCGGTGTCGGCCGCAAGACCGCGAACGTCGTGCTCAACGTGGCCTTCGGCGAGGAGACGTGCGCCGTCGACACGCACGTGTTCCGTGTCGCCAACCGCACCGGCCTTGCCCCCGGCAAGACGCCGCTTGCCGTCGAGCAAAAGCTGCACAAGGTCATTCCGGCACCGTACCGCCGCGACGCGCACCACTGGCTGATCCTGCACGGCCGCCATCTGTGCAAGGCGCGGCGACCCGAATGCTGGCGCTGCCCGGTTGCCGACCTGTGCGCCTATGATGCGAAGCTGCTGGCGCCGCGGTGATTCAGTCGGCGTTCAGCCGGCCAGCTTTAATTCCTGCCGATCGTGTGACACAGTAGCGTATGCGTACCGCCGGGCCGGCTGCCCCGCATCGGGGCGCGGCCCGGCCGCCAGCGCTTCGGTTTCGGAGGCCGCCATGTATCGCCTTGTTCCGCTAGCCATTTTCGCCGCGACTGCCGCCGTTGCCAGCTGCGCCCCTGCTGAACCGCCGGCAACGACAGCGGGCACCGAACCGTCGGCGGAGGTGGCGGGCGAGTCGTGCGTCAGCATCGCCGCGATCCGCGAATCGCGGGTGATTGACGACAACGCGATCGATTTTCACATGCGCGACGGCCGCATCTATCGCAACACGCTGCCGCACCGATGCCCATCGCTGGGATTCGAACAGGCGTTCACCTATTCGACCTCGCTCACGCAGCTGTGCTCGACCGACATCATCCGCGTCGTCCAGCAGGGCGGCGGCCCGCAGCTTGGCGCCAGCTGCGGTCTCGGCAAGTTCGTGCCCTACACGCCGCCGGCGAAGGACGAGTAACCGCCGCCGATTTCCGACTGGCCCCGCCGCGCGCGCTTTGCTAAGCGTCGCGCCGCTGCACCCGTAGCTCAGCTGGATAGAGCGCCGCCCTCCGAAGGCAGGTGTCAAACGCGTTGATGCAGGAAAGGAGACCGAAAGGAGCCTGAAAAATAAGGACTTGCGAGATTGGTGCTCAGAGACTTCTCACTCGCAAGAAACCCGCGTAAGCACCACGTAAGCAGCACGGCATGCACCCATAGCTCAGCTGGATAGAGCGCCACCCTCCGAAGGTGGAGGTCACAGGTTCGAATCCTGTTGGGTGCGCCACTCGCACTGATTGCTGGCCGCTCCCCTTCAGGGTCGACGCGATGAAAGCCGAATGGACTCGCCAGCGGCATGCCTTTCAGCGTGGAAAATCGCTTCCAAGTATTGGCGCTCCCCCGGTTATCCAACCTTCACTAGAATTAGGCCGCGAACTCATAAACGGGATTCCCGAGGCGTTGCAGGTCTGATTCAAGGCTTCCGGAAGGGAGTCCCGGATGAGCCGCTATGATCTCACCGAGTTTGAGTGGCGGGTGACCGCGTCGTTGCTGCCGAACAAGCCGCGTGGGGTGCCGCGGGTGGTCGACCGGCGGGTGCTGAACGGGATCTTCTGGGTGCTTCGGTCGGGGGCGCCCTGGCGGGAGCTGCCGGAACGGCATGGCCGCTACACCACGTGCTACAACCGCTTGCGGCGCTGGACGAGGGCGGGTGTCTGGGATCGGATCATGGATGCGATTACAGATGCTTACGGCGGCGACGTGCGGATGATCGACGGCACCAGCGTGCGGGTGCATCATGCGGCCGCGACTTTAAGAAAAGCCACCCGGATCGATGCCTTGGTCGAAGCCGGGGCGGTCTTACGACGAAAATCCATGCTCTGACCGATGCCGATGGCCTGCCGGTGAAGATCGTCATCACGCCCGGCCAGACCCATGACATCAAGGCGGCCGCCGAGCTGCTCGCCGACATCCGCCAAGGCCAGATGGTGCTCGCCGACCGCGCCTATGACGCCGACTGGCTGCGGGCGATGGTGGCGGACGGCGGCGGTTGGGCCAACATCCCGCCCAAGCGCAACCGCCGCGAGCCCATCTGCTTCTCGCCCTGGCTTTACCGACAGCGCAACCTCATCGAGCGCTTCTACAACAAACTCAAATACTACCGCCGCATCGCCACCCGCTACGACAAGCTCGGTTCCACCTTCCTCGCCATGACCAAACCCGCCTGCATCAGGCTCCGACTGCACCATTATGAGTCCACGGCCTAGAGCGCCGCTTCCTCGACCGCGAACAGCGTCGCCGCGCCGCGCGTCGCCGGGCCGAGCAGCGCTGCCGCGTGCGGCACGATCTGCTCGGCGAAGTAGCGTGCGGTGGCCATCTTGGCGCGAAGGAAGGCGGGGTCGCCGTCCGCCGCGGCGAGACGCGCGCGCGCCGACAGGGCCTGCCTGGCCAGCAGCCAGCCGCCAAGGGTGATGCCGAGCATGCGCAGATACGGCGAAGCACCCGCCGCAGCGTCCTCGCCTGCATTGGCAAGCAGCCAGCCGCTCGCCGCCTCGACGGCGTCAACGGCGTCGGCGAGGTAGGGGGCGAGCGCGGCAAGGTCGCCGTCGAGACGGCCGATGTCGCCGCGCATGTCGGCGACGAGATCGCGCCAGTGGCCTTGCGGCAGCTTGCGTGTCACCAGATCCATCGCCTGGATCCCGTTGGTGCCTTCATAGATCGGCGCGATGCGGGCATCGCGATAGTGCTGCGCGGCACCCGTTTCCTCGACGAACCCCATGCCGCCGAACACCTGCAGGGCAAGGCTCGACAGTTCGACGCCCATGTCGGTGGCGTAAGCCTTGGTGACGGGGGTGAGCAGGTCGGCGAGGCCCTGCGCCTCGCGCTCGCCGGCGTGCGCGCGGTCAACCGCGGCGGCGTTGAGGTAGGCGATGGCACGGATCGCCTCGGTCGTCGCCTTGATCGTCATCAGCATGCGACGGACGTCGGCATGTTCGATGATGCGCTTCACCTGCACGCGCTCCCTGGCGAAGGCGAGCGCCGCCTGGTAGGCGCGTTCGGCGATGGCGACACCCTGCAGTCCGACGTTGACGCGGGCGTGGTTCATCATCGTGAACATCGCCCGCATGCCGGCATTCTCCTCGCCGACCATGAAGCCGACGCAGGCATCGTTGTCGCCGAAACTCATCGTGCAGGTGGGGGAGGCGTGGATGCCGAGCTTATGCTCGATCGAAACGCAGCGAAGGTCGTTGCGGGTGCCGTCCCGCAACATCTTCGGCACGATGAACAGCGAGATGCCCTTGGTGCCCTTCGGCGCGCCCGGCGTGCGGGCAAGCACAAGGTGGACGATGTTGGCGGCAAGGTCGTGCTCGCCCCAGGTGATGTAGATCTTCTGGCCCTTGATGCGCCAGCTGCCGTCCGCCGCGGGCGTTGCGGTGGTGCGGAGCGCGCCGACGTCGGAGCCAGCCTGCGGCTCGGTAAGGTTCATCGTGCCGGTCCATTCACCCGACACCAGCCTCGCCAGATACTCGTCCTTCTGCTCCTGCGACCCGTGCGCCTGCAGCGCCTCGATGGCGCCAAGCGTGAGCATCGGGCAGAGCGAGAAGGCCATGTTGGCGCTGGTCAGCTGTTCCTGCACGGCGCACGCAAGCGCGAACGGCAGGCCCTGACCGCCATGGGCGGGGTCGGCGCCAAGCCCGATCCAGCCACCCGCGACATATTGCCGGAAGGCATCGGCAAAGCCTTCGGGAAGGCGGACGACGCCGTTTTCCAGCCGTGCGCCAACCGTGTCGCCAATGCGGTTCAGGGGCGCAAAGACGCCCGTGGTCAGCTTTCCGGCCTCGGCAAGGATGGCGTCGACGACATCGGGCGTGGCTTGCGCGAACATTGGCAGTCGCGCCAGCCCGGCGATGTCGGCCACGGTTTCAAGAACGAAGCGCTGTTCGGCGATGGGGGCGGCGTAGGTCATCGGCAATCATTCGTTTGTGACGGCGGTCGCCGCCGGTATAGCGAGCCGCAATGACCGGGCAAGCCAAGGCATTTCGAACCCAGATCGTGCGCGCCGATGCCGCGGGGCTTGCCCGTGCCGAAGCGCTGCTGCGCGGCGGCGACGTCGTCGCCATCCCGACCGAGACGGTCTATGGACTCGCCGCCGACGCCACCAACGCCTCGGCGGTGGCGCGCATCTACGCGGCGAAGGGTCGGCCGGCGTTCTATCCGCTCA
>CAYVVV010000189.1:1854-4678 GCA_964455325.1 uncultured Sphingosinicella sp. | reverse complement strand
AATAAAGGTGCTGGCTGCGCCCGACGGCGACGTCGGCCAGGGGCGCGCCGTTGCGGCGGATGACGCGCGCGGGGGCCCCCATCACCTCCGGGTAGAAACGCGCAATCCCTTCGGCCGCGCCCTGCGGCACGTCGCACTCGACGTACGGCACCTCGGTCCAGCCAACGTTGGCGCCAACCATGCCGCACAGCGTGGCGCCAAGGCATGGGTGATCCGAGAGCCAGTTGCCGGCGGTTTCTCGGAATGCCTGCTCGAACGGCTGCCGCGTAGCTGCGATCGAGGCCAGCCCGGGTCCACGCCGCCGGTCAATGACAGCATCGCCGGCACACAGAAAAAGCCGCAGGTGACTGGTTCCCCAGTCGCCGACGATCGATGTTGGCACCGGCGGCGTGCCCAAGGTCATCAGTGTGATTCCCGGGTAACAAGACTGCCGCTGCTGCCGAGCAGAAAATCGAAATCGCAGCCCTTGTCGGCCTGCAGCACATGGTCGAGGTAGAGCCTGACGTAGCCGCGCGATGGCGCCGCTTCGACCTCTGCGGCCCGCCGTTCCGCCAGTCGCCGCTCGATTTCGCTGTCGGCTACAAGCAGGTTCAGCGTCCGCGCATAAGCGTCGAGCTCGATCTCGTCGCCGTCGCGCACGACCGCAAGCGGACCTTGCGCTGCCGCTTCGGGAGCGACGTGCAGAATGACTGTGCCATAGGCGGTTCCGCTCATCCGTGCGTCCGAAATGCGGACCATGTCGCGAACGCCCTGAGCCAGCAATTTGGCTGGAAGCGGCATGTTGCCGACTTCGGGCATGCCAGGATAGCCCCTGGGTCCGCAGCCCTGCAAAACCAGGATCGAGCTGGCGTCGACGTCGAGGTCGGGGTCGTCGATGCGTGCCTTGAAATCCTCGATCGAACTGAAAACGACGGCGCGTCCACGATGTCGCAGCAACTCCCGCGAGGCCGTCTGCGGCTTCAGAATGGCGCCGAGCGGTGCCAGGTTGCCGCGCAGCGCCCACATGCCGGAGACTTCGCTGACCGGGTTTGCAACGGTGCGGATGGTTTCATCATCGTAGACCACGTCGCTGAGCGCCTCCGCGAGCAGGGTGCCCGCGACCGTCGGCGCGTCCAGATGCAGCCGCTCGCGGATCCGTCCCATAAGCGCCGGCATCCCGCCGGCATAATGGAACTCCTCCATCAGATACCGGCCGGTCGGCATCAGGTCGACCAGCAGCGGTATGCCGTCGCCCAGGCGATCAAAATCGTTGGCCGTCAGATCGATGCCAAGCCGGCCAGCGATGGCAATCAGGTGCAGCACGGCGTTGGTTGATCCGCCGATCGCAGCATTGACGCGGATGGCGTTCTCGAATGCGCTGCGCGTTGCGATTGACGACAGTCGAACGTCGTCATGGACCATCTCGACAATGCGCCGACCGGTCATGTGGGCGAGCGTCCGGCGACGCGAATCGACGGCGGGAATGGTGCCGTTGTACGGCAGCGCAAGACCCATGGCTTCGACGAGACAGGCCATGGTCGATGCCGTGCCCATGGTCATACAGGTACCGGGCGACCTCGACATGCCGCTTTCCGTACGGTGGAATTCGGCCACCGACATGACGCCGGCGCGCACGTCCTCCGACAAGCGCCAGACGTCGGTGCCCGAACCGATGTTCCTGCCACGATGCTTGCCGTTGAGCATCGGCCCCGACGAAACCACGATGGTCGGCAGGTCGACGCTTGCTGCACCCATCAACTGTCCCGGCGTCGTCTTGTCGCAGCCGCCAAGTAGCACGACGCCATCGATCGGATTGCCGCGTATCGACTCTTCCACCTCCATCGCCAGCAGATTGCGGAACAGCATGGCGGTCGGGCGCATCTGCGTTTCGCCCAGCGACATGACCGGAAATTCGACCGGCAGCCCACCCGCCTCCCAGACGCCGCGGCTCACGTGCTCGGCAAGGTCGCGCAGATGCATGTTGCACGGGGTCAGCTGCGACCAGGTGTTGCAGATCCCGATCACCGGCCGTCCGTCGAACACGTCGTCGGGCAATCCCTCGCTCTTCATCCAGCTGCGATGGATGAAGCCGTCGCGGTCGAGCTTGCCGTAACTGGCTGCACTGCGTAACTTTTTTGCACCCAAAGGTGGCTTGGATGTTGGCATGTGTCCCCTCAATTCGGCCCGGTGCAACACGCGATTTGTCATTGCCGGCATTTTATATGATAAATACGCACAGTGTAAAGAAACGCTGCGCTACAAGCGGCGAAAGTCCATGTGAAAGGCTGTGTCAGCATGACAATCGAACCCGACACGCATACGCAACCCCTACCCGAGGGCATCAGCGAGCGCTGCTATGTGCGCTATCCCGACCTTGCCGAGGCAAGCATCTTTGTCACGGGCGGCGGTTCGGGTATCGGCGCCTTTTTCGTCGACGCCTTCGCAAGCCAGGGTGCGCGTGTCGGGTTCGTGTCGCTGACCGCCGAAACGGGCAACCGCCTCTGCGACGCGCTTGAACGCCGCCATGGCAACCGGCCATTTTTCCGCGATGTCGATGTGCGTGACGTTGCCGGGTTGCGCAGGGCGATGCACGACTTTGCCGCAGGTGCCGGTGCGATTTCGGTACTCGTCAACAACGCTGCACGCGACACCCGGCATGCCCTCGGCGACCTGACGGTCAGTGCTTGGGATGATTCGATCGCGACCAACCTGCGTCCCTATTTTTTTGCTGCGCAGCAGTTTGCCAGCGAATCGGCCAGCGGCGGCTCTATCATCAATGTCGGCTCGAACTCGGCCAGTCTCGGACTTGCCGGGACGTGCCTTTGGACAAATGGGCTGCGCCCAC
>CAYVVV010000189.1:0-1844 GCA_964455325.1 uncultured Sphingosinicella sp. | reverse complement strand
CAAGGCCGCGATAGCCGGGTTGACCCGGGCGTTGGCGCGCGAACTCGGCCCGCGCGGCATTCGCGTCAACAGCCTTGTTCCGGGCTGGGTCATGACCGAACGCCAACGGTCACTTTGGGTGACCCCGGAGGCGCTTCAGCGATGCCTCGATGAGCAATCGCTGAAGACGACGATCAGCGGCGAAGACGTGGCCGAGGCTGCTCTGTTTCTGGCCAGCCGCGCGTCCTCAATGATCACCGGCCAGTCGATCATCATCGATGCTGGCCGGGTGATGAGTTGAACCGGACGTCGATGATCAAGCGGCAGCGGGGCCGAGACGCCACCCTATAAACTCCGCCCTCTGCTTAAACACCAGCCGATTGACAGCAAGCGCAAAGGCGACCGTGGTCAACAACGTCACGAACATAAGATGGATGTAATGCAGGCCGAACGGGGCGTGGACGAATGTGAACACCGCATAGAGCGCGATACCGAACACGACACCGCCAATCGCCGCGCGCGCATCCACGCCTTTGAACAGCAGGCCGACGATGAACGCGGAGAGGATGGGCATGCTGAGCAGGCCATTGAGCTGCTGCAACAGGTTGATGATGCTCTGTGCGTTCGAATAGACCGGGATCATGGCGACGGCGACGCCGATGAAAAGTGCCGACACGGCTATATTCAGCCGGCGCACTGCAACGCTTGGATTGACGTACTTCTGATGGATGTCGCAGACATAAAGCGCTGCGGCCGAATTCAGGATCGCCACGAAATGGGTGGCGACGCTGGTCACCAGAACCGCCGCAAATGCGCCGGACAGCCACGGTGGCAGCACACCATCGACCAGCGTTCCGAATGCGGCATCGTCGATATCGCCATAGAGCTTGAAAGCGACGACGCCGGGCAGCACGACGATGGCGGGCACGATCATCAGCCGGATCACTGCGGCCGCCACAACCCCCTTTTGCGCTTCACGCACGGTCGGCGAGGCCATCGCCCGCTGCGTGATGGCCTGGTTCGTTGACCAGTAGAATATCTGGATGAACAGCATGCCGGTCAGCAGCGTGTGCCAGGGAATCGGCGAGTCGCTGCCGCCGATCAGCGTCAGGCGTTCGGCCGGTATGCCTCCGAAATCGAACCCGATCGCCTTCAGCGCGAGAAAGACGATGACAAGGCAGATAAAGAGCAGGCTTGCACCGCTGAAGGTTTCGGAAATGGCGACCGCGCGCAGGCCGCCGATCACCCCGTAGATCGCACCGAGCGCGGCAATGCCGGTGCCAAGCACCATGAACGGCAGGTCAATTCCAAATACGGTCCGCATGAACAGCGCACCCGTGTAGAGCGCCGACGGCATCGACAGGAACAGATAGCCGAACATGAACAATGTCGAGATCATCGTGCGAATGCGATCGTCGCCATAGCGCCGTTCCAGCAGCTCGGTCGTCGTCGTGCAGTTGTAACGATAGTAGATCGGCACGAACACGAAGGCCAGAATGATGAGACCAACAACCGCCGACAGTTCCCACAGCGACAGCAGCAGCATCTGGTTGCCATTCATGCCGACGAGCTGTTCAGTGCCAAGATTGGTGATCGTGATCGAGCCGGCGACGTAAATCCAGGTGAGACCGCCGCCAGCAAGAAAATACTCCTTGCTCTCGTCGGCGCTATGGATCTTGGACGCCCGTGTTCGCCAGAGCGTAAGCACGCCGATCATCGCCACGATCGCGACGAACGCCGCCAACTGCCAGAACCCGCTAATCGCCATTACAGTCTCCGCTCCCGCTCACACAGCCATCGCTAACCGGTGCCGTTCAGCCATCGCGCCACACAGCAACGCCGAAACCTGGAATCGTGGGTCCACC
>CAYVVV010000188.1:0-4717 GCA_964455325.1 uncultured Sphingosinicella sp. | reverse complement strand
CAGATTGATGTCTTCGATCGGTGCGCCGCAGGCAAGAAGATCGGCCGAAATGCGCTGTTTCTCCGCAAGCGCGATATGCTTTGCCGGAACCGCCAGCAGCGCCGATCCGCCGCCGGAGAGCAGCGCGATGACATGGTGGCAAGAACCAAGGGCAGCCATGTCGGCAAGCACACGCCGGCCGGCCGCTACGCTGTGGGTGTCGGGAACGGGGTGTGCTGCCTCGACAACCTGGATCGATGGCGGTGGCGTCCAATCGGCGTCGCCGTGTCCATAGGCCGTGACGATACGTCCACGGGTGTCGTACGGCAACACTGACAAAGCCGCGCGCGCCATGGGTATCGCCGCCTTGCCGACAGCAAGCAGATAAGGCTGAAGCGACGGCGCCAGGGCGCGTTCGGAAGCGACGGCCGCGGCGATAACATCGGCGGGCATGGCCGCGCATACGGCAGCGTCGAAGAGTTGCCGCAGGAATGACGGCGGATGTTCGTGCAGTCGGGGCGGGCCCATGTCGATCCGCTATTGTCCTGACCAATAATCTTGGTTTGACCTGATAGGTTGAGGCCGATAGGGGGTCAAGGCGGCGTCGTAGAACGCTGCGCAGGGCAGGGCATGTGATGGACGGTCTTTCGCGTCGCGCTTTTTTTGGCACCGCTGCATTGGCGGCGGCCACGCCACTTTCAACGCGGGCCAATGCGGTCGAGCGGCGGGAGATCGCCGGTACTGCGGGCGATGACTTCGTCCAGCACCTCGCCGCGGCAGAAACGTCACCTATTCTCGCGGTGGAGCGCATCACCGCACCTGCCATCGTCGAAGATGTCGCACTGCTGCGGCGGGACGATCAGTTCTTCGTGCGAATCAGGGACCGGGACGGCGTCGAAGGCATCACGCTTTGCAATCCGCGCCTGATGGCGAGCGCCTGGCCGATCTTCCTCGAGCGTGTCGCACCCTTCTTCAAGGGCAAGGATCTTCTTCAGCTCGAGGATATCCAGCGTGACCTTTATGTCTGGAAACTGAACTATAAGTGGCAGGGGCTTGCCTTCTGGTGCGTGCATGCCTGGATGGAATTCGCCGCGCTTGACCTGCTCGGCAACAAGTCCGGACTGCCTGTCTCCGAACTTCTGGGTGGGCGCGTGCGCGACCGGACAGCTATCTACTATGCCAGCGGCAACCGCGGCAACGCTCCGGAGGCGGAGATTGCCTATCTCCAGACGCTCGTCGCCAAGGCCGGCGCCAAGGCGGTCAAGTTTCGGCTTGGCGCACGCATGCGCCATGACGACGCGTCGACGGCCCGCGATCTTGCGCTCATTCCTGGGGTCAGGAAGCATTTCGGCGACTCGATGGTGCTCTACGCCGATGCGAACAGCAGCTACGACGTGCCGCTGGCGATCAAAATCGGGCGCCTCCTCGAGGACTACAGCTATGGCTTCTACGAGGAACCGGTTCGCTTCGACCATTATGAGGAATTGTGCGTCGTGTCCAAAGCGCTCAAGGTACCGATCGCCGTTGGCGAGCAGGAGGTCAGCATGCGGCGCCTCCGCTGGCTTGTGGAAGAAGACGTGGCGCAGATCCTCCAGCCCGATCTGCTGTTCAATGGCGGCATGATACGCGCGCTTCGCGTTGCGAGAATGGCGGCCGTGCGCAGCTACCCGTGCGTGCCGCACATGTCGGGCGGTGGTCTCGGCTCGCTTTACGTCACCCACTTTGCCGGCGTCTGCGCCAACACGACTGAATATCAAGAGTATAAAGGCGAGGAGTCGGTTCCGCACGAGATTGTCGGCACTGGCCGCCCGCTCACGGTCAAGAATGGAGAGGTCGAAGTGCCGAAGGGACCGGGCCTCGGCGTGTTTTTCGACCCCGACTATCTGAAAGGCGCTGCTGTTGTACGGGCGTCGTTCGGGCCCAGCGAGCATTGAGGTGGACCAGAACTGTTCAAAGGCCGATCTGCGCCGGCGCGAGCCTTGGCGCCAGCATATGGATGACCACAAGCGCAAGAAGATAGATTGAACCGATTGCAAGGAATATCGGCGTATAGCTGCCGGTACTCTCGAGCACGTAGCCTGCATACTTGGCCATCAGCATGCCGCCGATGGCGCCAGCCATGCCGCCGAAGCCGACGACCGATGCCACCGCGCGGCGCGGCATCATGTCCGATGCCAAGGTAAACAGGTTCGCCGACCAGCCCTGATGTGCTGCCGCGGCGAGACCGATGATCGCCACAGCGATGACCAGATTATCGGCATGGATCGCCATGCTGACCGGGAGCACGCATAGCGCGCAGACAAACATTGCCGTCTTGCGCCCGCGGTTGACCGACCATCCGCGCTTGATGAGGCTCGACGACAGCCACCCGCCACCAATGCTGCCGACATCCGCGAGGAGGTAGATGGCGACCAGCGGTGGCCCGAAGGTTTTCAGGTCAAGTCCGTAGGTCTTGTCGAAGAAGTCGGGAAGCCAGAACAGGAAAAACCACCAGATCGGGTCGGTCATGAACTTGCCGACGGCAAATGCCCAGGTTTGCCGATGACGGATCAACTCGCGCCAGCGGATCTTGCTCGTTCCTTCGGGCGGATCGCTGCGAATGTAGGCAAGCTCTGACGGAGAGACGCGCAGCGAATCCTCAGGATGCCGGTAAATCGAGAACCAGAGGATGAGCCAAACGAAGCCGACCACGCCGGTGATCAGGAACGCCGCCTGCCAACCCATGGCGAGCACTATCGGCGGAACCGCGAGCGGCGTCAGGATGGCGCCGACGTTGGAGCCGCTGTTGAAGATACCCGTTGAAAACGCGCGCTCCTTCTTGGGAAACCAGTCGGCGGTCGCGCGGATGGCGGCCGGGAAATTGCCGGCTTCGCCTAAGCCAAGGCCAAAGCGGGCAAGGGCAAAAGTGGTAACGCTCGACGCTGCGGCATGGGCCATGCCGAAGAAGCTCCAGATCGCAACGGCGATGGCGTACCCCCACTTGACGCCAACGACGTCGATGAGACGTCCGACGGTCAGCAGCCCGAGCGCATAGGCAGCCTGAAACCAGAAAACGATGTCGGCATAGTCGGTCTCCGACCAGCCGAACTCCTCTGAAAGGGTGGGTTTCAGGATGCCGATGACCTGCCGGTCGACATAGTTGATGGTCGTTGCAAAGAACAGCAGCGCGCAGATCACCCAGCGATGATTGGTCATTGGACTGTCGACGGACGCCGGCCCGGCTTTGTTCACTGGTCCTCCCCACACGCACCGACGACGTGCATTGTTCTTGCCAACGCTGTTTAGGTGGTCTAGCCAATTTGTCAAACTGTCTTAGCCAATTGTTATGAAAAGAGACGGGCGATGAGGCTTTTCGCGATCGTGTTGCCGGTGCTGGCGGCTTCGGTTGTGGGACAGGCGACGGCGAAGCCCAATATCTGCCTTGTCAGCGAGCACGGCGCGCGGCCAGACGATAGGCGCTCCGACACCGAAGCGTTCCAAGCGGCTATCGACCGCTGTGCTGCGATCGGTGGGCGTGTCATCGTCCCGGCTGGGCGTTTCGACGTCGGCCATGTCCGCCTTCGCAGCAACACCGACCTATATCTGTCACCAGCGGCGAGGCTGGTCGGCTCGCTCAACCTTGCGGACTATCCGCCGATCGCCGAGCTCAATGGTCAGCGGGTATGGTTTTACGGCAGCGATGTCAGCAATGTGTCAATCAGCGGTCTTGGAACATTCGACGGGCAGGCCGAACCCGTCTATCGACGGATGGCGGACATCATCGCCCGCGATCGCAACGATCCACGCGCCGACGAGCGCGTCCGCTTTGGTTTGATGCTGCGAAACTGCAACAACGCGCGCTTGCGCGATTTCACGATCCGGAACACGCAGATGTTCCTGATCGCCTTACACACTTGCGACAACGTGGTTGCCGACGGCATCACGCTCAGCGCTCCGATCGACAGCCACAATACCGACGGATTCCAGATCATAGATTCCCGCGACGTCAGGATCAGCAACTGCAACATCTCTGTTGGCGACGATGGTATCGTGACGAAAGCCGGCGTCCGTTCGATCGAGCGACTCCAGGTGACGAACTGCGTCATCCAGTCCGACGATGGCGCCATCAAGTTTGGGACACGCTCGGTAAGCGCTGTCGTCGACAGCCTGTTCGCCAACATCGCTATCAAGCAATCGCGCTTCGGTGTCGCCTTGTTCATGATCCATGGCGGCGAGTACCGAAACAATCGGTTCAGCGACATCAGGATCGAAACGGGCGGCCGGCACGCGCGGACCTTTCCCATCTTCGTCGACATCGACGATCGCGTCGACGACCCGTCAGCGCGTCAGTTCGGCGTCGTCGATGGGCTGGTGTTCGACGGTATCGACATAACAACCGGGGGCAACATCCTGATTGCCGGTCATCCGCAAAGTCCGGTCAGCAACCTTGTCCTTGCCGACATAAATATCGACGCATCCGGCCGGGAGCCAATCAAGCCGACCGACCAGAAGCCGCGTGGCAACCGTCGTTTCGAGCCGGTACCGGGCTCACCCGACCTGGCGTCCGTCGATGCGACCATCGTTCTTGGCCACGTCAACAATGTCAGCATGCGTGATGTTCAAGTATACGGACCGACACGACGCAAGGAACTCCATGTGGAGGCGGCGCAGAACGTCTGGCGTGACGGTCAGCCGGTCAAGCCACACTAGGGTCCGGACTCGTTAGAGCCACCAAGTGACGAAGGCTGCGATGGCGATG
>CAYVVV010000187.1:0-4759 GCA_964455325.1 uncultured Sphingosinicella sp. | reverse complement strand
CTTCTGTTCGACCTCGATGCCCTCGCCGAGCTGGAAGCGGACATAATCCTTGATCGCCACCGGCGCGCCAAGCTCCCTTGCTGCCTTGGCGATGACATCGGCGACCTTGGTCTTGCCGTCGATGACGAAAACCTGGCCGAGCAGCGTCGATTCGCTGATGAACTTGCGGACGCCGCCCTCGATCATCTTCTCGATGATCGCGGCGGGCTTGCCCGACTCGGCCGCCTTCTCGCGCGCGATCGCGCGCTCGCGCTCGATCACCGCCGGATTGACGCCGTGCTCGTCGAGCGCCTGCGGATTGGCCGCAGCGACGTGCATGGCGAGCTGCCTGGCCAGATCTTCGAGCTTGCCGGTGTCTGCAGTCGATTCAAGCGCGACGAGCACGCCGATCTTGCCCATGCCCGGCGCGGCGGCGTTGTGCACGTATGACGTCACGACACCATGCCCGACATCAAGCTGAGCGACGCGCCGCAACGACTGGTTTTCGCCGATCTTGGCGATGTTCTCGGTGAGCTGGTCGGCGACGCTCTTGCCCGACCCGAGCGTCATGCCGACGAGCGCATCGACCGTTGCAGCGCCGCTTGCCAGCGCGAGATCGGTGACCTCGCGGACAAATCCCTGGAAGATTTCGTTCTTGGCAACGAAATCGGTTTCAGAGTTGACCTCGACGACGGCGCCGCGGACGCCGTTGGTGGCGACGCCAACGAGTCCCTCCGCCGCCGTCCGGCCGGCCTTCTTGGCGGCAGTGGCGAGGCCCTTGGCACGCAGCCAGTCGATCGCTGCCTCGAAATCGCCCGCGGTTTCGGTGAGCGCCTTCTTCGCATCCATCATGCCCGCGCCCGTCCGCTCGCGGAGATCCTTGACGAGGGCTGCCGTGATTTCGGCCATGTCTGTGTTCCTTATGTGTGATCTGAAGCGTCCGTCACCCCGGCAAACGCCAGGATGACGGGTGAACGGCAAATGTTACGCCGCGGCCTCTTCGAGCCCGATTTCCACCGGCGGTTCGGCCGAAGCGCCGATGTCGGCGCCAAGGTCGCGCTGGCGGTTCTGGCTGCCGGCGAGCACCGCGTCGGCAATGGCGTCGCAGTAGAGGCGGATGGCGCGTGCCGCGTCGTCATTGCCCGGCACCGGGAAGGCAATGCCGCTCGGATCGCTGTTGGTGTCGAGGATGGCGATCACCGGGATGCCGAGCACGTTCGCTTCCTTCACCGCAAGGTCTTCCTTGTTGGTGTCGATGACGAACATGACGTCGGGCAGGCCGCCCATGTCGCGGATGCCGCCCAGCGACGCTTCGAACTTGTCGCGTTCGCGCGTCATCTTGAGCACTTCCTTCTTGGTAAGGCCGTGCGTGTCGCCCGCGAGCTGCTCCTCCAGCGCCTTGAACTTCTTGATCGACTGCGAGATCGTCTTCCAGTTGGTGAGCATGCCGCCCAGCCAGCGATGGTTGACATAGTGCTGGCGCGAGCGCCGCGCGGCCTCCGCGATCGGCTCCTGCGCCTGGCGCTTGGTGCCGACGAACAGCACCTTGCCGCCGGCGGCAACGGTGGCGCGGACGAAATCGAGCGCGCGCGCGAACTGCGGGACCGTCTGCGACAGGTCGATGATGTGGACGCCGTTGCGCTCGCCGAAGATGTACGGTTTCATCTTCGGGTTCCAGCGGTGCGTCTGGTGGCCGAAATGTGCGCCTGCCTCAAGCATCTGCGCCATCGAGACGACGGGTGTCGCCATGGTCTTGTCTCCTTCCGGTTTCGCCTCGGTGCGGGGGTTAGGCGGCCGTCGGCCGTCCACCGGATATGATCCCGCGCCTGTGGAATGCCGCGCGCCATAGTGCGGCGTTCGTCGAAACGCAAGCGACAATCGTCGTATCGGCCTTTACGGGGGTTTGCCGCCGCAACCACCGTAAAGCGCGGCGAAGGGACAGCATATAGGGGTTCGCCATGCGCAGAATCACGGCGGTGTTGGCTTCGGCACTGGTCTTCGGTGTCGCCTCGGCGTCGGCAGGCACCGAGCGCTGGGACGGCGATCGCCCAAGCGCCGAGCGGGTGGTCTTCTTCAGCGGCGGCATTCCGGCGCTGGAGATCACGTCGAACCGCGAAAACACCGCCTGCCGGTTCGAGGTCGCGCGGACGGTGACGACAAGCCAGCGGTCGAAGGCGGTCTTTGCCGCCTACTGAGCGTCGGGCCAGCCGTCGCGGCTGAGCGCGGCATTCGAATAGCGGCCATCGTCGGTGACCTCGTGCCCGACCCAGTCGGGGCATGCCAGCATCTCGCCCGCGTCGCCAAGTTCGCATTCGGCGATCACCAGCCCGGCCAGTGCGCCACCGAAGACGTCAACCTCCCAGATCCTGCCACCGAAGGCGACGTCATAACGCTGCTTGTCGACGATCTGCCCGCCGCAAAGCGGCAGCATCGCCTCGGCGTCGGCAAGCGGGATGGCATAGTCGAACTCGTCGCGCAGCGCGCCCGCCGCGGCGCTCTTGACGGTCAGGCGCGCGGCCGTGTCGTCGATGATGCGCACACGCACCGACACCGTGCTGGTGATCGCGAGATAGGCCTGACGGATCCTCCGCCGGCGCGACGAAGCGCTGCGCCAGCCGTCGCCGGTGACGAGGAACCTGCGTTCGATTTCCGCCGCCATCACCCCTCCTGCCAGCGCCGCCACGCCTTGCGCCAGCGGCGGACGCGGGTTTTCGCCGGCTCGTCGAACAGCACTGCGCCAATTGCGAAGGCCGCCCTCTCGAGCTTTTCGCGGCGCGCTGCGATGCTGCCGACGACGGGTGTCAGTCCATCGTCGGGCGACAGCCGCGACAGCCATGCGGCCAGCAACTCAAGGTCATGATGCTCGCCGAGCAGGTCGCCAAGCTCGGCGAGTGCCCGTTCGCGCGCGCTGATACCGTCGGGGTCAATCACCGCGATAAGGCGCATGTGGAAACCGTGCGCCTTAACCCGCTTGCGCCATTCATGGATCCGATCGGCGTCGGGCTGGCCGCGTGCCGAAGCGAGCCGCCGCCGTGCCGCGCGGTAGGTCCGCCGCAGTCCGTCCTCGATGACGTCGAAGCCGTCGCCAGCGACCGTCCATGACGGCGCCGCCGCCGCAAGCGCGGCGAGCCGCGCGCGGACCCCGTCGAAGCGGCGCTCGCGCTCGGCCGTCGCGATGGCGGCGGCTTCTTCGTCGGCACTCATTGCGAGCACGCCTGCATACGCCGCCCTCGCCTTTGGCCTCAAGCGGCCGACGACGTCATCGAAGCATTCGCGCTGCACCGAGGCTTCACGCAGCGGCGCGAACTGGCGGGCAGTGTCGCGCAGCGCGGCGCTGACCGCATCGGCCTCGACGAAGCCGGGCTGCATCAGGCGCACCAGCGCGCGCAGGCGCTTCGTCGCGGTGCGCACGCGGTGCACGCGCGAGGGCAGCGGACGGTCATCGTCGTCGAGCGCGGCAAGCGCGCCGGCGAGCTCTTCGGTCGCGATCCGCCGCAATGCCGCCTCAAGCGAGGCGTCGGTGCCGGCAAAGCGATACGCCATGGCGCGGCCATAGCCGATCGGACCCCTCGGCGCCACTGTCGCCGCGCGCTTTGCGCTTGCCAAAGGTCCGAAGTCACGAACACAATCGCGCCGGGCTTGGGGGAGCGGGGCGTGTCTGTAATCACTGGCGCCACGCGCCGCACAATGCCGAAACGCTACGTGCTCGTCGTGATGTGCTTCCTGGCGACATTCATCTGCTACATCGACCGCGTCAACATCTCGGTCGCGATCATCCCGATGGCGGAGCATTTCGGCTGGTCGGACACGACCAAGGGCTTCGTGCTGTCGTCGTTCTTCATCGGCTACCTGCTGTTCATGGTGCCATGCGGCTGGATCGCCAACCGCCATGGCGGGCGGCTGCTGATGGGCGCGGCGCTGACGCTGTGGTCGCTGTTCACGATCCTGACACCGATCGCCGCCGGACTATCGTTCGCGGCGCTGATCGCCGTCCGCATCGCCATGGGCGCCGGTGAATCGGCAAGCTTTCCCGCCGTTTACAACCTGTTCGCGCGCTGGCTGCCGCCCATTGAGCGCTCGCGCGCGGTCGCGCTCAACCTCACCGGCATCTCGGTCGGCACGATCTTCGCGCTGTCGACGACCGGCTGGCTGGTGACGCGCTTCGGCTGGGAAAGCGTGTTCTACGTGTTCGGCGCTGCCGGCCTCGGCTTCGCAGGCCTGTGGTTCGCCGTGATCCGCGACCGGCCGTCGCTACACCCGACGATCAGCGGCGATGAGCGTGCCCTTCTCGGGCCCGTCGAGACGGCGGGCCACGGCGCCGGCGGCGACGTGCCGTGGCGGCGTATCTTCACCACCCCCGCGATCTGGGCGATCATCGTCAACCACTTCTGCGCCAACTGGCTGCTCTACCTGATGCTCGCCTGGCTGCCGAGCTACTTCCGCGACGTGCAGGGCCTGTCGATCACCAGCGCGGGGCTGTTCGCGGTGGGGCCGTGGGTGTGCCAGTTCGCCGCCGGCAACCTGTTCGCGGCGATCGCCGATCGCCTGATCGCGCGCGGCGTCGACGTCACGCTGGTCAGGAAGTCGATCCAGATCAGCGGCCTGCTCGGCGCCGCCGTCTGCATGCTGCTCGCCGCCGACGCAGCGAGTCCGATGGCGGCGCTCGCCGTGATGTGCGCGGCGCTGTTCTTCGGCGGCATGCTGTGGGCCGGGTTCGCCTCCAGCCACCTCGACGTTGCCCCGCGCCACGCCGACGTGCTGTTCGCGATCACCAACAGCG
>CAYVVV010000186.1:3057-4793 GCA_964455325.1 uncultured Sphingosinicella sp. | reverse complement strand
TCGGACCCTCGGCGCCCGGGCCGCCGTCGCACCCGCCGGCGTGAGGTTCGACGGTGCCCCCGTCGACGACTGGCGCGCGCTCCGGTTGCGGCTTGGTTACGTTATCCAGGACGGCGGGCTGTTCCCGCACCTGACCGGCCGCGACAACGTCGCGCTGATGGCAACGGAACTGGGCTGGCCGCGCGTGCGGATCGACGCCCGACTTGCCGAGCTGCGCGCGCTTGCCGGCATCACCGGCGCCGAACTGGATCGCTTCCCGGCGGAGCTGTCGGGTGGCCAGCGCCAGCGTCTGGCGCTGATGCGCGCGCTGATGCTCGATCCCGACGTTCTGCTGCTCGACGAGCCGCTTTCGGCGCTCGATCCGATCACGCGCGCGCGGCTTGCCGACGAGCTGCGCTCGATCTTCGACACGCTGGCGAAGACCGTCGTCATCGTCACCCACAACCTCGCCGAGGCGCGCTTCTTCGCGCAGCGCATCGTGCTGATGCGGTCTGGCCGGGTGGTGCAGGATGCGCCCTTCGAGACGCTCGAAACCGCACCGGCCGAGCCGTTCGTCACCGAGTTCATCGCCGCGGAGCGGGCGCTGTGAGATGGCTGCTGCCGCTGCTGTTGCTGTTCGCCGTACCGGCGACGGCGGCGACAGCGGCGGTGACGGTGGCGTCGAAGAAGTTCACCGAGGGCGTCATACTGGGCGAGATCGCGGTGCAGCGTCTGCGCGCAGCCGGGATCAAGGCAACGCACCGCGACCAGCTCGGCGGCACGCGCGTGCTGTGGGATGCGCTGCGGGCCGGGTCGATCGACGTCTACGCCGAATACACGGGCACGATCCGCTTCGAGATGCTGAGCGCCGAGGCGCTGGCGAGCGACGCTGATCTGCCCGCGGCGCTGGCGCGCCACGGCCTCGCGCTGTCGCAGCCGCTCGGCTTTTCGAACAGCTACGCGCTCGCCATGCGCGCCGACCGGGCGCGCGCGCTTGGCATCACGCGCATGTCGCAACTGTCGGGGCGGGCGCTGCGCTACGGCATCTCGAACGAGTTCGTCGACCGCGCCGACGGCTGGCGCGCGCTGGCCGGCGTCTATGGGCTTCCCGCCGACGTGCGTGGCATCGACCACGACCTTGCCTATCGCGCGCTGGCCGCGGGGCAGGTCGACGTCGTCGATGCCTACACGACCGACGCCGAGATCGCGCGCGACGGGCTCGTCGTGCTTGCCGACGATCGCGGCTTCTTTCCGGCCTACGATGCCGTGTTCGTCTACCGTGCCGACTTCGCCGCGCCGGCGCGGGCGGCGATCGACGCGCTCGGCGGGCGCATCGCGCTCGCCGACATGCGGGCAATGAACGCGGCAGTACTGATCGATGGCGACAGCGAGCGCGCGGTGGCGGCACGTTTCGTCGAGCGGACGTTCGGCGGCGCCGCTGCCGTCGGCTCCGGGCCGGGACTCTGGCAGCGGCTGGTGGCGCGGACGCTCGAGCACCTTGCGCTTGTCGCCGCGGCGCTAGCTGGGGCGGTTGTGGTCGCGGTCCCGCTTGGCATTGCCGCGGCGCGACGACCGCGGCTGGGACAGGCCGTGCTGGGTGCGGTCGGCGTGCTGCAGACGGTGCCGAGCCTGGCGCTGCTCGTCGTGCTGATTCCGCTGATGGGGATCGGCGCAGCACCGACGATCGCCGCGCTGTTCCTCTATTCGCTGCTTCCCATCGTGCGCAACACGCACGCCGGTCTTGCCGGCATCGCGCC
>CAYVVV010000186.1:0-2957 GCA_964455325.1 uncultured Sphingosinicella sp. | reverse complement strand
GGAGAGGGGTGATCGACATGCTGCGGAACGGACTCATCGGCGTGCTGTTCGCGTTGGGGCTTGTCGCGCTCGCGCTGCTGTTCTGGGAGCCGCTGACGGCGCCGCGCCACGATCCGCCGCCGGCACGTCGCTACGACGCGACGATCCGCCGCGATGCATGGGGTGTGCCGCTGATCGAGGGGGCGACCGATGCCGACGTCGCCCACGGGCTCGCCTGGGCGCACGCCGAGGACGACTTCGGCACGCTGCAGGAGGTGCTGCTGTCGACGCGCGCGCGCTCGGCGAGGGTACTTGGCACGGACGGCGCAAAAATCGACTATGTCGCGCACCTGCTCGACGTCCGCGCAACCGTCGACCGCGGCTATGGCCGGCTGCCGGCGGACGTGCGGGCGCTGCTCGATGCCTACGCCGCCGGTCTCAACCGCTATGCCGCGGCGCATCCGGCCGCGGTGCGTGCGCCGGCTCTGTTCCCGGTCAACGGGCGCGACATCGTCGCCGGCTTCGTGCTGCGGTCGCCGTTCTTCTATGGTCTTGACGGCGTCATCGGGCCGCTCGCCGAAGGCCGGCTGCCACCGCGGCAGACGCCGGCGACCGACGAGCGCGGCTCCAATGCCTTTGCGGTCAGCGCACCGGCGTCGACCGACGCGACGACACGGCTCGTCATCAACTCGCACCAGCCGTGGACTGGCCCGGTCGCCTGGTACGAAGTACGGCTGCGCAGCGGCGAGGGCTGGGAGTTCGCCGGCGCCCTGTTCCCCGGCGCGCCGTTTCCGCTGCTTGGCCACAATCCCGAACTTGGCTGGGCGAACACGGTCAACCGTCCCGATCTGATCGATGTCTACCGGCTGGTGCTCGATGCCAGCGGCACCCGGTATCGCTTCGACGGATCGTGGAAGCCGCTGGTCAAGCGACGGGTGTGGCTGCGTGTCGGCGTCGGCCCGTTCGTGGTTCCGGTGCCGCGCACAGTATATCGATCGATCCATGGTCCGGTCATCGTCAATGCCATGGGCGCATTCGCCGTCCGCTACGCCGGCATCGGCGAAGTGCGTTCGGTGGCGCAATATTATCGGCTTGGCAAGGCGCGCAGCTTTGACGAATGGCGCCGCGCGATGGCAATGCAGGCGGTCGCGGCGACCAATTTCGTCTATGCCGACCGGGCAGGCAACGTCGCGCTCGTCTACAACGGCCTGTTTCCGCGCCGCGCACCCGGCTTTGACTGGGGCGGGGTGCTGCCCGGCGACACGTCGAAGCTGCTGTGGCGCAGCTATGTGCTGCCGGCCGAGGTGCCGACGCTCATCAATCCGCGCTCGGGTTTCATCGCCAATGCGAACAACCAGCCGTGGCAGGCGAGCGCCGACGCCGACAACCTCAGGCGCGACGACTGGTCGCCGCTGCTGGGTGTCGAGCAGCGCACGACCAACCGCAGCCTGCGCATCTTCGAGCAGTACCGCGCCGACGCCGACAGCCGCCTGTCACGCGACGAGCTGCTCGGCATCAAGTTCGACACCGGCTACAGCCGCGCCGGCTGGGCGGGGGCATGGATGGCGGCGCTGCTTGCCGTTCGCGACCCGTCGCTGGCCGAGGCGCAGGCACTGCTCAGGCGCTGGGACTGGACGCTCGACGGCAGCGGCGCGGCGGACGCTCTCGCCGTTGCAGTGCTGCAGGACGGCGCGCGCGCCGCCTATCGCGGGCAGCCGCTGCCCGACGCGGCGCCGACGCTGCGCCGCGCGGTGGATCGCCTCCGGCGTCTGTTCGGCCGCCTCGACCCGCCGCTGGGTGCGCTGCAGCGGCTGCGGCGCGGCAGCGTCGACATCGCCGTCAGCGGCGGCCCCGACGCGCTGCGCGCCATCTATCATGCCGATGCCGATGACGGCCGGCTGGTCGGCGACACCGGCGACAGCTTCATCATGCTCGTTGAATGGCCGCGCGGCGGCGCGGCGCGGTCGCAAACGGTGCATCAGTTCGGCGCGCGTGTCGAACGCCCCGATTCGCGCCACTACAACGACCAGGCCAGGCTGTTCGCGCAGCAGGGCTTCAAGCCCGCCTACCCGTTCCCGCGCGCTCATCAGGTCTATCGCGTCGGTGCGACGGCGCGGCAATGAGCGCGCTTGCACCGCCGTTCGCCAGGCGCGACACTGGCGGCATGACGACGGCACAGGCAACGGTCGACCCGCGCGAGGCGGCGCATTTCGACGGCATGGCGGTGGAATGGTGGGATCCCAAAGGATCCTCGGCGCCGCTGCACAAGGTCAATCGCGCGCGCCTCGGCTACATCCGCGAGCGGGCGCTGGCGCATTTCGGCCGCGACGGTCGCGAACGGCGCTGGCTTGCCGGTCTCGACGTGCTCGACATCGGCTGCGGCGGCGGCATCCTTGCCGAGCCGCTGGCACGGCTGGGCGGGCGCATCACTGGCATCGATGCCGCCGCCGAAGCGATCGGCGTCGCGCGCGCCCACGCCGCTGTGGCGGGGCTGGACATCGATTACCGGCAGGCGTCGGTCGAACGGCTGGCTGGGGAGGGGCGGCGCTTCGACCTCGTTACCTGCATGGAGGTGGTCGAGCATGTCGCCGATGTGCCGCTGTTCCTCAGGACCGTGCGCGACCTCGTCACGCCGGGCGGCCTCGTCGTCTTCTCGACGCCCAACCGTACCGCGCTGTCCTACGCGACGGTCATCGTCGGCGCTGAATATGTGCTGCGGATGATCCCGCGCGGCACGCACGACTGGACGCGCTTCCTGACCCCCGACGAGCTGCGCGCCGCGATGTCGGCGGCTGGCCTTGCCGTTACTGACGTGCGCGGCATTGTCTTCAAGCCGTCGCGTGGCTTTGAACTCGGCGACGACACGCGCATCAACTACCTCGGCACCGCAGTCCCGGCCTGAGTCTGTCCTGATTGGGGTCCAGACTCAATCACGGCCAGAAGGCGACGGCGGTGGCGAGGTGTACGGCTGAGAGGAA
>CAYVVV010000185.1:0-4837 GCA_964455325.1 uncultured Sphingosinicella sp. | reverse complement strand
GAGCCGGTGCGGTTCGAGGTGACTTGCTCAGGGCAGCTTCCCCATGACGGCCGGAGCGATCTTGAAACCGGTCGCGGCGGCCAGACCACCGTGGCGCTGAGCCCGGCCGAGGGGCGGCCCGGCGTTTACGTGGGCGAGCTGGCGCGCCTGGTGGATTCGGTCGAGTACCAGATCTTTCTGGGCGACGCATGGACCGATCCCGCTCGACTGGAGGTCGTCCCGCTGCCCACGATCGACGTCGAGCTCGAGGTGACCCCGCCGAGCTACGCGGCCGCGGCTGGCCCGGCTGCCGGCGGCTGCCGCTACTGGGACTATGCCGACGACGTGGCGGCGATCACCGACGCGCTGCGACTGTCGCGCGGGATGAGCTACAAGAACGCGATGGCCGGGCTGCCGATGGGCGGCGGCAAGGCAGTGCTGCTCAAGCGGCCCGGCGTCGACAAGTCCGACGCGCTGCTTGAGCGGCTCGGCGTCGCCATCAACACGCTCGGCGGGCGCTACGTCACCGCCGAGGATGTCGGCATGACCGACCATGACATGACCGTTATCGCGCGCCGGACGAAGTTCGTGTCAGGATTGCCGGTCGAGGGCGGCAAGGCGGGAGGGAACCCCGGCCCGTCGACGGCCGAAGGCGTGTTCCTGGGCATGCGCGCGGCGGTTCGCCACAAGTTCGGCCGCGAGGGCTTCGACGGCATCCATGTCGCGATCCAGGGGCTTGGCAGTGTCGGCTATGCGCTGGCACGCCTGCTCGCCGACGCTGGCGCGAAGCTGACCGTCGCCGACATCGACGCTGCACGCGCCAACCGCGCCGCCGGCGAGTTGCGCGCAAGCGTCGTCGGCGTCGACGAAATCCTCGCCATCGAAGCCGACGTGCTGGCACCGTGCGCGCTCGGTGCCATCCTTGACGAGCGGACCATTCCCCGGCTCGCCGTCGCCGTCGTCGCCGGCGCGGCCAACAACCAGTTGGCGACCGAGGCCGACGGCGAGCGTCTGTTCGCGCGCGGTATCCTCTACGCGCCCGACTATGTCATCAACGCCGGCGGCATCATTAACGTCGTCGCCGAATATCTGGGTGACGGTGATGCGGTGCACGTTCGCGAGCGAATCGCCAGGATCGAGCCACGGCTCGCCGACATCTTCGAGCGCTCCGACGCCAGCGGCATGCCGACTGACCGCGTTGCCGACGCCATCGCGCGCGAACTGATCGGCCGCGGGACCGGTCAGTAATCCTTCGACCATTTAAGATTGATGCTGGTGCCGCCGAGCGTCGCCACCGAACTAAGGATCGAAAGCGCGCGCGTCAGTTCGACCTCGAGCTGTGTTGCCGTGTAGCCCTGCGCGTCGGTGGCAACCTCGACGTAAACGCGGTCGGCGATATATTCTCCAGCGGCAACGGCGGTCCGCTGTCCGGTGGCGCTGTTCGACTGTAGCACGCGCAGCCGGTCGAGCCCGACCGCACGGCGCACCGAATCGATTGGATTGAGCCCGTTGCCGCCACGCAGCGAGGTGACGGCGCCGGCAAGCTGCAGCGCTTCGGGTGCTGACAGGTTGGCGATCGACGTGCCGAACAGCACGCGCGAGAGCACCTCGTCCTGCGGCAGTGCCGGAATCGAGTTGAAGGCGATCTCCGGGCGTTGGCCGGTGCCGCGGATGGCGATGGTCGCGGTCAGGCCTTCGACCCGTGCCTCGGCGGCGATGTCGACGACAGGGTCGGGCGGATAGCTGCCGGTGAAGCGCAGTTCGCCGCGCGTCAGATCAAAACGCCGGCCGGCGAATTCATAGTCGCCGCGAATCAGCCTGGCGGTGCCACCGAGACGCGGCGCGTTCGCCGATCCCTGGATTTCGAGATCGGCTGACCATTCCGAATCGAGCCCCATGCCACGAACGTCGATTTGGTTGTTGCCGCGCGCCTTGACGTCCAGGCGCCAGATCGTCGGCTCGGCAGCGGCGGTCGCCGAGTGCGTACGAACCAGATTGACGTTGGTCTCGCGCACCTTCAGCGCCGGCACCTCGGCGGCGGCAGGGCGGCCGATGCGGAAGCGGGCCTTGTCGATCTCGAGCTCGCCACTGATCAGCGCGCCATCGGGGCTGTTGTGAATGTGCAGCGGGCCGCTTGCGGTCGCACGCAGATCCTCGCGATTGAGCATATCGGCTTCGTCAAGCTGCAGGCGGATGTCGATCGGAAAGCCGCGCTCGAGCGACAGGTCGATGACGCCGCTGCCGCTGATCGATCCCTTACCGGCGACGCCGCTGAACTGCGTCAGGTCGAGCCGTGAGCCGTTAAACCGCCCGTCGAGGACAATGTTGTCGACGGCCGTACCGGTGATCGCACTTTCGACGCGGGCACCGCGAGCACGCACGAGACCGACCAGTACCGGATCGCCGACGACGCCGGTCATGTCGACGGCGACGCCGATACGCCCGCGCATGCTGATCGCGCCGACGCCGGTCAGCGGCCACAGCATCTCCGACGGACCGCGCCAGCGCAGCTGCGCAGACAGCGGCGCCCGCGCGATGCGTTCGATCCAGGGATCGTCGATTTCGCCAGGGATTTCGGCAAGTCGCGCCTGAAAGATGCCGAAGCGCTCGCCATTGCGCTGGAACGCCGCGCGCATCACCGCCTTGTCGGCCTCCAGCCGGGCGACTATCGCCATGTCGACCGGCGCCGCGATGCCGCCGGTGACGCGCGTGAAATCGCGGACACGCAGCTTAGCTTCGCCGCGCGGCAGGCGGCCGCGCACAAAGCTCATGTCGACGATGCCGCTGGCCTCGCCGTCGAGGCCGATACCGGGCGTGAACAGCTCGAACAGCTCGAGTCCGGCGCCGTCGAGGTCGGCGCTGACCTCGGTCGTCGCGCCGAAGTTGCCGCCCAGCCGGGCGCTCCCCGTCGGCAAGGTCAGTACCACCGGCGGCAGCCGCCAGCCCCCTGAATGCCGCGTCAGTACGGCGGGTCCGCGCAGCGCGAACGGCTGCCTGGCGATGCTGCCGTTGCTGGTGACGACGATGCGCTCCGGATCGAAGCTTGCCGCCGTGTCGAGCGTGAACGGTGCACCGCGTTCACCGGCAGCGATCAGAATGGCCGAGCCCTCGCCGCGCTTCATTTCGAGCGTGCCCTTGGCCGACTTCAGGAACAGTTGCCCGCTGGTGACGCCTTCGACGTCGAAGCCGCCGCTGATGTCGGCGCCATCGGCGGCGAGAACGAGCGTGCCGTCGAGCGTGCCGCGGCGGATACCGACGAGCGCCGGGATTGCCAGCCGTCCGGACCGGGCGGCAAGACGCGCGTCGAAGCGTTGCACGGTTCCCTCCGGCGACAGCCGCACGGTACCGCTGATGCCGGCTCCACTGACATCGAGCGCGCCGGTGGCGGCGGAGGTACCGTCGACAGGGTGCAGTTGGCCGCTTGCCGTCATCCCGGCGAAGCGCACCGCCGCTATGTCGAACAGTGTCGTGCCGGCCTCGGTCAGGATCCGTCCCACGCTACTGACCTCGCCGGCGACCGAGTCGGCGCTGGCGTCGAAGGCGTAGCCGTAGGGCTGTGGCACGAAGCGCGCACGCACGGCATTGAGCGTGATGCCGGCATTGTAGCGGTCGATGAGCACCGTCGCCTCAGGCCGCGCGATAACGCCGCCGAGCGTTACGTCAAAACCGCCAAAGCGCGTCGATTGCGCGCGACCTGAGAAGGCTATCCGCTGGCCGAGCGCGTAGCGGCCGCTGCCGCTGACGCGCATGTCGGGCGAGCGCAGTACCGCGTCGGCGAACGCGACAGTACCGTCGGGCGTGCGGTCGATCCGTGCCGACAGCTGCGGCAGACCGGCGAACAGCCAGGCAAGAAATTCGTTGTCGAGCCGCGTCACGCGCGCATCAACGCTGCCACGGATTCGCAGCTGGCGCGGATTGCTCGGCTCGGGCACGAAGTTGAGCGCCGCGTCGACATCGACGACACCAAGACCGTCGATCGCGTAGCGCGGGACGGTGCCCCTGGCGTCGACGTCGTAACGCCCGTTCGACGTGTCGACGAGCACATCGGCAACCGCGGTCAATCGGTCGGTCCTTAGCGCCATGTTTCGGCCGATGATGTCGCGGCCGTCGATGGTCAGCGCGCCGGCGAGGCGGACGCCGGTGGCCAGCTGCTCAACGAACTCGTCGACCCCGCTGACGCGCGCCACGCTGAGCGTGATCGGGAAGCGCAACTCGCGCCGCGGCAGTGCGCCTTCGCCCTCGGCGACAACACGCTCGAGCCGCGTCGTTGCCAGTGCCAGCCAGTCGGCGTCGAACCGATAATCGACCCGTGCCGCGCCGATGCTGCCGTCGAGCGCCAGCGCCAGCGTGATGTCGTCGCCCGACAGCGTGCGGATCAGCGCCGACGGATCGAGCAGGCGCGCGGTGATCTCGACACCCTCGTAGCGGCTCGCGGCAAGGTCGACGATTCCCGTTGCGGCAATGTCGATCGAGGGCGAACGGAGGTCGACGCTGCCCTCGACTCGACGTTCGGCGATGGTGGCGGCGGCGTCGACGGCGACGTCGCGGCTGCCGAGCCGGCGCACGAGGCCGCCGATGACCAGCCCAGGCGCCGCCGTTCCCCTGACGGTGAAACGTCCGGCACTGGCGGTGAGCGCGAGATCGGCGAGCGCATCGTCGCCGTAGCGCGCCGTCATCGTACCCGCCCAGCGCTGCCAGCTGCCGTTGCCGCCGACCATGGCGCGCAGCGGCCGGTCGAGTTTGAGCCAGCTTGCAATGACGCCGTCGGGCGGCGCCGACAGGCGGCCGTCAAGCGCGAAACGGTCGTCGTCCGGGCGGGCGTCGACACGCGCGGTCAGCGCGTCGCCGCCGGTGGGCG
>CAYVVV010000184.1:0-4839 GCA_964455325.1 uncultured Sphingosinicella sp. | reverse complement strand
CCGCCGCCTTCATCGCGGCGGGGGCCAAGCCCGGCGACAAGCTTGCGCACCTTATGCGCAACAGTCCGGCCTATCTTGAAACCACCTATGCCGGCTTCAAGGCGCGGCTCGTCCACGTCAACGTCAATTACCGCTACACGGGCGAGGAGCTGTGGTACATCCTCGACAATTCCGATGCTGCAGTCGTGGTTTACGACGCCGAGTTCGCGCCGCTTGTCGGCGCGATCGAGGCGCGGCTGCCCGGTGTCAAGCTGTGGCTCGAGGTTGGCGGCAGCAACGCGTTCGAGGCGGCGGCAACGGCCGATGCAGCGCTGCCTTCGCAACAGCACGCCGCCGACGACATGCTGTTCATCTACACCGGCGGCACCACCGGCTACCCGAAGGGCGTGATGTGGGACCAGCATGTCATCTGGACGATGCTGGGCGGCGGCGCGCCCGATTTCGGCGGCGCACCGGTCGAAAGCCTGGACGCGCATCTCGACAACGTCAGCCAGGGGCTTGGCCGGCGGCGGATGCTGGTGATGCCGCCGCTGATGCACGGTTCGGGGTTCCTGATGGGCATCTACACGCTCGCCTGCGGCGGCTCGGTGGTGACACTGCCAAGCCCGAGCTTCCAGCCGCTGGAAGCGATCGAGGCCTGCGCGCGGCACAAGCCGACCAATGCCGTCATCGTCGGCGACGCGTTCGCGCGGCCGCTGCTGCGCGCGCTGGACAATGATGGCGGCGACATCACCTCGCTGCAGATGATCATCTCGTCGGGAACGATGTGGAGTCCCGAAGTCAAGGCCGGGCTGCTGAAGCACAATCCGGGCATGGTGCTGATCGACTCGCTCGGCTCGTCGGAGAGCCTCGGCATGGGCGCCGCCGTCCAGTCGGCGGCGAACGCCGGCGCCCCGACGCGGTTCATGCACGACCCCGACACGATCGTGGTCGATGAACAGCTGCGTCCGGTGGCGCCGGGCGAAGTCGGCCGCATCGCGCGCGGCGGGCTGCTGCCGCGCGGCTACTACAAGGACGCGGCGAAGACCGCGGCGACCTTCGTCATCATTGACGGCAAGCGATATTCGATGGCTGGCGATCACGCCATTCTCGAGGCCGACGGTTCGATGACGCTGATGGGGCGCGGCAACCAGTGCATCAACACCGGCGGCGAAAAGGTCTTTCCCGAGGAGGTCGAGGAGACGCTGAAATCGCACCCGGCGGTCGAGGACGCGCTGGTGTTCGGCGTCGCCGACGACAAATGGGGGCAGGCGGTGACCGCCGTCGTCGAGGTCAACGGCCCGGCCGAACCGCAGGAGATCATCGGCCATGCGCGTCGTCACCTTGCCGCCTACAAGGCACCAAAGGCGCTCCACATCGTGCCCAAGGTGCCGCGCGCGCCGAACGGCAAGGCCGACTATGCCGCAGCGAAGGCGATGGTGGCGGAGCTTGCCGCCGCCTGAGTCCTACTTCTTGCCGAGCGACAGGCCGCCGAAGCGCTTGTTGAAGCGCGCGACGCGGCCGCCGGTGTCAAGCACCTTCTGGGCGCCGCCGGTCCACGCCGGGTGCGACGTCGGGTCGATTTCCAGTTGCAGCGTGTCGCCTTCCTTGCCCCAGGTCGAACGCGTCTGGTAAGTGGTCCCGTCGGTCATCTGCACCGTGATGGTGTGATAGTCGGGGTGGATACCGCTCTTCATGATCGTCTGCTCCGTCTGGCGCGGCTGGTTTCCGACCAGCCGCAGCAGGAAAGCGGCGCGGTTAGCAGAGCCCCTTCCCACTTGCAAGACGCGTTTGCCGGGCGTATCCCGCGCGCTGACATGGTGCCCCGGCGACGGGGGTAAAAGGGAAGCCGGTCGAAGTCCGGCGCTGTGCCCGCAACTGTAGGCGGCTAGCCTGCGCGTCATCATGCCACTGGGATAGCCCGGGAAGGCGACACGCGAGGCGGTGATCCGCGAGCCAGGAAACCTGCCATGTTGGTCGTCCACGCCCGGCCGGGTCCAGCCGATCGCGTGCGAGCAGTCATGCCCGCTGTGACGATAGATGAACTATTGTCCAGGAGGCATTATGATTGCTGCTCTTTTTGGTTTTTCGACTGCTCTGACCATTGACCCGGAACTGGTGGTGACCGCGGCGCGCCAGCCGGTCGCCATCGACGCGACGCCGGCCCTTGTCGACATCATCGACACGCGCTCGATCGAGTCGGTCGAAACGCCGCAACTGGTCGATCTGCTGCGACTCGCCCCGGGCGTGTCGATCGCGCGCGCCGGATCGGTTGGCGCGCAGACGCAGGTCCGACTGCGCGGTGCCGAAGCCAACCACACACTGGTTTTCGTCGATGGCATCGAGGCGAACGACCCGGCAAGCTCGGGCGAGTTCCGCTGGGAAACGCTGGCTGCCGATGGCATCGACCGCGTCGAGCTGCTGCGCGGCCCGCAGTCCGCGCTGTGGGGATCGGAAGCGATCGGCGGCGTCGTCGCGGTCACCAGCCGCGATCCCGGTCTTTCCCCCGGCTTCTTCGGCAGCGCCGAGGGCGGCTCGTTCGATACGCTGCGCCTTGCCGGAGGCGTCGATGCCGGCAGCGACAAGGCCGGTATCGTCGTGCAGGCGAGCCGCTTCGAGACCGACGGCATCGACAGCTTCAGCGGCGGCATCAGCGAACGCGACGGATTTCGCAGCTTGACCGCTTCGGCAAAAGCGGTGCTGCGCCCGACCGAGCGGGGCGAGATCGTTCTCGTCGCACGCCATGTGACGTCACGCGCCGAGTTCGACGGCTTTGATCCGACGACGTTTCTGCGTGCCGACACGCCCGACCAGACGCGGATCCGCTCGACCGCGCTCCGTGCCCATGTCCGGCTGAATGCGCCATGGCGGCACGAACTGTTCGGAACCTACCTGACGACCGACAACATCAACCGCAGCGGCGACACGTTCGTCAACCGCACCGATGCGGAAACCTTCCGCGCCGGCTACCAGACCGGGTTCACGCTTTCGACCGGCGCAATCGAGCACCGGCTGACCGGCGCCGCCGAGTATCGCGAGCAGATTTTCACGGCTCGCGACGAGGGATTCTTCGGGGGCACCAACCAGCGCCGGCGCCGCGACCGCGTCAGCCTGATTGCCGACTATGGCCTCGCCGCCGGCGCGCTGGCCGTTTCCGCGAGCATCCGTCACGACGACAACGACCGTTTCGCCAACGCCACCACCTGGCGGCTGGCCGCCCGCTACGGCACTGGCGACGGCTGGTCGCTGAACGCCAGCGCCGGCAGGGGTGTCACCGACCCGACCTTTACCGAAATGTTCGGTTTCTTTCCCGGCAGCTTCGTCGGCAATCCCGATCTGAAACCCGAACGCGCCTTTGGCTGGGACGTCGGCATCGGCTATCGTCGCGGCCCGGTCACCGCGAACATCGGTTATTTCGATGTCGACCTTGAGGACGAGATCGTGTCGACGTTCGACCCGGCCACGTTCCTGTCGAGCGTCGCCAACGCCACCGGCAGCAGCCGGCGCCGCGGCGTCGAGGCAAGCGTCAGCGTGGCACCCCGCCCCTGGCTGTCGCTTGCCGGCCACTACACGTACCTCGATGCCGACGAGGGGCAGGTCGCCGGCGCCGCGCGCGTGCGCGAGGTGCGCCGCGCCAGCCACACTGCCGGAGTCTCGGCGACCGCCGAGCTGGGCACGGCAACCGTCAGTCTGCTTGCGAACTACGTCGGCCCGCGCCGCGATGTCGACTTCGACAGCTTTCCGGCGCGCGACGTCAGCCTGGGCGACTATGTGCTGGCGACAATGAGCGCCAGCGTGCCTCTCGGCAAGGCGTTCACGCTGACCGCGCGGGTCGAGAACCTGTTCGACGTCCAGTACGAGGACGTGTTCGGCTACGCGACGCAGGGCATCGCGGCGTACGGCGGACTGCGCGTGCGATGGGGCGGATAAGCAATCGCCAGGCTCATCCCCGGCGACGGGGCAGGCGACAAGCCTCGCCGTTCCGGGACGGGGTGTTGGCATTGCTGCTCGTCCTCGCCTTCCCCGCGCTTGCGGCGCCGGTACGGGTCGCCTCGATCGGCCATCTGTGCACCGATGAACTGGTGCTGCTGCTGGCAAGGCCGGGACAGGTCGTGTCGGTGACGTCATTCGGCCACGATGCCGACGAAACGCCGCTGGCAGGCAAGGCAAAGGGGCTGCACCGCAACAATGGCACTTTGACGTCGGTGGTTGCGCTCGACCCGGACCTTGTCATCACCGCCGGTCTGGGCGGACAGACCGCCACGTCGCTGGCGGCACGGCTCGGTATCGCCGTGCTCGACGTGCCGCCACCGCGTTCGATCGCAGATATGCGTGCCAACATCCGGCGCGTCGCTGCCGCGCTGGGCACGCCGGCGCGCGGCGAAGCGATCGTCGGCTGTATGGACGCGCGGCTGGGCGCGCCGCCGCCGACGCGGCGACCGGCGCTGATGGTGACGGCGGGCGGCCTGACACCAGCAGCGGATTCGGTCAGCGCCGAACTGCTCGCCCATGCCGGTATCGCGCACCAGACCCAGCCGGCGCAGCGCGTGTCGCGCGAATGGCTGCGCCGCCATGCCGGGCTGCCACTCGTGCTCAGCCGCTATCGCGCCGGTCAGTTCTCGATGGCACAGCAATGGCAGGACGACGCCGCCGGCGCGGCGCGGCGCGTGCACCGGATCGACGGCCGCGCCTGGACCTGTCCCGGGCCGCTGGCAGCGGCCGATGTGGCGCGGCTGCGACAGGATTTTACCCGGTGAGCGACGCAAACCCGCCCTCCGGCGCCCCAAACCCGCTCATCCCGAGCGAAGTCGAGAGACGCACGACCGGTACTGCGTCCCTCGACTTCGCTCGGGATGAGCG
>CAYVVV010000183.1:0-4900 GCA_964455325.1 uncultured Sphingosinicella sp. | reverse complement strand
TCGGCTTCGGCGTCGGCGCCAACGATCAGCCAGATCCAGTCGTCATCGAACGCCTGCGCTGCATCGGTCGCCGATGGGTCGGCATTGCAGCGGGGATGCGAGTGGTAGCAGCCGACGATGGCGGGCGCACCGGTGCGCGCGGCGCGATGCGCAGCGAACAGCACTGCCGGGTCGATCTCGAAACGGCGTGCAGGGTCCGCGGCGATGTTCGCTGCCGGCAGCGCACGATCGATCCGCTCGCGCGTACCGAGCAGCAGGCCGCACGCCTCCTGCGGCGCCCGCGCGGCGCAGTCGCCGCGGATTGTCATCATCGCCGCCCTTGCAATCCGGATCGACATGCCGACATCGCTAGGCCATGCAACAGCGCATTACAATTCCACCCAACGCCTCGGGTCAGCGGCTCGACCGCGCGCTCGCCGACCTGCTGACGGCGCTTTCGCGCGAACGGCTGAAGGCGCTGATTACTGGCGGATGCGTGACCACGCCCGACGGCAGGCAGTTCGCGCCGTCGCACAGGGTCGGTGCGGGCGATGTGTTCATCGTCGACATACCCCCCGCGTCCCCCGCCACCAACGCAGCACAGGCGATCGCATTGACCATCGCCTACGAGGACGCCGACCTCATCGTCATCGACAAGCCCGCCGGGCTGGTCGTGCACCCGGCCGCCGGCAATCCCGACGGCACCCTTGTCAACGCGCTGCTGCACCATTGCGCCGGACAGCTGTCCGGTATCGGCGGCGTCGCCCGTCCGGGCATCGTCCATCGCATCGACAAGGACACGTCGGGCTTGCTCGTCGCCGCAAAGACCGATTTCGCCCATGAACACCTCGCGCGACAGTTTGCCGCGCACAGCGTTGGCCGGCGCTATGCGGCGGTCGTCGCCGGTCGACCACAGCCACCCGCTGGTCGAATCGCAGGCGCAATCGGCCGCAGCACGCGCAATCGCAAGAAGATGGACATCGTCGAAGACGGCCGCGGCAAACACGCGGTTACACACTATTTGACGGTGCGCCCGCTGCGCGACGCCGCGCTCGTCGAATGTCGGCTGGAAACGGGCCGGACGCATCAGGTGCGCGTGCACATGGCCTCGATCGGTCATCCGCTGCTCGGCGACCCACTGTACGGCCGCACGCGCGCCGTGCATCGCGATACGTTGAAGTTGCTGGATTTCCATCGTCAGGCACTGCATGCGGCAAGCCTAAAGCTCAAGCATCCACGCACCGAAGAAAATCTCGCTTTTGAAAGCCCGCTGCCCCAAGATATGCAGGAACTGATCACGGCGCTGGCGGTTTGCGATTGACAACCGTTGCATGCCTCCCTTCCTATGCAAAGAGACCAGCCAATGGCCGAAGCCAAACTTCCCGCGACAATCCCTGCCCTTGGCGGCGAGCTTTCGCTCAACCGCTACCTCAGCGAGATCAGGAAGTTCCCAATCCTCGCTCCCGAGGAGGAGTTCATGCTCGCCAAGCGCTGGCGCGAGCATCAGGACACCGAAGCGGCGCACCGGCTCGTCACCAGCCACCTGCGGCTCGTCGCCAAGATCGCCATGGGCTATCGCGGCTACGGCCTGCCGGTCAGCGAGCTGATTTCCGAGGGCAACATCGGGTTGATGCAGGGCGTCAAGAAGTTCGAGCCTGACAAGGGTTTCCGCCTGGCGACCTACGCCATGTGGTGGATCAGGGCATCGATCCAGGAGTTCATCCTGCGCTCTTGGAGTCTCGTCAAGATCGGCACGACGGCGGCGCAGAAGAAGCTGTTCTTCAACCTGCGCCGCATCAAGGGCCAGATCAACGCGCTGGAGGATGGCGATCTCAGGCCCGAGGACGTCAGGCAGATCGCAACCGACCTCAGCGTTACCGAGGACGAGGTGGTGTCGATGAATCGGCGGATGGCGATGGGCGGCGATGCCAGCCTCAACGCGCCGCTGCGTTCTGACGCCGAGGGCGAGGGCCAGTGGCAGGACTGGCTGACCGACGAAGGCCCGATCCAGGACGAGATTGTCGCCGAGCGCGAAGAAGCAGACATCCGCTCGGCGCTGCTTGCCGAGGCAATGGCCGTGCTCAACGACCGCGAGCGGCATATCCTCAGCGAGCGACGCCTTGCCGAGGAACCGAAGACGCTCGAGGAACTGAGCCAGCAATATGACATCAGCCGCGAGCGGGTCCGGCAGATCGAGGTGCGCGCGTTCGAGAAGCTGCAGAAGGCGATCAAGACGATCGCCAGCGAACGCCGCCTGCTCGAAGAAGCCTAGCATCCGACCCCTGCGCATGGGCCGGCAGACTGCCTGGGCCTGCGCAGCCTCTGGCCAGCGCCCGTGTCTGTGCTAAACGCCAGTCATGGGCAGGCGACACGGGGCGGTTCGGCGCGGGCGGGTCCTGCGGTATGTTGTCAAGCCGCTGCTCTATATATTTATTTTAACACTGATCTGGGTCGCGCTCTATCGGTTCGTGCCGGTCCCCGCGACGGTGCCGATGATCCACGACTTCGTCGTCGGCAAAACGGTGAAGCGCGACTGGACGCCACTCGCCGACCTCGATCCGGACCTGCCGCGCGCGGTCATCGCGGGCGAGGACGCCAAGTTCTGTTCGCACATGGGCTTTGACGTCGAAGCGATCTCCGAGGCGATCGAGGCGAATGCCGCGGGGCGCCGATTGCGCGGTGGCTCGACGGTCAGCCAGCAGACAGCCAAGAACGCATTCCTCTGGCCTGAGCGGTCTTGGCTCCGCAAGGGCCTCGAAACCTATTTCACCGCGCTCATCGAACTTGGCTGGGGCAAGCGCCGGATCATGGAAGTCTATCTCAACATTGCCGAGTTCGGCATTGGCGTCTACGGCGCCGAGGCGGCCGCGCGGCATTATTTCGACAAGAGCGCGCGCGACCTGACCCGCAACGAGGCGGCGCGGCTGGTCGCCGTCCTGCCCTCGCCCATCAAGCGCGATGCCCGCAACCCGCGCGGCTATACGAAGCGTTACGCACGTCGCATCGAACGCTGGATCCGTGTCGTCGACAACGACGGCATGGACGGTTGCCTCGGCATCTGACCAAGCCGCCGCCGTCGGGCAGGCACCGCACCTAGAACGGCAGCTTGAACCCCGGCGGCAGCGGAAGCGCCGACTGCATCTTCTGCATCTCCTCGTTCGACGCCGCATCCGCCTTGCCGCGCGCGTCGTTGAACGCCGCGACCAGAAGATCCTCCAGCATGTCCCTGTCGGCGGGGACGATCAGCGACGGGTCGATGTCGATCTTGATGATGCGCCCTTTCGCCGTTGCACGTACCGTGACCAGGCCGCCACCGGAAACGCCCTCGACCTCGATCGAGTCTAGCCTGGCCTGCGCCTTTTCCAGCTCCGCCTGCACATTCTGCGCCGCCTTCATGATGTCCTGAATGCTCTTCATCCGGCGTTCCTCGTCTCGCTCACTGCTGTCGGGCCGCGCTCATAGCTGATCAGTTCCGCGTCGGGAAAGGCCGCAAGGACGGCACGGACATTGGGATCGGCCATCACTGCCGCGCGCTCTGCGGCGACACGTGCCTCTTCCTGAGCCCGAAGCGAGGGCTCGCCTGCTGACGACGACATGGTGATCGTCCACCGCACTCCCGTCCACTCGCCGAGCCGCTGGGCGACGCGCGAGGCAAAATCGGCCGGCATCGGTCCGTTCGCGTTGAGTTCGAGTACCGGCGGCGCGAAGCGGACAAGCTGGCAGTGGTCGTGCAGCATGGCTTCGAGCACCGGTTCGCGGTTGTCGTCGAACAGCTTGACCAGTGCGCGGAAGTTGAGCGGCAATGACGGCTCCGCCGACGTGCGCGGCGGCAATTGCGCAACGGTCGGCGGGTTTGCGCCCGGCTCGCCAAGCAGCCTGCGGACAAGGCCATCCGGATCGGGAAGGCTCGACGCGTGCACGATCCTGAGCAGCGCCATTTCGGCAGCCTGCATCGGCATCGGCGCCGACCGGATTTCGGCAAGACCCTTCAGCAGCAACTGCCACAGGCGGTGCAGCGCCGCCGGCGCAAGCTGCCGCGACCAGTCGGCGACGGCCGCGCGATCGGCTTCGGACAACGCCAGGTCGGCCGCGCCCGTCGCCTGCGCACGCGTCACGCCATGGACAAGCTCCAGCAGCGCCTCGAACACCGAATCGGGGCCGCTGCCAAGCGCATACTGCTCACCAAGATTGCCGAGCGCGCCGCGACCGTCTCCTGCCAGCAGTGCGGCCATGAGTTCGCGCGTGCGGCCGCGGTCGGACAGGCCGAGCATGTCGCGAACCTCGCTTGCGCGAACCCGACCGTGACCATGCGCGATTGCCTGATCGAGTATCGACAGGCCATCGCGTACCGAACCCTCCGCGGCACGCGCGATGAGCTGCATCGCATCGTCATCGACCTCGGCGCCTTCCTGCGCGGCAATCGCCGTGAAATGTTGCGCAAGCAGTTCGGCCGGAATGCGTCTGAGGTCGAAGCGCTGGCAGCGCGACAGCACCGTCACCGGCACCTTCTGTATTTCGGTGGTCGCAAAGATGAACTTGACGTGGGGCGGCGGCTCTTTAAGCGTCTTCAGCAAAGCGTTGAAAGCATTGCGCGACAGCATGTGCACTTCATCGATGATGTACACCTTGAAGCGCGCCGACACGGCGGCATAGCGCGCCGCCTCGATGATCTCGCGCACATCGTCGACGCCTGTGCGTGATGCCGCGTCCATTTCAATGACATCGATGTGGCGCGACTCGGTGATGGCGACGCAGGGCTCGCAGACCCCGCACGGCTCGATGGTGGGGCCGCCGTTACCGTCGGCGCCGATGCAGTTCAGTGCCTTTGCGATAAGGCGCGCCGTCGACGTCTTGCCGACACCGCGGACGCCGGTCAGCAGGAAAGCATGCGCGAGCCTTCCCCTGGCGATGGCGTTGGCCA
>CAYVVV010000182.1:0-4905 GCA_964455325.1 uncultured Sphingosinicella sp. | reverse complement strand
TCAAACTCGCCGCCTCAAAAATCTGGATGCGATTTATGAGTCGGTGACCTAGAGCGCCGTTTGCACTGATTGTCATCGGGCCGACACCTGTAGGCATCGGTTTGCATTTGCCCGACGTCCTGCGTAGGGATTGTGTGCGACAGTTGCGGCATGCTGGAAAGACTGATGGGTTTCGAAGGCGATCATCCCCTTGGCGTTGAAGGCCTTAGCGCCGCGTTCGTTGAATCGCTTTATCGGAAGTTCGCCGACGACCCTCTTTCGGTCGATGCCGGCTGGCAGCGCTATTTTGCCGGTCTCGAGCGGGTCGTTCGCGGACCGTCGTGGCAGCGGGCGAACTGGCCGGTCGCGCCCGCCGACGATCTGACGGCCGCGCTCGATCCGACGCAGCTGACGCCGGCGCCAAAGCCCGCGCCGGAAAAGGCCGGGCCGCTCAGGGCGCCGCCCGCCAGCTACGACCAGATCCGGCAGGCCGCCGACGACGCGCTGCGCGCGATGATGCTGATCCGTACCTATCGGGTGCGCGGCCATCTTGCCGCGCAGCTCGACCCGCTCGGGCTTGCCGATCGTCCGTTCCCCGAAGAGCTGACGCCCGAATTTCACGGCTTTGTCGGCGGTAACCAGCACCGGATCGTTTACCTCGGCGGCGTCATGGGGATCGAGGAGATCACCGTCGCCAACCTCGTCGAGACGTTGCAGCGCAACTACTGCGGCCACGTCGGCGTCGAATACATGCACATCAACGACATCGAGGAGCGCCGCTTCATCCAGGAGCGGATCGAGGGCCGCCACGCCGACATCCACTTCACCGCCGAAGGCAAGAAGGCGATCCTCAACAAGATCATCGAAGCCGAACAGTTCGAGGCGTTTCTCGGCAAGAAATACGTGGGCACGAAGCGCTTCGGCCTAGATGGCGGCGAGGCGATGGTGCCCGCACTCGAAAGCGTCATCAAGGTTGCCGGCGCGCACGGGGTCAGGGAAATCGTTATCGGCATGGCGCACCGCGGGCGCCTGAACGTACTCGCCAACGTCATGCAGAAGCCGTTCAGGGCGATCTTCCACGAGTTTGCCGGCGGTTCGTCGAACCCTGAGGAGGTCGGCGGCTCGGGTGACGTCAAGTACCACCTCGGCACCTCGACCGACCGCGAGTTCGACGGCAACGTCGTGCACCTGTCGCTGACGCCGAATCCGTCGCATCTCGAAGCGGTCAATCCGGTCGTGCTCGGCAAGGTGCGCGCGGCGCAGACGCTGCGCGGCGACGATGCGCGCGATGCCGTGCTGCCGCTGCTGCTGCACGGCGACGCGGCCTTCGCCGGGCAGGGCATCGTTGCCGAATGCCTGGGCTTTTCGGGCGTGCCGGGGTATTCGACCGGGGGGACGATCCACTTCATCATCAACAATCAGATCGGCTTCACCACGAGTCCGCAGTTCGCGCGTTCATCGCCCTATCCGTCGGACGTGGCGCGGACCGTGCAGGCGCCCATCTTCCACGTCAATGGCGACGATCCAGAGGCGGTCACCTTCGCCACCAAGCTCGCCACCGAGTTCCGGCAGGCATTCAACCGCGACGTCGTTATCGACATGTGGTGCTACCGCCGGTTCGGCCACAACGAAGGCGACGAGCCGGGCTTCACCCAGCCGCTGATGTACAAGGTCATCAAGACCAAGGCGAAGGTCAGCGAGGTCTATGCCGAGCGGCTGGCCGCCGAGGGCCTGATCAATGCCGAATGGGTCGAAACGACGGCAAAGGCCTATGTTGCCCGGCTCGAGACGGATTTCGAGGCCGCGCCCGGCTACAAGCCCAACAAGGCCGACTGGTTCGAGGGGCGCTGGTCGGGGCTCGGGCGCCCGGCCGATCCGGAAACGGCGCGCCGCGGCATCGATACCGGTGTCGACCGCGCCGTCATCGACGCAGTTGCCAAGGTGCTCACTGCTGTCCCCGACGGGTTCGCCATCCACCCGACGCTGAAGCGGGTCATCGCCGCGCGCGGTGAGACGATTGCCGCCGGCGAGGGCATCGACTGGGCGACGGCGGAGGCGCTCGCCTTCGGCACGCTGCTGAAGGACGGCTATGGCGTCCGCCTGTCCGGGCAGGATTCGGGACGCGGCACCTTCAGCCAGCGGCACGCGGTCTGGGTCGACCAGAAGACCGGCGGCAAGTACGTGCCGCTGAACACCCTTGACCCGCGCTTTGAGGTACTCGATTCACCCTTGAGCGAATTCGGCGTGCTCGGCTTTGAGTACGGCTACGCGCTCACCGACCCGAAGACGCTGGTGCTGTGGGAGGCGCAGTTCGGTGACTTCGCCAACGGTGCGCAGGTGATCATCGACCAGTTCATTGCCTCGGGCGAGATCAAGTGGCTGCGCGCCAACGGCCTCGTCATGCTGCTGCCGCACGGTTACGAGGGGCAGGGGCCTGAGCACAGCTCGGCGCGGCTCGAACGCTACCTGCAGCTCTGCGCCGAGGACAATATGCAGGTGTGCAACATCACGACGCCGGCCAACTATTTCCATGTGCTGCGACGGCAGATGGCGCGGCCGTTCCGGAAACCGCTCGTGATCATGACGCCGAAGTCGCTGCTTCGCCACAAGGCGGCGGTGTCGTCGATCGACGAGTTCACCGGTGCGTCGCATTTCATGCGCATCAAGTCGGATACCAACCCGCCGAAGGACGAGCGGATCGAACGGCTCGTGCTCTGTTCGGGCAAGGTCTATTACGACCTCGCAGAGGCGCGCGACGCCGCCGGCGACAGCAGCACCTCGATCGTGCGGATCGAACAGCTCTATCCGTTCCCGCTCGAACCGCTGGTGGTGCGCCTCAAGCGGATGACGAAGCTGAAGACGCTCGTCTGGGCGCAGGAAGAGCCGAAGAACGCCGGCGCCTGGCGCTTTGTCGAACCCTTGCTTGAGTGTGCGCTGGCCGATGCTGGCGTTGCAGCGAAGCGGCCGGTCTATGCCGGCCGGGCACCGGCGGCGGCGACGGCGACGGGGCTTGCCAGTCGCCATGCCGCCGAACAAAAAGCACTCGTCGCCGAGGCGCTTGGACACAAGGAGTAGACATGGCTGTCGACGTCATCGTTCCCGCGCTCGGCGAGTCGATCACTGAAGCAACCGTCGGCGAATGGCTGAAGGCGCCAGGCGACACTGTCAAGGTCGACGAGCCGATCGTCAGCCTTGAAACCGACAAGGTCGCGGTCGAGGTGCCGGCACCTGCTGCCGGCGTGCTCGGCGAGCAGCTCGCCAGGGTCGGCGACACGGTGAGCGTTGGTGCCGTCATCGCGCGCCTGGAGGCCGCCAGCGCAACGGCACCGGCTGCCTCTGCCGCGCCCGCGCCGGCAGCTGTGAAGCCGGCGGTCAAGCACTCGCCAGCCGTCACCGTCGCGCTTGCGGAAACCGGCTGGGACGCAGCGACGATCGTCGGTACTGGCAAGGGCGGCCGGCTGACCAAGGCCGATGTGCGTGGTGCTGCCAGCGCTCCGCCGTCCGAGCCCGTTCCGGTGCCGGCTGCCGCCGGGCGCCGCGAGGAGCGGGTGCGCATGACCCGCCTGCGCCAGACGATCGCGCGTCGCCTCAAGGAGGCGCAGAACACCGCGGCGATGCTGACGACGTTCAACGACGTCGACATGTCGGCGGTGATTGCGGCGCGCGAGACGTACCGGGACAGCTTCGAGAAAAAGCACGGCGTCAGGCTGGGCTTCATGAGCTTCTTCACCAAGGCCTGCTGCCTTGCGCTCAGGGACGTGCCGGCAGTCAACGCCGCCATCGACGGCGACGAGATCGTCTACCGCGATTATGCCGATATCGGCATCGCGGTAAGTTCGCCGGGCGGCCTCGTCGTGCCGATCCTGCGCGACGCCGACAAGCTGTCGTTCGCGGAGACTGAAAAGGCGATCGCCGACTTTGGCCGGCGCGCGCGCGACGGCCAACTGAAGCTCGAGGAGTTGCAAGGCGGCACCTTCACCATTTCGAACGGCGGCATCTTCGGTTCGCTGCTGTCGACACCGATCCTGAATCCGCCGCAGTCGGGTGTGCTCGGCATGCATCGTATCGAGGAGCGGCCGGTCGTCCGCAACGGGCAGATCGTCAGCCGCCCGATGATGTATCTTGCCTTGAGCTACGACCATCGCCTGATCGATGGGCGTGAGGCGGTGAGCTTCCTCGTCCGTGTCAAGGAGGCGATCGAGGATCCGACACGGCTGGTGCTCGATCTGTAGCTGTTCGCTGTCCATCCGTCGCTGTCGCCCGGCACCGCACCATGCCGAAGGTCGCTTCGCGCTATCCGGAAAAGTCGTATTCGCATGCCGGCCGCCGTCGGCGGTCGCGACGCAGCCGTCGGTCGTGTTGCCGCGCTTCGGGATTGCGGCGGCGGGTTCGGGATTCAGCCGACCTGCTCCGGGCCAGCGGCCGACGATAACCGCAACCGGAAGGATGTCGTTGCGTGCAACCCGCGGGGCGGGGACATCTCAGGTCATGACGTGCGATCGCCCGGGTGTCACAGGTACCGCGCGTCCGGGTTGATGTCGGCGCCTGGTGGCCCGCCCGGATCGCTCTGGTCCCATAGGCCGGTGAGACGTGCCAGCGGCCGCATCAGCCAAGGCAGCGTCTTCCACAACCGGCCCTTGCGATAGCGCCAGTAGCGCGACGGTTCCAGCCAGGGGCTGTGGAAGTTCATTGCTATCGAAATGCGATCGCCCTCGCCGTCATGGGGCTCGACGCGGTGATACAGCCACGACGGGAACATCACCAGTTCACCTTCGGAGGGTGCATAGCGGAACTCCCGGCGGTTGTTGCTGGCGGCCCCCTCGGCATCGAGCCCAACGTGTCTGTCCTCGAACACGATCTCGCCGCGACTGCCCGCCGTTTCGGGCACCGGTGGCAGCTGTAGATAGTAGCTCGCCGACCAGTTCC